>NZ_BAABEP010000034.1:10401-68598 GCF_039540215.1 Streptomyces tremellae
CCCGTCGAAAACGATGCGGCGCGGCCCGCCGAAGGACATAGGGCACGTCCCGTCGAAAACGATGCGGCGCGGCCCGCCGAAGGACATAGGGCACGTCCCGTCGAGGACGATGCGGCGCGTCCCGCCGAAGGACATGGGGCACGTCTGGTCGTTCGTCATGCCGGAACCGTAGGCCGGGCGGCCGCCGCCGTGCCGCGCGTTGTCCACAGCACCGGCCGTATCGTCGTACGCATGCCCCAGCCTGTGGAGAACCCCGCCCCCAGACCGGGGGACGGCACGCCCCGGACCGCCCCGGGGGCCGCGGCGCCCGAACCCGCCGCCCTGCGCGCGCGCTTCGCCTCCGCGCTGGGGACCGCGGGCGGCGCGGCGGACGCCGACCCGTACCCGTACGCGGACGCGCTGCTCGCCCGCTGGTCGGAGCCCCAGCGGCGCTACCACACCACCCGGCACCTGGCCGCCGTGCTCGACCATGTCGACACGCTGGAGCGGTACGCCGCCGACCCCGCGCTCGTACGGCTCGCGGCCTGGTTCCACGACGCCGTGTACCGGCCCGACCGCAGCGAGAACGAGGAACGCTCGGCGCGCCTCGCCGAGCGTGCCCTGCCAGAGGCGGGCGTCAGCAGGGCCGCCACCGCCGAGGTCGCGCGCCTCGTGCGGCTCACCACCACCCACGCCCCCGGGCCCGCCGACCGCAACGGCGCCGTCCTGTGCGACGCCGACCTCGCGGTCCTCGCCTCCCCGCCCGCCGCGTACGCGGCCTACGCGGCCGAGGTCCGCGAGGAGTACGGCTTCGTGCCCGACGACCTCTTCCGCACCGGGCGCTCCGACGTGCTGCGTCAGCTCCTCGCCCTGCCCCGGCTGTTCCACACCCCGCACGGCGAGAGCGCCTGGGAGGAGCCCGCCCGCCGCAACCTCGCGACCGAGCTGCGCCTCCTCGCCGCCGGCTGACCGCGCCCCGACGGCCGGGCGGCGGCAACGGCAGCGGGCAGCGGGCAGCGGGCAGCGGGCAGCGGGCAACGGGCAGCGGGAGCAGGTACCGGGCAGCGGGCAGCCGGCAACGGCGGCGGACAGCAGATACCGGGCAGCGGCAGCGGTGGCGGACGCCGGGTCCGCCGGGAATGCCCCGAAGCGCGGCCACCGTTGACGCGGTCATGCCTCAGCCAACGGTTCGACGCGACCGCATGCCGCTCGCCGTCCACATCCTGGGACTCTCCGTCTTCGCCCTCGGCACCAGCGAGTTCATGCTGTCCGGGCTGCTGCCCCCGATCGCCCGCGACATGGACGTCTCCATACCCACCGCGGGGCTGCTGGTGTCCGCCTTCGCCATCGGCATGGTCATCGGCGCGCCGCTGCTCTCCGTGGCGACCCTTCGCCTGCCGCGCCGCACCACCCTCATCGCGCTGATCTCGGTCTTCGGCCTCGGCCAGATCGCGGGCGCCCTCGCGCCCACGTACGGCGTCCTCTTCGCCTCACGCGTCGCCAGCGCCTTCGCCTGTGCCGGGTTCTGGGCGGTCGGCGCGAGCGTCGCCGTGGCGATGGTCCCGCGCACCGCCAGGGCCCGCGCGATGTCCGTGATGATCGGCGGACTGTCCATCGCGAACGTGCTCGGCGTGCCCGCGGGCGCCTTCCTCGGCGAACACCTCGGCTGGCGCTCCGCGTTCTGGGCGGTGGCGGTCGCCTCCGTGATCGCCCTCGCCGGCGTCGTCACGCTGATCCCCCGCATCCCCCTGCCCGAGCGGCGGCCAGAACTGCGCCGCGAGCTGACCGTCTACCGCGACCGCCAGGTGTGGCTCGCCGTGGCGATCACCGCGCTCGCCGGCGGCGCGGTCTTCTGCGCCTTCTCCTACATGGCGCCGCTGCTGACCGGCGTGACCGGGCTCTCGGACGGCTGGGTGCCCACGGTGCTCGCGCTGTTCGGCCTCGGCGCGTTCCTCGGCACCGTCGTCGGCGGCAGGTACGCGGACGCGCACCTCTTCGGCGTGCAGCTCAGCGGCGTCGCCGCCTCGACCGTGCTGCTCGCGGGGCTGGCGCTGACGGCGTCCCACCCGGTGGCCGCGGTCGTGCTGACGTTCCTGCTCGGCTTCTCCGCCTTCTACACGGCGCCCGCGCTCAACGCCCGGATGTTCAACGTCGCATCCGCCGCGCCCACGCTCGCAGGCGCCACCGCGACGGCCGCGTTCAACGCGGGCAACACGGCCGGCCCCTGGCTCGGCGGCCGGGTCATCGACGCCGGGTTCGGCTTCGCCTCGACCGCGTGGGCCGGGGCGGCGATGGCCGTCGTCGCGATCGGCCTGTGCGCGCTGGCGACGCGGCTGCACCGCGGCGAGGAGTCGCACGGCCGCCTCGTCGCCGCGTCCGTACCCGCGCCGCGGGAGCGGCCCGTACCGCCCGCACCGGGCCCGAAGGAGTACGGGCGGACCGCGGCAGCCGAGGCGTACGGCGGCGCCCCCACGCCCCGCGAGCACTCCGCGGCCCCGGACGCGCCGGAGCAGCCGTACCACGGCTGAGGAGTCCGCCGGGCCCCGCATCCGACCACGGGTCACATCCCCCGCGCGGCGCCGGAAGGGTGCGCGGTACGTTCACCGGGACCGACCGCACCTGCCACCACGCACCCCGCAGGAGACTCCATGCCCGCCCCCGACTTCGCGCGGCTCCTCGCGCCCGGCAGCAGTCACCGTCTCCCCGGCGCCGAGGGCAGGTTCGTGGTGCGGGAGCTGCCGGGCGTACCGCTGTCACTGCCGACCGGCAGCGTCGTCGCGGCGGAACCGCTCGGCTGCGGCACCGAAGACCCCGAAGGACTCGCCTTCGCCCAGGCGGTCGGGCCCGGCACCTATCCGGTGGTCCTGGTCACCGCGCAGCTGCTCGGCGAGGACGGAGAGCACCGCGACTCCCGCGTGGCCGCGGCCCGGCTCGCGATACGGGACGAGCCCGTCGCCGCCTGGGAGCCGGCCCTCCTGCCCGGCGAAAACCAGGAGGAGTCCGACGAGGACGCACCCCCCGGCTACCCCGTCGACGGCGGCACCGGGTGCTTCGCCGACGCCGGCGCGTTCCGGGCCGCGGGCGCAGAGGAGGACTTCATCGGCCGGGTGGCGGCAGCCATCGCGGGCAGGCCACGCGCCGTCACGGGTCCGGACGCCGGATGCCTCCCGGTCACCGTGCCCGTGGACGGGGACGAGCACGCCATGGTCGTCTTCCGCACGGGCTGGGGCGACGGCGACTACCCGACCTGGATCGGCCGCACCGCCAGGGGCGACGTCGCCTGCTTCCTCACCGACTTCGGGATCCTGACGGACGACGTGGAAACCGAGAAGGGTCCCCCGGAATCCGCGGGCGCCGAGGAGGCCGTACGGAAGCGGCAGGCCGGGGCGCCGCACGGCGCCCGCGCCCTGCGGCAGCGGCTGGACGGCCTGCCCCGGGTGACCGAGCTGCTGCCGGGCCGCTCCCTGCGGCTCGGGTCGCTCAGCTCCGCGTCAGGCGGCTTTCTGCTCGTGAACCAGGACGACGGCGACGTGGTGATCCACCGGGCCGAGGACGGCGCGGCCGTGTGGCGGACCGGCACGCTGCTCGACGAAGAACTCGTCGGCCTGCCGAACCGCCTGGTGCTCCAGGAGAGCGGCGATCTGGCCGTGTTCGCGCCCACCGGCGTCAAGCTCTGGAGCAGTGGTACGCGGGGGCGCGAGGTCGCGCGCGCGGTCCTCGGCGACGACGGCAGGCTCGTCCTGGCCGGCGCCGACGGCGGCGAGGTCTGGTCGTCGCCGCCGCCGCGGCCGTAGCGGGTACACGCGTACGGGAACCGGTACGCGCGCACGTACCCCCGCACGACGCCCGCGTCGCGCACCGCGCTCCCCTCGAACCGGCGCGCACCTGGCGCTCCCCTCAGGCCGCCGGGCGCCCCTTGGGCCGGCGCAGGCCGGCCGCCGTGATCCTGCGGACCAGCTCCTTCGAGCCGATCTCGACGGCCCCGGCGCGCACGGCGTCGGCGTAGCGGTGCGACGGCAGGTCGTAGTGGTCGCGCTCGAAGGCGCGCGGCGGGCAGCCGAGGGCCGCGGCGAAGCCGTGCAGTTCCTCGAACGAGGCGTCGCTGACCAGATGCGACCACATGCGCCCGTGGCCCGGCCAGGTCGGCGGGTCGATGAACACGGTCACGGCCGCGCGCCAAGACCGCCGACGCGCGCGACGACGACCGCCTGCTCCGGGCACACCCAGTGCGGGTCGGGGCCGAGCTCCGGCTCCACGTCGAGCGCGTGCGGGTCGTGGCCGCCGCAGACCGGGCACAGCGGCCACCTGCCGAACCGTTCGAGCACGGCGTCCTGGACGTCCTGGGCGACCAGGCCCGCGAGGTAGGGGGCGCCGTCGGGCCACTGCTCCACCCACCACCTGCGGTGCGCCACGGCCTCCTCGACGAGCGAGACGGTCTCGGCGCCCGCGACGTCGTCGGCGGCCAGGTCGGCCATGATCAGCGCACGCGCGCCGTGCAGCGCCTGTTCCAACGGGTTCACCTCGTCCATTCGGCCATTGTCCGCCGGTTGTCCACAGGCGGTGGACGAGGGGTTGACGGCCCACGCCACCCGAAAATATCTTTCAATTGTGACCCGTGACCTGAAGGAAATTTTCAACGGCGACACCGTGCCCGGCCCCGCGGCCCTCGCCGCCAAGGTGCGCACGCTCGCGCCGTCCATGACCCGCTCCATGCAGCTGGTCGCGGAGGCCGTCGCGGACGACCCCGCGGGCTGCGCCGCCCTGACGGTCACCGGTCTCGCCGAGCTGACCGGCACCAGCGAGGCGACAGTCGTGCGCACGTCGCGGCTCCTCGGCTACCCCGGCTACCGGGATCTGCGGCTCGCCCTCGCGGGCCTCGCGGCCCAGCAGCAGTCCGGCCGCTCCCCCGCCGTCACCGCGGACATAGCGGTGGACGACTCGATAGCGGACGTGGTCGCCAAGCTCGCCTACGACGAGCAGCAGACGCTCGCCGACACGGCCGCGTCCCTCGACACGGCCCAGCTGGGCGCCGTGGTCTCCGCCGCGGTCGCCGCCCGCAGGATCGACATCTACGGCGTGGGCGCCTCCTCGCTCGTCGGCATGGACCTCGCGCAGAAGCTGCTGAGGATCGGGCTGATCGCGCACTCCCACACCGACCCGCACCTCGCGGTGACCAACGCGGTGCAGCTGCGCACGGGGGACGTGGCCGTCGCGATCACCCATTCGGGCTCGACGGGCGACGTGATAGAGCCGCTGCGCGCCGCCTTCGACCGGGGCGCGACGACGGTCGCGATCACCGGCAGACCTGACAGCCCGGTGACGCAGTACGCGGACCACGTGCTGACGACGTCCACCGCGCGCGAGAGTGAGCTGCGCCCCGCGGCCATGTCCAGCAGGACGAGCCAGCTGCTCGTGGTGGACTGCCTGTTCATAGGTGTCGCCCAGCGCACGTACGAGACCGCGGCGCCCGCGCTGTCCGCTTCCTACGAGGCGCTGGCCCACCGGCACAGCCCGCGCGGCGCCCACTGAGGCCGCAGGACCACGCGGTGCCCGCCGAGCGGCGGGCACCCGGTACAGGACCGGGGAGGACCACCCGCCGTCCAGCCGCCGCACACCGGCCCGCGCACCGGCCACACCGCGCAAGCCCCCCGCCCCCGGGCCCCACCACGCCCCCCGCGCCCCGAGAAAGAGCCGCAGCCGACATGACCTCAACACCCGCGTCCGCGCCGTACGGAGACCTCCGGGCGCAGCTCGACACCCTGACCACCGAGGCGTTCCGCCCCGACCTCGCCGAGATCGACCGGCTCCCCACGGCGGAGATCGCCCGCCTGATGAACGGCGAGGACGCCACGGTCCCCACCGCCGTCGCCGCGCAGCTCCCGCGGATCGCCGCGGCCATCGACGCGATCGCCGAGCGCGCCGCGCGCGGCGGCCGGCTCGTCTACGCGGGGGCGGGGACCGCGGGCCGCCTCGGCGTGCTCGACGCGAGCGAGTGTCCCCCGACGTTCAACACGGACCCGGGCGAGGTGGTGGGCCTGATCGCGGGCGGCCCCGGCGCGATGGTGACCTCCGTGGAGGGCGCGGAGGACTCCAAGGAGCTGGCGGCCGCCGACCTCGACGCGCTGGGCGCCGGCCCCGACGACGCGGTCGTGGGCGTCTCCGCGTCCGGCAGGACGCCGTACGCGATCGGCGCGGTGGAGCACGCGAGGTCGCTCGGCGCGCTCACCGTCGGCCTCTCGTGCAACGCGGACAGCGCCCTCGCCGCCGCCGCCGACCACGGCATCGAGGTGGTCGTGGGCCCCGAGCTGATCACGGGCTCGACCCGGCTCAAGGCGGGCACCGCGCAGAAGCTCGTGCTCAACATGATCTCGACGATCACCATGATCAGGCTCGGCAAGACCTACGGGAACCTGATGGTCGACGTCCGGGCCTCCAACGAGAAGCTGCGCGCGCGCTCGCGCCGCATCGTCGCCCTCGCCACCGGCGCGTCCGACGCCGAGATCGAGGCCGCGCTGACCGCGACGGACGGGGAGGTGAAGAACGCGATCCTCACCCTCGTCGGCGGCGTCGACGGCCCCACGGCCGCCGCCCTGCTCGCACGGTCGCACGGCCATCTGCGCGCGGCGCTCCAAGCCGCCGGGTCACTCCCCGGATGACGTCCCGCACGGCCCCACCCGTGCCGGGTCCCCCTTCGCACAGCCCCCACCCGTACGCGGGTCCCCTTCGCACAGCAAGGTTCCAGGCACCATGGCAACTGACAAGAACCGCGCGACGGCGGAGGCGATCCTGCCGCTCGTCGGCGGCGCAGCGAACGTCACCTCCGTCGCCCACTGCATGACCCGCCTCAGACTCGGCCTGCGGGACAGGTCCCTCGTCCAGGACGAGGCCCTGAAAGCGCTGCCCGCGGTGCTCGGCGTGGTTGAGGACGACACGTACCAGATCGTCCTGGGCCCTGGCGCGGTCGCCCGGGTGACCCCCGAGTTCGAGTCGCTCGTCGCCGAGGCCGGCGACACCGCGGCAGCCGGTCCCGCGTCGGCGGGTCCCGCCCAGGAGGCCCCGGCCCCCGGGCGGGACGGCGGCGCCCCGGCCCGGCCGCGGACCGCCGAGGAACTGGCCGCGCAGGGCGCGCAGATGCGGGCCGCGCGCAAGGCGAAGAACGCCACCCCGGTGAAGCTGTTCCTGCGCAGGGTCGCCAACATCTTCGTCCCGCTGATCCCCGCCCTCATCGGCTGCGGCATCATCTCGGGCATCAACGGCCTCCTCACCAACCTGCACTGGCTGCCGTCGATCGTCCCGGCGCTGGCCGCGCTCGCCTCCGGGTTCATGTCACTGATCGCGGTCTTCGTCGGCTACAACACGGCGAAGGAGTTCGGCGGCACCCCGGTGCTCGGCGGCGCGGTCGCCGCGATCACGGTCTTCCCCGGCGTCACCGCCGTCGACGCGTTCGGCCAGAAGCTGGCGGCGGGCCAGGGCGGCGTGCTCGGCGCGCTCGGCGCCGCGCTGCTCGCGGTGACCGTGGAGAAGTGGTGCCGCAGATGGGTGCCCGAGGCTCTCGACGTGCTGGTGACGCCGACGCTGACGGTGCTGGTCGCCGGGCTCGTCACCCTCTTCGGCCTGATGTACGCGGCGGGCGAGGTGGCCTCCGCGATCGGCTCCTTCGCCACCTGGCTGCTGTCCAACGGCGGCGCGGCGGCCGGGTTCGTGCTGGGCGGCCTGTTCCTGCCGCTGGTGATGCTCGGCCTGCACCAGGCCCTGATCCCGATCCACACCACGCTGATCCAGCAGCAGGGCTACACGGTCCTGCTGCCGATCCTGGCGATGGCGGGCGCCGGACAGGTCGGCGCGGCCATGGCGGTCTACCTGCGGCTCCCGCGCAACGGCTCGATCCGCAGGACCATCAGGTCCGCGCTGCCCGCCGGCTTCCTCGGCGTGGGCGAGCCGCTGATCTACGGCGTCTCGCTGCCGCTCGGCCGCCCGTTCGTGACGGCCTGCGTGGGCGGCGCGTTCGGCGGCGGCTTCGTCGGCCTCTTCAACCAGCTGGGCGACGCGGTCGGCTCGACCGCGATCGGCCCGTCCGGCTGGGCCCTGTTCCCGCTCCTCGCGGGCAACAAGGGCATGGGCGTGATGATCTCCGTGTACGCGGTGGGTCTTGTCGTCGGCTACCTGGCGGGCTTCCTCGCCACGTACTGGTTCGGCTTCACGAAGACGATGCTGCGCGAGCTGAACACCGAGCCCGAGGCAGCCCGGGAGACCGCCCCCGCCACCGGGCGGGAACCGGTCCCCGCCGCCCCCGAGGCCGCGCTCCCCAGCAGCTGACCGGGCGCGCCCGGCAGCGCAACCACGGCGGTGCGGGGAGGGCCCGGCGCGGCCCTCCCCAGACCGCCCGCCTGCGCACCAGCGCGCCCAACGTCACCGCCGCGGGCACCAGCGGCAGCCACACGGTGATGGTCCGGAAGCCGAGCACCGCGGAGGTCGCCACCGCCGCGGGCGCGTCCGCCGCCACCAGCGCCACGGCGAGGGCCGCGTCGACGGAGCCGAGGCCGCAGGCGTCGGGACGAGGGCGGCGGCCACGCTCGCCACCAGATGGGCGACCGCCATGTGCCCCACCGGCATGGGCACCCGCGGCGCAAGCGCCACGGTCACAAGAACCCGCCGTCTGGAGGGCCGGGAAGCCGAGCGGGGCGCACCGCAGGGCCAGCGCGCACGCGACGGCCGCGCGTGCAGCGACCTGACGTCGGCGACCGCAACGCGGCGTACGCCCGCGACCTGTCGGGCGTGCGCCGCCCGCGCCGCCCGTACCCTCCCGGCAGCGGTCCGCGGAAGCGCCGGGGGAAAGCGCCGAGGGCGGCACCCCCTGGGAGTAGGGGATGCCGCCCTCGGAAGGAGCCGTGCAGGCTTCCGAACCTCGTGGCGAGGATCAGAAGTCCATGTCACCGCCCGGCATGCCGCCCGGCGCGCCCGCGGGGGCGGCCTTCTCCGGCTTGTCGGCGATGACGGCCTCGGTGGTGAGGAACAGGGCCGCGATGGAGGCCGCGTTCTGGAGCGCGGAGCGCGTCACCTTCGCCGGGTCGATGATGCCCTCGGCGATCATGTCGACGTACTCGCCGGTGGCCGCGTTCAGGCCGTGGCCGACGGTGAGGTTGCGCACCTTCTCCACCACGACGCCGCCCTCAAGGCCGCCGTTGACGGCGATCTGCTTCAGCGGGGCCTCCAGCGCGAGCTTGACGGCCTGCGCGCCCGTCGCCTCGTCGCCGTCCAGCTCCAGCTTCTCGAAGACGGAGGACGCCTGGAGCAGGGCCACGCCACCACCGGCGACGATGCCCTCCTCGACGGCGGCCTTCGCGTTGCGCACCGCGTCCTCGATGCGGTGCTTGCGCTCCTTGAGCTCGACCTCGGTGGCGGCACCGGCCTTGATGACGGCCACGCCGCCGGCCAGCTTCGCCAGGCGCTCCTGGAGCTTCTCGCGGTCGTAGTCCGAGTCGCTGTTCTCGATCTCGGCGCGGATCTGGTTGACACGGCCCGCGACCTGGTCGCTGTCGCCGGCGCCGTCCACGATGGTGGTCTCGTCCTTGGTGATGACGACCTTGCGCGCACGGCCCAGCAGGTCGAGGCCCGCGTTCTCCAGCTTGAGGCCGACCTCCTCGGAGATGACCGTGCCACCGGTGAGGATGGCGATGTCGCCGAGCATGGCCTTGCGGCGGTCGCCGAAGCCCGGGGCCTTGACGGCGACGGACTTGAAGGTGCCGCGGATCTTGTTGACGACCAGGGTCGAAAGGGCCTCGCCCTCGACGTCCTCGGCGATGATCAGCAGCGGCTTGCCCGACTGCATGACCTTCTCCAGCAGCGGAAGGAGGTCCTTCACGTTGCCGACCTTGGAGTTCACGATCAGGATGTAGGGGTCGTCCAGGGACGCCTCCATACGCTCCATGTCGGTGGCGAAGTACGCCGAGATGTAGCCCTTGTCGAAGCGCATGCCCTCGGTGAGCTCCAGCTCAAGACCGAAGGTCTGCGACTCCTCGACGGTGATGACGCCTTCCTTGCCGACCTTGTCCATGGCCTCGGCGATGAGCTCGCCGATCTGCGGGTCGGCGGCGGAGATGGAGGCGGTGGAGGCGATCTGCTCCTTCGTCTCGATGTCCTTCGCCTGCTCCAGCAGGGCGCCGGAGACGGCCTCGACGGCCTTCTCGATGCCGCGCTTGAGGGCCATCGGGTTCGCGCCCGCGGCCACGTTGCGCAGGCCCTCGCGGACCAGGGCCTGGGCGAGAACGGTCGCGGTGGTCGTGCCGTCGCCCGCGACGTCGTCCGTCTTCTTGGCGACTTCCTTGACCAGCTCGGCGCCGATCTTCTCGTACGGGTCCTCGAGCTCGATCTCCTTGGCGATGGAGACACCATCGTTGGTGATCGTGGGCGCGCCCCACTTCTTCTCAAGGACGACGTTGCGACCCTTGGGGCCAAGGGTGACCTTGACGGCGTCGGCGAGCTGGTTCATCCCGCGCTCCAGGCCGCGCCGTGCCTCCTCGTCGAACGCGATGATCTTGGCCATGTGAAGTGGTCCTCCCGGACTGGGGTGGATTGCTCCGGACCGCGCCCGTGCCCGCGACGGACGGCCAGTGCGCTGCCCGTTCCTTCCGGACTCGCGCCTCGGGCCTCACTGACCCGGTCCAAGTTGTCACTCTCACTAGTAGAGTGCTAACGCCAATGATTAGCACTCGACCCACCCGAGTGCAAGCCGCTCCGCGGTACGGGACCCCGCCGCCGGGGCGCGCGGGGTCCGCGCACCCCCTCGTCCGGCGCACGCCAGGGGCCCGCACCCCCGGTGTCTGCGGGGTGCGGGCCCCTCGGTTACGCTTGTGTGTGTTGCTGGCCGATCGCGCCGGGATCAGACGGCGAGCTTGACCATGTCCGCCTGCGGACCCTTCTGGCCCTGCGAGATCTCGAACTCAACTCGCTGACCTTCTTCAAGGGTGCGGTACCCGTCCATCTGGATCGCGCTGTAGTGGACGAAAACATCCGCACCACCGTCGACCGCGATGAAGCCGTAGCCCTTCTCCGCGTTGAACCACTTGACGGTGCCCTGAGCCATGCCTAACTCCCCTATTACTGGCCCCTGCACGGGACCGCACTTCGCGCCGGAACGCGTCGACCGCGGCTGAATGTATCTGCCCAACTGCCCTCTGCAACAGGTCAATCCGACGAGAATTCTGGGCATGACTGAAGACGCGAACCGGAAGCATGTTCGCGTTCTTGGGCAAGTCGGGCCGCGCAAAGCACACTTATTGCGCAATCAGTAACAAAACTTTGACCCGATGTTGTCGCGTTCCTGTGCGCGTGGGGTATGGCTCGGCACGTCGCGGATGGGCGGACCCGTGCTCGCATGAATCGTACCGCGCTCAACCATACGGAAAGGCCCCCACACGCCGGAGCGGTGGGGGCCTTTCGCGGCGACTGCCGCGCGGCGCCGGGCCGTTGGGCCCGCGGGCGGTCAGCAGCCGCCGGCGACCGCGGGGATGATCGAGACGCCCGCGCCGTCCGGCGTGGCCGTCTCAAGGCCCTGCTCGAAGCGGACGTCGTCGTCGTTCACGTACACGTTGACGAAGCGGCGCAGCTTGCCCTCGTCGTCCAGGACGCGCCCGCCGATGCCGGGGTGGTCCTTCTCCAGCGAGGCCAGGACCTCGGAGAGTGTGGCGCCTTCGGCCGGGACCTCGGCCTTGCCGCCGGTGTAGGTGCGGAGGATGGTGGGGATGCGGACGGTGACGCTCATGGGCGGGGTGCCTGCCTCTCGGGTGTCTCGGGGCTCGGGTACGGGGCGCGCGCGGCGGTCAGCTCGCCAGCCCGGCCGCGCGGAACGCGTCGAGGCTGGGCCGGATCGTCGCCGTGGGGCCGGTCGTCGGGGAGACCGCGTCCAGGGTCTTGAGGCCGTCGCCGGTGTTGAGCACGACCGTGGTCAGGGCCGGGTCGAGCCGCCCGTCCTCGATCAGCTTCCTGGTCACGCCGACGGTCACGCCACCCGCGGTCTCCGCGAAGATGCCCTCCGTGCGGGCCAGCAGCTTGATGGCGTCCACGACCTGCTCGTCGTTCACGTCCTCCACCGCGCCGCCGGTGCGGCGGGCGATGTCCAGCACGTACGGGCCGTCGGCCGGGTTGCCGATCGCCAGCGACTTGGCGATGGTGTTCGGCTTCTGCGGCCGCACCACGTCGTGGCCCGCCTTGAAGGCGGTGGAGACCGGCGAGCAGCCCTCGGCCTGCGCGCCGAAGATCTTGTACGGCCTGTCCTCGACGAGCCCGAGCTTCACCAGCTCGCGCAGCCCCTTGTCGATCTTGGTGAGCTGGGAGCCCGACGCGATCGGGATGACGATCTGGTCGGGCAGCCGCCAGCCGAGCTGCTCGCAGATCTCGTACGCGAGCGTCTTGGAGCCCTCGCCGTAGTACGGGCGGAGGTTGACGTTCACGAAGCCCCAGCCCTCGCCGAGCGGGTCACCGATCAGCTCGGAGCAGAACCGGTTCACGTCGTCGTAGTTACCCTCGATGCCGACGAGTTCGCCGCCGTAGACCGCGGCCATGACGACCTTGCCCTGCTCCAGGTCGTGCGGGATGAACACGCAGGAGCGGAAGCCGGCGCGGGCCGCAGCCGCGCCGACCGCGCCCGCGAGGTTGCCGGTGGACGAGCAGGACAGCGTGGTGAATCCGAAGGCGCGCGCGGCCTCGACGGCGATCGCGACGACACGGTCCTTGAAGGAGTGCGTCGGGTTGCCTGAGTCGTCCTTGACGTGCAGCTCTCCGGTGATGCCCAGCTCGCGGGCGAGGTTGTCGGCGCGCACGAGCTTGGTGAAGCCGGGGTTGGTGCTGGGGTGCGCGGCCACGTCGGCGGGGACGGGCAGCAGCGGGGCGTAGCGCCAGATGTTGTCGGGGCCCTCCGCGATGCGCTTCTTCAGCGCGTCGGGGCCGTCGTCCGGCAGGTCGTAGGCGACTTCGAGGGGGCCGAAACAGCTCTCGCAGGCGAAGATCGGGCCGAGCGCGAAGCGCTCCCCGCATTCGCGGCACGAGAGGGCGGCGGCGGGTCCGAGATCGACGGTGCCCGTGCCGGATTCGTCGGATGCGCTGGTGGTGTGGACGGTCTGCACAGCCATGGAGGCGAGGTCCTTTCTCCTCATCTTCCTCGCGACGCGTCTCGCCGCAAGACGGAATTGGCACCTTCCCCACCGTGACCTCGCGGTCGGCGGGAGGGTTGCCGGGGCTTCAACGGGCCGTTCCCTCTGCCCCTCTGGATGAGCGGTATGGCAACCGGAACCGGGCTCCGGTGCGTTTGTCCCGCGAGGCCCACCCGGCATGCGGGCGTCTTTCGCGTTGTTCAAGACTGTAGCCGAAGGACCGGACGGCGCTAAGGGCCGTCCGGCACGCGAGACGGATCACGCAGTGGCCCGACGAGGGAGAGCCGATCGTGCTGGAAGAGGTGGAACACTGGCTGACCAGGCGTTCCTGGTCGGTCGGCGAGCGTCCGCTCGACCGGCTGCTGGTGGCCAAGGCCACACGGGGGACGACGGTGAGCGTGGTCCTGCCCGCCCTGGACGAGGAGGCGACGGTCGGCGGGATCGTCTCCGTCATCCGCAGCGAGCTGATGGAGAAGGCGCCGCTCGTGGACGAGCTGGTGGTCGTCGACTCAGGCTCCACCGACCGCACCTCGGAGGTGGCCGCGGCGGCGGGCGCCCGGGTGGTGCACCGCGACGCGATCCTGCCGCGGCTGCCCGCCCTGCCGGGCAAGGGCGAGGTGCTGTGGCGCTCGCTCCTGGTCACCAGCGGCGACGTGGTGTGCTTCGTCGACGCGGACCTGCGGGAGTTCTCCGCCGACTTCGTCTCGGGGATCGTCGGCCCGCTGCTGACCGACCCGGGCGTGCAGTTCGTGAAGGCCATGTACGACAGGCCGCTGGGCGCGGGCTCCGGCGGCGGGCCCGCGGCCGGCCAGGGCGGGCGGGTCACCGAGCTGGTCGCGCGCCCGCTGCTCAATCTGCACTGGCCGCTGCTCGCGGGCTTCGTGCAGCCGCTCGGCGGCGAGTACGCGGTGCGCAGGCAGATGCTCGAACGGCTGCCGTTCCCCGTGGGGTACGGGGTGGAGCTCGGCCTGCTCGTGGACGCGCTGCAGCTCGTCGGGCTGGACGCGCTCGCGCAGGTCGACGTGGGGGTGCGGCTGCACAGGCACCAGGACGACCGGGCGCTCGGGCGGATGGCCGCCGCGATCTACCGCACGGCGCAACAGCGGCTGTCGCGCGCCCATCTCGTACGGCCCGCGCTGACGCAGTTCGAGCGCGGCGCGGAGGGCTTCGAGCCACGCACGCACGCGGTCGACACGGAGGAGCGGCCGCCCATGCGGGAGATCGAGGAGTACACGGCGCGCCGCGCGGCGTGAGCGGGCGCGCACCCGAGCGCGGCGTCACGGAGCGCGGGCGGCCGCGGCGTTCGGTGATCACCGCGGCACGGTCCGTGCGCGCGCCGTGGCCGTGCCGTCATGCGCCGTCACATGCGCCGCATCAAAGGTCCCACCAGCCCCGTCCGTACGTTTGAGCGTTTCCCGGACGGGCTAGGTTCGCCCCATGGCTACCCTGCACGACGCCCCGATCCTGGTCGCATCGAACCGCGGTCCCGTCTCGTACACCCTGGGCGACGACGGCGGGCTCACCGCGCGGCGCGGCGGCGGCGGCCTGGTCTCCGGGCTCTCCGCCATAGGGCCGGACGCGGGCGCGGTATGGGTGTGCGCGGCGCTCGGCGACGGCGACCGGGAGGCGGTGCGGCGCACCGGAGGGGCGCTCGACCCCGCCGACACCGGCGGGCAGCGGGTGCGCATGCTGGGCGTCCCGCCCGAGGTGTACGCGGATGCGTACAACGGGATCGCCAACTCCGCGCTGTGGTTCGTGCACCACATGCTGTTCCAGACGCCCCTGGAACCGTCGTTCGGCGCGGAGTTCCGCGCGCAGTGGGCGTCGTACGAGGCCTACAACCGCGCCTTCGCCGAGGCGCTCGCGGACGAGGCGGGCGAGGGCGCCGCGGTGCTGGTGCAGGACTACCACCTGGCGCTCGTGCCCGGCATGCTGCGGGCGCTGCGGCCCGACATGCGGATCGGGCACTTCTCCCACACGCCGTGGGCGCCCGTCGACTACTTCCGGCTGCTGCCCGACGACATCGCACGGCAGTTGCTGCGCGGCATACTCGGCGCCGACCGCGCGTGCTTCCTGACCCGGCGGTGGGCGGACGCCTTCGCCGCCTGCTGCGACGAACTGCTCGGGGGCACGGGCAACACCCGCGTCGGCGTGCACGGTCTCGGCGCGGACGGCGACTTCCTGCGCGAGCGCGCGCACCGCCCCGACGTGGACGAGCGGATGGCCGCGCTGCGCGAGCAGATCGGCACGGACCCCTCGGGCGCGCCCCGGCGGACGGTGGTACGGGTGGACCGCACGGAGCTGTCGAAGAACATCGTGCGCGGGCTGCTCGCCTACCGGACGCTCCTCGCGGAGCGCCCCGACTGGCGCGAGCGCGTGGTGCACGTGGCGTTCGCCTACCCCTCGCGTCAGGACCTCGCGGTCTACCGCGACTACACGGAGCGGGTGCGGCAGCTCGCCGACGAGATCAACACCGAGTACGGCACACCCGGTTGGACGCCCGTCGTGCTGCACGTCGAGGACGACTTCGCGCGCTCGCTTGCCGCGTACCGCCTCGCGGACGTGGCGCTCGTCAACCCGATCAGGGACGGCATGAACCTGGTCGCCAAGGAGGTCCCCGTGGTCTCCGACGACGGCTGCGCGCTGGTCCTCTCCCGCGAGGCCGGCGCCCACGCGGAGCTCGCCGAGGACGCGCTGAGCGTCAACCCGTACGACGTCACGGAGACGGCCCACGCCCTCCACGAGGCCCTGACCATGCCCGACGACGAACGCGCCCGCCGCACCAAGCGCCTCGCCGCCGCGGCCACGGCCCTCCCCCCGACCCGCTGGTTCCTCGACCAGCTCGAAGAACTGCGCGCCTGAGGGGCGCGGCGGTCCGCACTTCGACCACATCACGAGTGCGCACTACTGCACAATTCCGCCATAAGTGACACTCTGCCCATGGCCGAGGCGCGTGCCCGGTTCGGTTCGCGGGTCCGGCGTGCCTCGCACAGCCGCGAGCGGATCACCATCACCGACCACACGGTAACGATCGTGGCCATCCGCGTCGGACGGGTCGCCTGAGGCACGCGCCCCGGGTCAGGCGCCGCCGCCGAGGCGGGCGGCGAGGGCGGTGAGGAAGGCGACGACGGCCGACGGGCCGTCGAGGGCGAGGTCGGCGCGTGCCGTGAGGGCCGCGGTGGCGGTGCCGCTGCTGAGGAGGAGGCCCGTGCGGCCCTCCGCGCGCAGGGCGTCCACCGCGTCGAAGGCGGACAGGTCGCCGAGGTCGTCGCCGGCGTAGGCGACGGTGCGGGCGCCGGTCTCACGGACGTACGCGGTGAGCGCGGTGCCCTTGTCCATGCCGGGCGGCCGCAGTTCGAGGACCTGGCGGCCGGGTTCGAGGACGATGCCGTGGCGGACCGCGAGGTCGCGCAGCGGAGCGCGCAGCGCCGCGAAGGCCGCGTCGGGGTCGGCGGCCCTGCGGGTGTGCACGGCGAACGACTGGCCCTTCTCCTCGGTCCACACCTGCCGGCCCGGGGCGAACCTGCGCACCACGTCGTCGAGTTCCGCGCGGGCGCCGGCCACGCCCGGGTGCGGGGGCGGCGTCTCCAGCGTGCCGGTGGCGGCGTCCCAGCGCTCGGCGCCGTAGTGGCCGAGGACGACGAGGCGTTCGAGGCCGGGGACGCCCGCGAAGCCGCCGTACTCCACGGCGACGGACGCGGGCCTGCCGGTGATCACCACGGCGGACGCGAGGCGCGGCGCGAGCGCGGCGAGCGCCTCCACGGCGCCGGGGTGCGCCCTGGCCTGCTCGGGGTCGGGGACGATCTCGGCGAGCGTGCCGTCGAAGTCCAGCGCGACGACGGCGCTGCCGGGTGCCGCGAGCAGCGCGGCGAGGCCCTCGGCGCCCGCGTCGGTGGCCGGCTGCGGAAGAGTGGCGGGGTTGCTGCCCATGCCTGCGACCCTACCGGCCCCCGACGGCCCCGGCCCCTCAGCGGGCGTCGCGGTGCGCGGCGCGCACGCGCACGAGCCGGTTGACCGTGACGGGGTCGTGCCGCAGCGCGGCCGGGTCGTCGAGCAGGGCGTTCAGCAGCTGGTAGTAGCGGGTCGGCGACATGCCGAGCCGCTCCCTGACGGCCCGCTCCTTGGCGCCTGGCCCCGGCCACGAGCGGCGCTCGAACGCGAGCACGGCACGGTCGCGATCGCTCAACTCCCGGGACCCCGGGGGCCCCACGGGCTCCCGAGCCTCCTCGGGCTCCCCCACCGCCCCGGGCTCCCCCGGCCCGGCGGGCTCCCCCGGCCCGGCCGCCGGATCCGGAGGCGCCGACGCCCCGGCCCCGGGGGACGGCGGGTCCTCCGGGGGCGGGGCTGCGGGGTCTGCGGGCACGGCGTCCAGGCTACTTGCCCGCTTCGGTGGCGTCCGCGGTGTTCGCGTCCTTGGAGATCCTGGTCAGGATCTGCCGGGGGTCGGCGCCCGGCTCGACCGCCTTGCCGATGTTCTTCTTGATCTCGTCGCTCACCTGCGACCACGAACTCTTGCCGAACGGGTAGAGCTCGGCGTTGTCGAGCGTCTTCTGGAACTCGCGCAGGTCGTTGTGGGCCGTGTCCTGCGCCATCAGGGTGTTGGCGCTGTAGGTGACCGGCAGGAGGTCGTACTGCTTGACGAAGTCCATGACGTTCTTGTCGTTGTAGACGTAGTCGAGGAACTCGCCGATCTGCTGGGCGTGGCCGTTCTGCTTGAACGCCATCATCCAGTCGGCCACGCCCATCGAGGACTTCACGTCGCCGTCCTTGCCCGGCATGGGCACCATGCCGAAGTCGACGTGCGCCTTGCGGGCGCTGTTCATCAGCGTGGGATGGCCGTTGAGCATGCCGACCTTGCCCTCGGTGAACTGCTTGAACGCGTCGGCGCGGTCCAGCTCGCCCGGCTTGACCGGTCCGGTGAGGCCCTTGCCCACGAGGTTCTTCTGGAGCCATTCGAAGGTCTTGACGTTCTCGTCGGAGTCGATGCTGTACGAGTCGTCGGTGCTGTTGGTGTAGCCGCCGCCCCCGCTGAGCAGCCACATCATCGTCTCGGCCTGCGACTCCTCCGTGCCGAGCGGGAGCGCGAACGGCACGGGGACGCCCTCCGCCTTCAGCGCCTCGGCGTCGCTGCGGATGTCGTCCCAGTCCTTCGGGGCGCTGATCCCGGCCTCGTCGAACAGCTTGCGGTTGTAGAACAGCAGCCGCGTCGAGGCGACGAACGGCAGCCCGTACTGGGTCTGGTCGACCTTGCCCGCAGCCGCGAGCTGGGCGACGAAGCCGGACTGGACCGGCACGCTCAGGACCTGGTCCGCGCTGTAGAGCTTGCCCGCCTCCGCGTAGTCGGCGAACGACCCGACCTGGGCCATGTCGGGCGCCTGGCCCTTCTTGACCAGGGCCGCCACGTCCGCGTCGACGGTCTTCCACGACCGGACGTCCACGTCGACGGTGATGCCCGGGTGGGTCCGCTCGAACTCCGAGGCCAGTTTCTTCCAGTAGACGCTGGAGGACGTCTCCGGGCTGTTCCCGTAGTCCGCGGCGACGAGCTTGAGCGTGACATCGCCCGAGCCGGTCGTGCCGCTGCAACCCGCGAGACCCATGGTGCTCATGACGGCTATGGCCGTGGTTATGCCCAGATAGCGGTGCCGCACGGGTTCTCTTCCCACCCTTCGCCCGCCGTCCGGCGGGAATTCGACGATCGAACCGCGATTTTGTCTTGTTCGAACGTTTGAGTCCAGGCGAACGGACGAATGCCGCAAGCCGTACCGCGGGTGAAGGCGGGGAAGATCACGGGGCGCGAAACGGGGAGTGGACTAGACCTCTTGCGGCGCACGCGGGAGACTGTCCGGCGTGGAACACGTCATCGCCCTCGATGTGGGCGGCACCGGCATGAAGGCCGCCCTCGTAGGGGCGGACGGCGAGCTGCTGCACGAGGCACGCAGGCCGACCGGCAGGGAGCGCGGGCCCGGGGCCGTCGTCGAGGCCATCCTCGGCTTCGCCGCGGACCTGCGCGCCTACGGCGCCGAGCGGTGGGGCGCCGGCGCCCGGGCCGCCGGTGTGGCCGTGCCGGGCGTCGTGGACACCGAGCACGGCGTCGCCGTCTACGCCGCCAACCTCGGCTGGTGCGACGTGCCGCTGCGCGACCTGGTCTCCGAGCGGCTCGGCGGTGTGCCCGTCGCGCTCGGCCACGACGTGCGCACCGGCGGCCTCGCCGAGGGCCGCCTCGGCGCGGGGCGCGGCTCCGACCGCTTCCTGTTCATGCCCATCGGCACGGGCATCGCGGGCGCCATCGGCATCGACGGTGCCATCGAGGCGGGCGCGCACGGCGTGGCCGGCGAGATCGGCCATGTGGTGGTGCGCCCCGGTGGTGCCGAGTGCAGCTGTGGGCAGTACGGCTGTTTGGAGATGTACGGCTCGGCCCGCGCCGTGACCCGTGCCTGGGCTGCCGCGTCCGGCGACCCGGAGGCCGACGCCGCGGACTGCGCGAAGGCCGTCGCCTCCGGCGACCCCCGGGCCGTCGAGGTCTGGCGGGACGCCGTGGACGCGCTGGCCGCGGGGTTCGTCACGGCGCTGACGCTGCTCGACCCGCGCACCCTGATCGTCGGCGGCGGGCTCGCCGAGGCCGGCGGCACCCTCTTCGAACCGCTGCGGGCGGCGGTCGCGGCGAAGGTCACCTTCCAGAAACTGCCCACCATCGTTCCGGCCGCGCTCGGTGACACCGCCGGGTGTCTGGGGGCCGGCCTGCTCGCCTGGGACCTACTCGCCACGGAGGTAAGCGCCTGATGGCCGCCGCATCCACGCCCCCCGCTTCCGCACCCGCCGCGGCGCGGCCCGGCACGTCGGCGGCGCCCGTCGGCGCCGGCACCTGCACCGTGCTGGCCGGGGGCCGGGTCGTCCTGCCGACCGGGGTCGTCGACGGCGGCCGGGTGATCGTCGAGGGCGGCCGGATCGCCGGGGCGGCCCCCGAGGGCGCCACAGTGGTCGACCTGACGGACCACTGGCTGGTGCCCGGCTTCGTGGACCTGCACAACCACGGGGGCGGCGGCGCGTCCTTCACCTCGGGCACGGCCGAGGAGGTGCTGCGGGGCGTCCGTACGCACCGGGAGCACGGCACCACGACCGTCGTCGCCTCCACCGTCACCGGCGAACCCGACTTCCTGGCGCGGCGCGCGGGCGAGCTGTCCGAGCTGGTCGAGCAGGGCGACCTGGCGGGCGTGCACTTCGAGGGCCCCTTCATCTCCCCCTGCCGCAAGGGCGCGCACAGCGAGGCGCTGCTGCGCCACCCCGACCCGGCCGAGGTGCTCGCGCTGGTGAAGGCGGCGCGCGGCACGGCGAAGATGATGACGCTCGCCGCCGAGCTGCCCGGCGGCCTCGACTCCGTGCGGCTGCTCGCCGACCACGGCGTGATCGCCGCGCTCGGCCACACCGACGCGACGTACGAGCAGACCGCCGAGGCGATCGACGCGGGCGCGACCGTCGCCACCCACCTGTTCAACGCGATGCCGCCGCTCGGCCACCGGGTGCCGGGTCCCGTCGCGGCGCTGCTCAAGGACGAGCGCGTCACCGTCGAGCTGATCAACGACGGCACTCACCTGCACCCCGCGGCGCTCGAACTCGCGGTGCGCTGCGCGGGCGCCGCCCGTACGGCGTTCATCACGGACGCGATGGACGCGGCGGGCTTCGGCGACGGCGCCTACGCGCTCGGCCCGCTGGAGGTCGAGGTGAAGGACGGCGTCGCGCGCCTGGTGGACGACGGCTCCATCGCGGGCTCGACGCTCACGCTCGACACCGCCTTCAAGCGCGCGGCGACGGTCGACCTGATGCCGGTCGAGGACATCGTGCGGGCGATCTCCGCCAACCCCGCGCGGCTGCTCGGCATCGACGACCGGGTGGGCTCGCTCGAACCCGGCAAGGACGCCGACCTCGTCGTCCTCGACGCCGACTTCACCCTCAAGGGCGTGCTGCGCAAGGGCGCCTGGGTGGTGGACCCGCGCACGGCCTGAGCGCTCCGGCCGTGCGGCCGTGCCCGCACGGCCACCCGGGGCGGACCGCGGACAGGTCTGTGCCGGAGCCCGCGCTTCTGGCATGATCACCTACCGGCCGCGGCAACCCGCCGGGAGCGGGCCCGCGACCGCAGGACCGGTCAGGGGCAGAAGGGGGAGCGCGGCGTGATCCTCACGGTCACCCTCAACGCAGCCCTCGACCTCACCTACCGCACCGCCTCCCTCGTCCCGTACGCCACGCACCGGGTGACCGAGGTGATCGAGCGGCCCGGCGGCAAGGGCGTCAATGTGGCGCGGGTGCTGACCGCGCTCGGCCACGAGGCCGTCGCCACCGGCTTCCTCGGCGGCCGCACAGGCGACGACGTGCGGCGGCTGCTCGCGGACCTGTCGCCCGCGACCGCCGACGCGTTCGTGCCGGTCGAGGGCGCGACCCGGCGCACCGTCGCGGTCGCGGACAGCCGCGGCGGCGACACCACCCAGTTCAACGAGCCGGGCCCGCTCGTCACCGCCGCCGAGTGGCGGGCGTTCACCGACGCCTACACGGAGCTGCTCGGCCGCGCCGACGCCGTCGCGCTCTGCGGCAGCCTGCCGCCGGGCGTGCACGTGGGCGCCTACGCCGAGCTGGTGCGCGCCGCCCGCGCGGCCGGGGTGCCCGTCCTGCTCGACACCAGCGGCGAGCCGCTGCGCAGGGGCGTCGCCGCCAGGCCCGACCTGGTGAAGCCCAACGCCGAGGAGCTGGCCCTGCTGACCGGCGCGCGCGAGCCACTGCGCGCCGCCGGGGACGCCCGCAGGCGCGGGGCACGTACCGTGGTCGCCTCCCTCGGCCCCGAGGGCCTCGCGGCCGTCACCGCGGACGGGTCGTGGCTGGCCCGCCCGCCGTCCGCGGTGCACGGCAATCCGACGGGCGCGGGCGACTCCGCCGTCGCCGCCCTCCTCGCGGGCCTGGTCGAGGGCGTGCCCTGGCCGGAGCGGCTGCGGCGGGCCGTCGCGCTCTCCGCGGCGACCGTGGCGGCCCCGGCCGCCGGCGAGTTCGACCGGGACACCTACACCGAGGTGCTGCCGCTGGTGGCGGTCGCCGACACCGCGTGAGCTGCGGCGGCTCCGCACACCCCGGGAAACACCTCGTCCCGGCCCCGCGATGCGGCGGCCGGGACGGTGGCGTACTTCCCGCGGGGCGGTCCGCGGGCGGGGTCAGCCCTTGACGTTGCCCGCCTTCAGGTAGAGCTGGTCGAGGTTGACCCCGCACTGGTCGCCCTGCTCGCAGGAGATCTTGATCGTGTTGGACCCCTTCTTGAGGTTGATCCAGGAGAACGTCGTCGTCCAGCCCTTGTCCGCCTGGCCCTCGGGGGCGCCCGCGAAGTTCTTCATACTGATCGACCTGCGGTCGCCGTCGTTGACGAAGAGGGACATCTTGGCGTCCTTGCCCGGCACGCCGTAGTTGGCGAAGAGGGTGTACGCGCCCGCCTTCGGCACGTCGACCGTCCAGGTCGCCGAGGCGCCCTCGCCCGGCATCGCCACGTAGACGCCGCCCTTGGCCTTCGCGCCCGGCACGTCGGACGCCGTGGCGGCGGGCCCGCCGAGCTGGAGCGTCGAGGCGTCCTGCTCGGGCAGCGAGGCGCCGTCCGAGCCCGCGCTCGCGGAGGCCCCGCCCGACGGCTGGGAGGCGCCCGCGCTCGGCGAAGCCGAGGCGCCGCCGCCCGCCTCGTCGCCCTTGCCGTCCCCGCCGTTGCTCGTCATCAGGGCGACGGCGATGCCGATGACCACGGCCGCGACCACCGCGACCGCGGCGATCAGCAGCCCGCGGGTGTTCGGGCCGCCCCGGCCGCCGCGCCCCCGGCCCGGCTGTCCGGACGGCGGGCCCTGGCGCACCGGGCCCCCGGGCACGGCCTGGGTCTCGGGCGCCGCGTAGTGCGGGTTCGGGGAGCCGTAGCCGCCCGGCTGCTGCCCGTACGCCGCCTGGCCCTGCTGGCCGTACGGAGCGCCCTGCGGGGGCGGCCCGTACGGGGCGCCCTGCGGCGGCACCTGCTGCTGCGGGTAGCCGTACTGGCGCTCGCCGACGGTCCTGACCTGGTTGTAGGACGTTCTGGGCACGCCGGGCTTGGCCGCGGGGCCGGGGTAGCCGTAGCCGCCCTGCCGCCGCTGCTGGGCACCGCCCGACTGCTGCCCGTCGGCATACAGGTAGCCGAAGGGGTCGTCGTCCTCGGGTGTGCTCGCGCCGTCGTTCCCGGCCGTCATCCCTGAGTCACTCCTCTACCATCTCGTCAGCGTCGCCGACCGGGCGAGCCTACCGCGAGAATCTGGGCGCCAGGACGCCGCTCCGTCCCGTGAACACGGGCCGTGAGGCCCTTCTGCCACCTCAGGGTGGGGCAGGTGGACGGCGGGCGACACGGACGGGGCGCGGGGGTGAACAATGTCTCGCCCGCCGATTCCGCGCGCCCGCGGATACGGCGGGACGGCCGGGGCAGGAGGGCTTCGGTGTGCTCGGCTGGGTGCGGTGTCCGGGTGCTGTGCCGGGCACGGGGCGCCGGGCGCGGTGTGCTGGGCGCGGGGCGGCTCAGCCCGCCCTGCGGCTGACCTTGCTGCGCGACCGCTTCTCCACGTACATCAGCTGGTCGGCCGACTGGAGCACCTCCTCGACCGTCATGCCGCACGCCGCCCAGCCGATGCCGAAGCTGGCGCCGACGCGCACCGCGCGGCCGTCCACCCGGATCGGCGGGAGGATCGCGTTGCGCAGGCGGGCCGCGAGGTCGGAGGCGTCGCCGGGGCCGAGGCCGTCCGCGAGCACGACGAACTCGTCGCCGCCGAGGCGCGCGACCGTGTCGCCGTCCCGCACACCCGTGGTGAGCCGCCGCGCCACCTCGATCAGCACGGCGTCTCCGGTGTTGTGGCCGAACCTGTCGTTGATCGACTTGAAGCCGTCCAGGTCGCAGAAGAGGACCGCGAGGCCCTTCGCGCCCTCGCGCTCGCCCGGTGCGACGAGGTGCACATGGTGGTCGAAGCCGCCGGCCGTGAAGCCGCCGAAGCTGCCGCCGCGCTCGCCGGTGCGCTCCTCGTAGGCGTCCTGGCCCGACCCGTAGCCTTCGTAGGCCGCCTCGTACGCGCTTTCGTCGGGGGCGCCGGCCTCATAGCCGCCGACCGGGTACGCGGCACCCCCGTAGCCCCCGTGACCCTCGTGGGGTGTGTCCTGGTGGGCGGCGGGCCCGTGGGGGCCGCCCTGGTAGCCGCCGCCCGGCGCCTGCGGCCCCGGGCCCCCGTCGTAGCCGCCGAACGCGGCGTCGAGCTGCTCGACCACCGTGGCGGCGCGGGAGGCGCCCGGCCTGCCGCATATCCGGGCGCTGAGCCTGGCCCGCAGCTCCGCACTGTTGGGCAGGCCGGTCAGCGAGTCGTGCGAGGCGCGGTGCGCGAGCTGGAGCTCGCGGCTCTTGCGCTCCTCTATGTCCTCGACGTGCGTCAGCAGGAAGCGGGGCCCGTCGGCGGTGTCGGCCACCACGGAGTTGCGCAGCGAGACCCACACGTACGAGCCGTCGCGGCGGGCGAGCCGCAGCTCGGCGCGGCCCCCCTCGGCCGAGGTCCGCAGCAGCGTGCCGATGTCCTCGGGGTGCACGAGGTCGGCGAAGGAGTAGCGGCGCATCGCCGACGCGGGCCTGCCGAGCAGCCGGCACAGCGCGTCGTTGGTGCGCAGCAGCCTGCCGCGCTGGTCGCCGCCCATCTCGGCGATGGCCATGCCGCTCGGCGCGTACTCGAAGGCCTGGCGGAAGGACTCCTCGCTGGCCCGCAGCGCCTGCTGCTCGCGTTCGAGGCGGACCAGGGCGCGCTGCATGTTGGCCCGCAGGCGGGCGTTGCTGATCGCGAAGGCCGACTGCGAGGCGTACATCTGGAGGGCCTCGCGGCCCCAGGTACCGGGCTTGCGGCCACCGCGCGGCCGGTCGACGGATATGACCCCGAGCAGCTCGCTCGTGCCACCGCCCGTGGAGGCGTACATCGGCGCGTAGAGCCGGTCCTGCGGGTGCCACTCGTCGGCGAAGCGCGGCTCGGGACCCTCGGTGTGCCACTGCGGCACGTCGTCGTCGAGGAGTACCCAGCCCTCGGTGTGCGGTATGAAACGCAGCTCGCCCCAGCGCTCGCCCATGTTGAGCCGCCGCTCCCAGGACGTGCGGGAGCCGACGCGGCCCGCGATCAGTGCCTCGGCCGCCGCGGACCCGGCGAAGGCGGCGACGACGAGGTCACCGTCTGCCTGGACGACGTTGACGCAGGCCAGCTCGTAGCCGAGGCCGGTGACGACCCCGTCCGCCACGGTCTGGAGCGTGTCCGCCAGGCTCCGTGCGGTGTTGAGTTCGGCGACGGCCTGGTGCAGCTGCCGCATGGCCGCAAGACGGACATAGGGCTCCGACTCGGTCTCCATCGCTCGCTCTCCCTGAGACCTCGACAGCAACTCCAGGATTCTGATCGGCTCTCGTGTTGCACTGTTCCCGTCACTGAATCACAGCGAGCTGCCCGGCCGGTACACAGGGTCAGCGATAAGTAACCTCTGTGAGTCAAGTCACATCAAATGATGAGCGATCGGGACGAGCCGTTGGGAGCGCTCTCCCTCCGCGCACCTCCGCGCCGCGCGGCGCGGCGGCCGGCACAACAGCGCCTCACACACCTCCACCCCCGCGGCGCGGCGGCCGCCGCCGGTCCTAGGACCCGGCTGGTCCCCTGGCCCGATGCGGCGCCCCCCGGCCGCCGGTTAGCGTCCGTGGCGTGCAGCAGACGACACCGGCCACACCGGCCCCCGCGCGCTCCCCGTCCCCGGCCTCAGGGGGCGTCCCCCATGCTGAGGGGGTGAGCGACGACGAGTTCCGCAGTGCGATGGCCCGGCTGGCCGCGGGCGTGGTCCTGGTGACGGCGCGCGAGGCGCCGCTCGCCGAGGACGGCCCGCGCGGCGAGGACGCCGGCATGACCGCGACCGCGTTCCTCTCCGTCTCCCTCGACCCGCCCCTGGTCCTGGTGAGCGTGCGAACCGGCTCCCGGATGGACGACCTGCTGGAGGAGCAGCCGCTGTGGGGCGCGTCCCTCCTCGCGGAGAGCCAGCGGCACATCGCGGGCCGGTTCGCGATGAAGGGGCGGCTGAGCGACCGGCTGCTGTTCGAGGACATCCCCTACCGCAGGGGCGAGCTGACCGGCGCGCCGCTGGTGCGCGGTGCGCTCGCCGCCCTGGAGTGCAGGACCGAGCAGCGGGTGGCCGCGGGCGACCACACCCTGGTGATCGGCCGGGTGCTCACCGCGGAGGTGCCGCACACGGAGGGCGGGCCGCTCGCGTACTACCGCGGTCGCTACCGGCGGCTCGACTGAACCCGGTCCCGGCCCGGACACCGGGAGCCGTACCCGGGGGCCGGAGTCGTACGGGAACCCGGAGCCGTACGGGAACCCGGGGGCGCACAGAACCCGGAGCCGTACGGGAACCCGGAGCCGTACGGGAATCCGGGGCGCACAGAACCCGGAGCCGTACGGGACCCCGGGGGCGCACGGGACCCCGGGGGCGTACGGGACCCCGGGGGCGTACGGGACCCCGGGGGCGTACGGGACCCGGAGCTGTGCGGGGCCCCCGCCGGGCGGGCCCCGCGCGCGGCGGCGGAAACGGGGTGACGCCCGGGGCGGGGACGCGGGATCATGGAACGCATGTCCGGGCAGCCGCATGTCATCAGAGGCTCGGTCTCCCTGCCGGAGGCCGAGCTCCAGTGGCGTTTCTCCCGCTCCTCGGGGCCCGGCGGCCAGCACGTCAACACCACCGACTCGCAGGTGGAGCTCCGCTTCGACCTGGCGAACACCAAGGGGCTCCCCCCGGTGTGGCAGGAGCGCGCCCTTGAGCGGCTCGCGAGCCGCCTGGTCGACGGCGTGATCAGCGTCCGCGCCTCCGAGCACCGCTCTCAGTGGCGCAACCGCGAGGCCGCGGCCGTCCGGCTCGCCTCGCTGCTCGCCGAGGCGACGGCGCCGCCGCCGCGCGCCCGGCGCGCCTCGAAGGTCCCGCGCGGGGTCAACGAGCGCAGGCTGCGCGAGAAGAAGCGCCGCGGCGACACGAAGCGGGGGCGCTCCGGCCGCGACTGGTGAGCGCCGGGGCGCGGGCGCCGGACGGTTCGCGGGCGGGTCGCGGTCGCGGGTCGCGGGCGCGCGGTGCGGGGGGCAGGACGCGGCCGGCGGTGGCGGGCCCGTTCGGGTAAAGAAAGTAAAAACGCTGGAACCAGGCGGTCCTCTGGTGCCGTTGTAGAGGTGACGGTAGCTTCCCGAACCGTCACCGGCGTTCGTCACGAAAAGGATTTCTCCCATGGCTGTAAGCCTGTCCAAGGGCGGCAACGTCTCGCTCACCAAGGAGGCCCCGGGCCTCACCGCCGTCACGGTCGGCCTCGGCTGGGACGTCCGCACCACGACCGGCAAGGACTTCGACCTCGACGCCTCCGCGATCGCGGTGAAGGCGGACGGCAAGGTCGTCTCGGACGGGCACTTCGTCTTCTTCAACAACAAGACGTCCCCGGACCAGTCGATCGTGCACACCGGTGACAACCTCACCGGCCAGGGCGAGGGCGACGACGAGCAGATCAACGTCGACCTGACGGCCCTGCCCGCCGACTGCGACAAGGTCGTCTTCCCCGTCTCCATCTACGACGCGGACAGCCGCCAGCAGAACTTCGGCCAGGTGCGCAACGCGTACATCCGCGTCGTGAACCAGGCGGGCGGCGCCGAGATCGCGCGCTACGACCTGAGCGAGGACGCCGCCACCGAGACCGCCATGGTTTTCGGCGAGCTGTACCGCAACGGCGCCGAGTGGAAGTTCCGTGCCGTCGGCCAGGGGTACGCCTCGGGCCTGGTCGGCATCGCCACCGACTTCGGCGTCAACCTCTGACCTCCCGATGACCTCCCGATGACCTTCCGATGACCTTCCGAGGGGGAGACAGGTGATCCGCCGGCCTCCTCCGGGGCGAGGAACTCACCCCGGAGGAGGCTCGGCCGACACGCCTGCGCCGCGGCAGCCCGCCCTCTTCCCGCGGGCGCGGAGCGGGCGGCCGGGGCGGGCGGGCCCGGGGCTCGTCGAAGGCACGGTTCCTGGCGGTCGGTTGGCGGGTCCGCTGCTTGAGGGCGGTGTTCTCGGCGGGGATCCACCCCGGATGGCGGGCCGTCCGTCACGGACGGGTGGTCTCCGGCACGGTCGCCGTCTCCCCCGCCGGGGCGGACACCGCGGTCAGTTCCTCGCTGACCTCGTCCAGTGGGCGTCCGCTGGGCTCCCGCACCAGGAACGTGGCGGCGATGGCGGCGAGAACACAGCCGGAGGCGATCAGCGTCACCGTGCGCAGGCCAGGCCGGCCGGCACCAGCGGTACGAAGAGCGCCCCGAGGAAGGCACCCCTCGTGGCGATGCCTGCCGGCAGACCGTGGGAGGTGGCGTGGCCTTGGCCTTCCTCGACAGCATTCGCGCACGGTTCCCGCGGGCCGGCCCCGTCGCTGACCCGGTCCCACCCGACGAGCTGCCCGGCCTGCTCACTGGGCCCCGGGGCCCCTCCCCCGCTACGCGGTCACTCCACACCGAGCACGATCCGGTCCGCCCTGCCAGCGGCGGTGGCGGTGGCGGTGGCTGCAACGCCTACCCCCTCCCCGTGAGGAACACGACGGCCTCGCCGGAGGAGCCGGCCGTCCGGTCGGGCCCGGCCCCCCGGTCGGCGGCTCGATCACCGCGGCCGCGCGTGGGTCCCGGCCACTGCCTGGCCCTCGTGCGTACCCTGCCCGCATGATCGTCGAAGCGCTCGCCTCCGTAGCCGGCGACCTGCCGGGCCCGCTGCTCACCGAACTCGCCGCGCTGTACGCGTCGGACGAGGAGTTCGAGCGGCTCGGCGGCGACCCCGGAGCCCACGGCGGCATCGGCCCGCGGGCCGTCGCCGCGGCGCTCGCCGACGAACTCGCCCATCCCGGCGCCGAGGTACTGCTCGCCCGCTCGGCCGGGGAGCTCGTCGCGTTCGCCGTCGTCCTGCCCCACCATCCCGGCGTGCCCGCCACCGGCGTCGCCGCCCGTCAGACCCCGGACGCGGGCCCGGGGACGGCCGGCGATCCCGATCCGTGGATCGGGCTGCTCGTGGTCCACGCCGAGCGGCGCAGGGCCGGCCACGGGCGCCGGCTCGCCGGGGCCGCGGAGGCGCGGCTGCGGGACGCGGGCCGCGCCGCCGTCCGGGTCGCCGTCCCGGAACACGGCACCAGGGCCCTCGCCTTCTGGACGGCGCTCGGCTACACGGAGATCGAGCGCGGCCCCGACGCGCGCGTCCTCCGCAAAGAACTGCCGGACGCCACGGGGCGCCGGGCGGCGCGGCGCTGAGCCGGGAGGCAGCCGGGGCCGGGAGGCGCTGACCCACGCGGCGCCGAGCCGGGAGGCAGTCGGGGCCGGCCCGAGCGGAGCACGGGCATGCCGGTCCGGCGGCGCGGGCACATCGCTCGGGCGGCACGGACGCCCGAGCCGCGCGGGGACGCCCGTCCGGCGAAGGGACGCCAGAACGGCAGGACACCCGGCACCCGGGCGGCACGGCGCACGTGCCGGCGACGGCGGACGTCCGTCCGGTTACAGAGGCGTCCGGTTACAGAGGCGTCCGGTTACAGGGACGTCCGGTTACAGAGGCGTCCGGTTACAGGGACGTCCGGTTGCGGGACGCGCGTCCGGCCGCGGACGAGCCGCATGGCACCATCGGCGGGTGCTCGACATCGGTTACTCGCTCTCCCGCCGCTTTCCCGACCCGCCGCAGACGGACTACCGCACGGCGGACGGCCGTGCGCTGCGGCACGACCTGTTCTGCGGGGACGTGTACCTGGCCGACACGGCTGCCGACCGGGAGCTGTCCACAGCCTGGGGATGGGTGCCCGTGCTCGACTTCGCATGGGCCCTGTGCGACATCGTGGAGCGGCTCGACCGCGACCCGCGCGGCAGCCGGGCCGCCGAACCCCAGTACGCCGAGCTCGACTTCACCGAGTCGAGCGACCGGATGCTGTTCATGCGCCGCTTCGGCTGGGTGGAGGTCGAGGCGGACTGGATGCCCGGCGGCGAGCCGCCCCTCGTCTTCGACCATCGCGAACTGCGGCGCGAGGCGCGGGACTTCCTGCACGACCTGGCCGCCGACCTCACCGACCTGCACGAGGGGCTCGGGGACAACGTCCTGGTGTGGGACCTGCTGGCCCGCTTTCCCCGCGTGTGATTCCCGGATGCGATTCCCGGGGTGATCTTCTCGTGTGATTCCCGGGGTGATCCCCGCGTGTGAGCCGACCGCCGCCCGCGCACGCCGGCCGGGCGGTCCGCCACAGCGCCCGGGGGCCGCTACGGGCGGGGCAGCGCGTGGCCCGCCGTCGCGTCGACGTGGCCGGGGACCTCCTCGTGCCGGTCCCCGACCGACACCGTACCCGTGGGTTCGAACAGCAGGATCGACGCGCCGCGCGGCGACGAGGGCCGGTGCTCGACACCCCTCGGCACCACGAAGACCGCGCCGCGGGCCAGGTGAACCGTGCGCTCGGCCCGCGTCCCGCCCGTCTCGCGGCCGTCGCGGAGCGCGATGTCGAGTTCCCCGTCGAGCAGCAGGAAGAACTCGTCGGTGGTGTCGTGGACGTGCCACACGTGGTCGCCCGCGACCTTCGCCACGCGGACGTCGTAGTCGTTCACGCGTGTCACGATGTGCGGGCTCCACAGCGCCTCGAAGCCGGCGAGCGCGTCGCCGAGGAGTACGGGCTCGGGCGCGGCGGAGGTGCCCGGTGCATCCGGTGTGTCCGGTGTGTCTGGCGTGTTCGGTGTGTTCGGTGTGTTCGGTGTGCTCATGCCTTCCATGGTCCACGTGGCGTCCGTCGCACACGAGTGATACGAATCGCACATGTCGCATCGATCCTCGCAGCCGCCGCCGCGGGCCGAGCGCCCGGCGACGCACTCGGCGGCCCGCGCGGCGGCGCACTCGGTGGCCCTGATCGTGGACGAGGGGTCCAACCCGTTCGAACTGGGTATCGCCACCGAGCTGTTCGGTCTGCGCAGGCCTGAGCTCGACCGCCCCTGGTACGAGCTGACGCTCTGCGCCGCCGACCCCGCCGTGCCGATGCACCTCGGGCTGTTCACCATGACCGGCGTGGCGGGCCTCGACGCGGTGGAGCACGCCGACACCGTGATCGTGCCCAACAGGCCCGACCCCGAGCACGGGCCCTCCCCCTCCGTCCTCGACGCGGTCCGGCTCGCGGCCGCCCGCGGCGCGCGGCTGGTGAGCTTCTGCACGGGCGCGTTCACCCTGGCCGCCGCGGGGGTCCTCGACGGGCGCAGGGCCACCACGCACTGGCGGTGGGCCGACCTGTTCGCGGCCCGCTTCCCCGCCGTACGGCTCGACCCCGACGTCCTCTTCGTGCGCGACGGCGACGTGTTCACCGCGGCAGGCAGCGCGGCGGCGCTCGACCTCGGGCTGCACCTGATCACGCTGGACCATGGCAGCGAGGTGGCGAACGCCGTCGGCCGCCGCCTGGTCTTCCCCGGCCACCGGGACGGCGGGCAGCGGCAGTTCATCGAGCGGCCCGTCCCCGCCGTGCGGGACGAGTCGCTCGCGCCTGTCCTCGCGTGGGCGCGCGAGCGCCTGGACCGGCCGCTCGGGATCGCCGAGCTCGCCGCGTACGCCGGAGTCAGCGCCGCCACCCTGCACCGGAGGTTCCGTGCCGAGCTCGGCACCACCCCGCTGGCCTGGCTGACCGGCGAGCGCGTCGCGCTGGCGTGCCGGCTGATCGAACGCGGCGAGGCGCGGATGGAGGTCGTGGCCAGGCTGAGCGGCCTCGGCACGGCGTCCAACCTGCGGACCAGGCTGCACCGGGCCACCGGGCTCACCCCGACCCGCTACCGGGAGCGGTTCGGGCCGCGGCCCGCGCCCCCGCCATCCGCCGGGGCGCGGCCCGCACCGCCACGACCCCCCGGGTAGAGGCCCGCACCACCACAACCCCCGGGCAGCGGCCCGCACCACCACAACCCGCTGGGCAGCGGCCCGCACCACCACAACCCGCCAATCTGACCCCATAGCCTTACCGTCAGTGAACGGATATGGCAGGGTCGGGGCACCCCGGCCCCGGGGCCCCGCGCGCCGCACCCCGATCCCGAAAGGACGCAGCATGACGTCCGCCCGCCCTTCCGAGCAGGACATCGACAGCAGCACGCCGCACCCGGCCCGTATCTACGACTGTCTGCTCGGGGGCGACCACCACTTCCCCGCGGACCGTGCCGTCGCCGACCGGCTCCCGGCGGTGGCACGGCTCGGGGCGCGCGCCAACCGGGCGTTCATGCGGCGGGCGACGGCGTGGGTCGCGGGAACCGGCATCGACCAGTTCCTCGACATCGGCTCCGGCATCCCCACCGAGCCCAACCTGCACCGGGTCGCCCAGGGCGTCGACCCGCGCTGCCGGGTCGTCTACGCCGACTACGACCCGATGGTGCTGCGCTACGCCGAGGAGCTGCTCGCCGGAACGCCCGAGGGCCGCACGGAGTTCGTACGGGCCGACGTACGCGAGCCCGCGGCCATCCTCGAACGGGCGCGCGCCGTGCTCGACCTCGACCGGCCCGTCGCGCTCTCGCTGATCGCGCTGCTGCACTTCGTGCCCGACTCCGACGACCCGTACGGCCTGGTGCGGGCGCTGCTGGACGCGCTCGCGCCCGGCAGCTGCCTGGTGCTCTCGCACCTCACCATGGACCTGTTCACCCCGGAGGAGGACAGGACCGCCGATTACCGGTCGAGCGGGATCGACCTGAGGCCGCGCACCCACGCGGAGGTCAGCCGGTTCTTCGACGGCCTCGACCTGGTGCCGCCGGGGCTGGTCACGGGGTGGCACAGGGACGCGCGACCCCCGGCGGACGCGGAGTCCGAGGGCGCGCGCACCGCCTGGTCGGGCGTCGGCTTCCTGCGCTGAGGGCGCGCCGAGCCGCGGGCCCGGTGCCTCCGCGCGCCCGCCACGGCGCCGGGAACCAGCCATCCGGCGGGGATCTCACCACGCGTTTCTGTGATACGAGGAAGGGGGGCGAGAACGCAGGTCGCGAGCGCTCCCCCGCTCCGGCCGCGCGTGGCCCCCGCGGCCGCTCCCGGACCTGAAACGGGAGCGGCCGCACCCGACGCCCGGTGGGGCGGCACGTCGGACGGGGTCAGGCCCGGTGGCCCGGCACGTCCTCCAGAGCCGGCCCGGTCGCCCGGCACGCCGGCCAGGGGTGGGCCCGGTCGCCCGGCACGCCGGCCAGGGGTGGGCCCGGTCGCCCGGCACGTCCGCAAGGGGTCCGGCCGGGCGGCGCGGCACGTCAGCCGAGTTCGAGGCTGGTGGAGGCGTGGACGCGGTCCGCCGTGGTGCGCGGCGGCTCTCCCGTGTACATCCGCACCGTGAACCAGCCGGGCGCGAGCCCCCGCGCCTCCGCCGCGGCGCGGGCGGCCCCGTTCCCCTCGGGCACGTCCATCGCCACCTCGCCGCCCGGCTCCGCGTGCGCGAGGAGCGCGTCGAGGAGGGCGCCCGCGTCGTCGGGCGTGTCGGCGAAGAGGGGGCCCACACGGTGACCCGACCTGGCCGGGCGGATCACCCCGTACCCGCGGACCGCGCCGTCCCGCAGCCGCGCGTACGCCGTATGGCCCGGGTTGGTCAGCCAGCGGCCGAGGAAGGCACGCCGCCCGGCGGGGAAGCAGTGCGCGTCGTACGCGGCGACGCCGTCGAGCAGCCCGTCCCCCACCGGCACCACGCCGGCGGCCACCGGGTCCCGCTGAGGCGCGGGCACGCCCCCGTACCGCACGGACCGGTAGGCCGCGGTGAAGCCGGACCCGCGGTAGGTCGCCTCCTGCTCGGGCACGGCGTCGAGGCCGATCACCCGCGAGCCCGCGTGCGGCACGGCGGCCCGCCAGGTCGCATGGCCGAGACCACGGCCGCGCAGGCCCGGGCGTACGAGGTAGAAGCCCAGGAACGCGTACCGCTCCGAGTACCTGACCACGGAGATCGCGGACACGGCCCGGCCCCCGATCCGGCCGACGAAGAACCCCTCGGAGTCGGTGGGGTGGAAGCAGGCGGTGTCCCGGAGCCCGGGGTTCCAGCCCTCGTCGGCCGCCCACTGCTCCACCTGCGCCCACTCGGCGGCGGAGGCGGGCGCGACGAGGAGCCGTTCGGCGCCGGACGCCGCGGTGTCGGGATCGGTCATGCCGGTCGCACGTCCCTCCGGTCGACTGCGACCCCACTCGGTGACGGGCCGTCACTCACGGTACCGGCGACGGGGGTTGGGTGAGGGAGGTCAGGGGGCAGCGTGGCGGCGGTGCGGGGCGGGGCCGGCGGCCGGGGCCCCGATTCGCCGGGCCGGTCGGTGGGGCCGGTCGGTGGGGCCCGCGGCTACGGCCGGTCGGTGGGGCCGGTCAGCGAGGCCGGTCAGCGGGCCCGCGGCTACGGTCGGTCAGCTCCTCGCTCAGGGTCCAGAGCCGCTCCGCGAGGCCGGGATCGATCGCGTACGGCATGACACCGGGGACCGAGGTCGAGTCGCCGAGCCCCCACGCACCCGCAGGCGCCTGCGGCGTGACGGTCGCGACCTCGGCGTTCTCGCAGTACACACCGCCGAGCCCGGCGAGCCGCGGGCTGGTCGCGCACCACACGGAGGTGGCGGCGCCCTGCTGGAGGGTCTTCAGATTCCGCGCCGGGTCCAGCACGGCGTCGCCGTTCTCGTCGATCACACCGGCCTCCCTGAGCTGCTCCCGCGTGAGGTGCCTGCCCAGATTGGTGTCCCGGATGGACCCGGGGTGCAGCGAGAAGGCGCGGATGCCGTCGTCCCTGCCGCGCTCGTCGAGCGCCACAGCGAAGAGGATGTTCGCGGTCTTCGACTGCCCGTAGCCCGCCCACGGGTCGTAGTCGCGGCGCAGGAAGTGCGGGTCGTCGAAGACCACGGGCGAGTAGCGGTGGCCCCACGACGACACCGACACCACGCGCGCGCCGCCCGCCGCCGCCAGCGCGGGCCGCAGCCGCCGGGCCAGTTGGAAGTGGCCCAGGTGGTTCGTGGCGAACTGTGACTCGTAGCCGCGCGCGTCCCGCACCAGCGGCGTCGCCATGATTCTTGCGCTGTTGACGAGGATGTGCAGCGGGCGCCCCGACGCGAGGAAGGCGTCGGCGAACGCGTCCACCGAGGCGGGGTCGAGCAGATCCATGGGGGCGACCTCGAACACCGTCAAGCGCCTCGGCGGCCGGCGCGTCGCGCCCGCCCTGGGCGAGGGCCGGGGCCAGCGCAGCGTGGGCCCGCTCCGGGTCGCGGGCGGGGACCACGACACGGGCGCCGGCGCCGCGCAGCACCCGGACCGTCTCCACGCCGAGGCCGGAGCCACCGCCGGTGACGACGGCGGTCCTGCCGGTCAGGTCGATCCCCTCGATGACGTCCTCGGCCGTGGAGGCCGCGCCGAACCCCGAGTCGACGGGCTGCTGTGGTGTACGCACGGTGATGGGCTCGCTTCCGCGTGGATGCTGTGATGTCCCCACGCTAGAGCGGCGGATCCGTACGCTGAATGCTTGCCGGTCCGTGTTTTCTGCGCGAGAGTACGGGCATGGGGAACGATCCACTCTCCGACACCCTCGCCCTCCTGGACGCCCGGTGTGTCGTCTCCGCGGGGTTCACCGCCTCGGGCCGCTGGGCCCTGCGCTTCCCGCGCCCCAGCCGGCTGAAGATCCACGCGGTGCTCCGCGGCCACTGCCTGCTCTCGTTCGGGCCGTCCGCCCCACCGTCCGGGGGGTCCGGGCCGGGCGGCGCGCCGACCGGGGCGGGGGCGCCGGCCGTGCTCGGGGAGGGCGACGTGGCGGTGTTCGACGGGTCGTACCCCTTCGTGTTCGCGTCGGACCCGGAGACGGCGCCGGTCGACGCCACGGGACTCTTCACTGACGCCCGCGGCGAGGTGGTGCACCTCGGTGCGGGCGCGCGCGGCGCCGCTCCCGCACCCGCACGGCACGCACCCCCCGACCACATCGCCCTCGGCGGCCATGTCGAACTCGCGGGCGGCGCCGAGGACCTGCTGCTGACGGCGCTGCCGCCGCTCATCCACATCCGGTCGGCCTCGGCGGAGGCACCCGCGCTGCGGCGGCTGCTCGACGAGCTGCTGCGCGAGATGACCACTGATCTGGCGGGCGCGGCCTTCGCGCGTGACCAACTGGCGCAGCTCCTCTTCGTGCAGGTGCTGCGGGCCCACCTCGCCGACACCGACGCGCTGCCCGCGGGCCGGCTCCGCGCGCTCGCCGACGAGCGGCTCGCGCCCGCGCTGCGGCTGATGCACGAGGAGCCCGGCAGGCCCTGGGGCCTCCATGAGCTGGCACGGGCCGCCGCCATGTCCCGTACGACGTTCGCCTCCCGCTTCCGCGAGGCGGCGGGCGTGCCGCCGCTGGCGTACCTGAAGGACTGGCGGATGCGGCTGGCCCGCCGCGCCCTGCGCACGGGCGCCACGACGGTCGCCGAACTGGCGGGCACCCTCGGCTACACCTCGGAGAGCGCCTTCAGCAACGCCTTCAAACGCGAGACGGGCGTCTCGCCCCGCCGCTACCGCGACGACCTGCGGCACACGCGCACGGCCCCCGCGGGCTCCTCCACCGCGGGCCCGATCGCCGCGACTCCCGCTGCCGCGGCGGGCCCGATCACCGCGGCGCGGTAGTACGACCGGGCCGCCGGAGGCGCGGGCGACCGGTTCCACCGGAGGCACGTGCCGACCGGCCCCACCGGAGGCCGGGCGACCAGCCGCCGAAGGCGCGTGCGGCCGGTGGTCCGGCACCGCCGGAGGTTCCGGTGGCCTGGCACCGCCGGAGGTTCCGGTGGCCCGCATCGTCGGAGACCGGCGGCGCGGGCCGGCGGGGCGTACGGCCTACACCGGAGGCGCTCGCCCTGTCGCTCGCGGGCGGGTAGCCCGTTCGGTGCGAACGGGGGATCCGGTGGGCGAAACCGGGTATCCGGGCCACGGACACGCGCTCGGCCGTTCCACGGAGAGCGGCCAATCCTCCGCGCCCGCGGCGACGAATGTGCGGTGACGTTCCGCGGCCGACGCCGCGTGCGAGGAACCACATCCGGAGGAGTGCCGCGTGAAAGAGGCCGTTCAGATCGGCGGACCCGCCCCCGTGGGGCCAGACCTGGAGGAACTGCTCGGCCTTGTGGCCCGTGGCGACCACGAGGCGTTCTCCCGTGTCTTCGACATGGTCAGCGGGCCCGTGCTCGGGCTCGTGCGCTCCGTGCTGCGCGACCCGGCCCAGTCGGAGGAGGTCGCCCAGGAGGTGCTCCTTGAGGTGTGGCGCACCGCGTCCCGCTACCGCGACGACCGGGGCAGCGGCATGACCTGGGTGCTGACCCTCGCGCACCGCCGCGCGGTCGACCGCGTCAGGTCCGCGCAGGCCGCGGGCGACCGCGAGCAGAAGGCGGCGCTCCTGGCCCGCACCCCGTCGTTCGACGAGGTCACCGAGCAGGTGGAGGCCAGGCTCGAACGGGAGCAGGTACGCCGCTGCCTGCGCACCCTCACCGAACTCCAACGGCAGTCGGTGACGCTCGCGTACTACCAGGGCCTGCTGTACCGGGAGGTCGCCGAGCTGCTCTCGGTGCCCCTCGGCACCGTGAAGACCCGTCTCAGGGACGGCCTGATCCGGCTGCGCGACTGCCTGGGGGTGACGGCATGACCACGCCGGAACTGCACACCCTGACCGGCGCGTACGCGCTGCACGCGCTCGACCCGGCGGAGCGCGCCGAGTTCGAGCGGCATCTGAGGGCGTGCCCCGCCTGCGCCCAGGAGGTCGCCGAGCTGTCCGCGACGGCGGGACGGCTCGGCCTCGCCGTGTCGCTGACGCCGCCCGACGCGCTGAAGGAGCGCGTGATGCGGGCCGTCACCACCGAGCGGCAGCTGCCGCCGGCCGTACCGGCGGCGTCCCGTACCGGCTCCGGCGCGGGGCGGCGGCGCGCGCCGGCACGCTGGGCGCTGGCCGCGTGCCTCGCCGCGGCGGCCGGCCTCGGCGGTGTCGCCGTATGGCAGCACGAGGAGGTCCAGGACGCGCGCGCCCAGGCGCAGGCCGCACAGGACCAGGCCCGCGAACTCGCGGCGGTGCTCTCCGCACCCGACGCGCGCACCACGAGCGGCAAGCTCAGCGACGGCGCGAGCGGCACGGTCGTCGTCTCCAGGTCCCAGGACAGGGCGGCGTTCATCGCCTCCGGCCTGCCGAAGCCGCCGGCAGGCAAGGCGTACCAGCTCTGGTTCGACGACGGCGGCACGATGCGGTCGGCAGGCCTGATCACCTCCTCCGCCGCCACACAGTCGGTGCTGTTGCACGGCCACATCGGCAGGGCGTCGGGCATGGGCATCACGGTCGAACCGGCCGGCGGGTCCGCCTCCCCGACGACGAACCCCCTCGCCCTGATGGACTTCCCCGCATAGCGCGGGCCCGCTCAACGGACCGCCCGAGGGCGGCCACCCCGTCGGGTGGCCGCCCTCGCCCCGTGCGACGTCAGAGCCCTCACATCTTCGGCATCAGGACGCTGTCGATGATGTACACCGTCGCGTTCGCGGTCGGCACGTTGCCGCACACGATGTTCGCGCTGCCGTTGACCTTGAACGAGTCGTCGGAGCCCGACGTCATGACCTTCTCCTTCTCCAGGCTGGTGAACGAGCCGCTCCCGAGCTGCGACGGCGTCACCTTCTGGCCCACCACGTGGTACGTCAGGATCTTGGTGAGCATCGCCTTGTCACCCAGGACCTTGTCGAGTGTGGCCTTCGGGATCTTGGCGAACGCCTCGTTGGTGGGCGCGAACACCGTGATGCCCTTGGCGTTGTTGAGGGTGTCGACGAGGCCGGCCTTCTTCACTGCCGAGACCAGCGTCGACAGGTCGGGGTTGTTGGACGCGGCCGTGGCCACCGGATCCTGGGACATGCCGTCGAAGCTGCCCGCGCCCGACGTGGGCACGGAGGAACAGGCAGGCCCGAACGGCTTCGCCATCGTCCCCGTGCCCGGCATGGACGACTTCGAGGGCATGGCGGCCGACGAGGAGGCGGCTCCGGACGCGCCCGAGTCACCGCCGTCCTTGCCGCTGTCGCTGGAGCACGCGGTCAGCGCGATCGGCAGCGCCAGGGCGGCGGCGGTGAGGGCGGCGGTCCGCTGGAAACGCTTGGCGAGCATGTGTGTTCTCCTTCTGCGGGGCGCACTCCTTCGTGCGCCGGAAACGTGGACTCTGGATCTCTGGGAACAGGTCGTGGGCCGGTGGTGCCGGGGCCCGCGCCCGCTCGGGCAAGGGCCTCGGCGGTGCTCGTGTCAGGTCACGGCGACCACCACCGAGTGCCAGCCCGTGGCGCCGTCCGGCACCGTGCCGACTCGCTGGCCGGTCTGCGTGTAGCCCGTACGGTCGGTGGCGCGGACCTCCAACGTGTGGCTGCCCGGCGTGGCCCGCCACGGCCACACCCACTGACGCCAGGTGTCGTGTCCCGCCTCCGCGGCGAGCCGTGCCTCGTGCCAGGGGCCCCCGTCGATCCGGACCTCGACCCGGGAGATGCCCCTGTGCTGGGCCCAGGCCACCCCCGCGACCGGCACGACCCCGGCCTTCGGACTGGCGAACGGCCGCGGGGTGTCGATCCGCGACTCGGTCTTGATCGGCGCCCCGCGCGACCAGGTCCGCCTGACCCAGTAGGCGTCGAAGTCGTCGAACGTGGTGAGTTCCAGGTCGGTGAGCCACTTGCACGCGGAGACGTAGCCGTAGAGCCCCGGCACCAGCATCCGCACGGGGAAGCCGTGCGCGAACGGCAGGGGTTCGCCGTTCATCCCCACAGCCAGCAGGGCGTCCCTGCCGTCCATGACCGTCTCCACCGGGGAGCCGATCGTCATGCCGTCGACGGAGCGCGCCACCAGCTGGTCCGCGGGACCGCCCTCCGAAGGGGGCCGCACCCCGGCCTCGCGCAGCACGTCCGCGAGACGCACCCCCAGCCAGCGGGCCGTGCCCACATAGGGGCCACCCACCTCGTTGGACACGCAGGTGAGCGTGATGTCACGCTCCACCAGGTCCCGGCCCAACAGGTCCTGGAACGTCAGCGCCACCGGCCGCCGCACACCCCTGCCGTGCAGCCGCAGCCGCCATGTCGAGGCGTCCACACGCGGCACCGCGAGCGCCGTGTCCACCCGGTAGAAGTCCTTCGTGGACGTGTGGAACGCGCTGAGCCCCCTCACCTCCGGATGCACCCCCGCGGGCAGCGGACGGGCCGGCGAGGCGGGCCTCGGCAGCACGGTGTCCGCGCGGCTCGCGGCCTGTGCCGCCGCCTTGTCCGCGTTGAGCTGCCGGCCCAGCGCGCCCGCGCCCGCCGAGGCCGCGGCGGCCGCCGTCGCCGCCACCACGAACCCGCGCCGGTCGAACACCCCCGCCCCCGCACCACCCCGGCCGCCCGGCCGGCCCCCCAACGGCGTCCGGGCCCGCCCGGCAAGCCAGTACAGCAACGCCCCGGCCACCACACCGCCCGCCGCGGACGGCAGGACATCGGCCCACCGTGCGTCGGGCCGGGACGCCGCGGCGGCGACCCCGACCGCGCCGAACAGGAGCGCGACGCCCGACCCCGTACGCCGGTGCCGCACGGCCAGCACACCCACGGCGAGGGCAAACAGGGCCAGCACGACCACGATGCCGAGCTGCAGCACCGCCTTGTCGTCGGTACCGAAGTGGCGCACCGCGAAGTCCTTCAGCGCGGGAGGGGTGCGGTCGACGGCCGCGCCGCCCACCACCGTGACGGGGCTCGCCTCGGGACGCACCGCCACCGACACGAGTTCCGCGACGGCGAGCGCCGCGAAGCCAGAGACGAGACCGCTCGCCCCGCCGAGCAGCGCCCGCACGCCCCGGCCGCCCCTTCGGCCGGGACGGCCCCCCGGTGTCACGACATCCGCATCTCCAGTCACGCCCGTCATTCGGCGCCGCCCCCGGCAGGGATTGGTCTTCCCCCGAAGGAGTGACCCCGGCCCACCGGTCTACACCGGAAACGAACCGGGACCAGTCCTCGGAGGCTCCGGCTCCGAACCACCTGTACGAGGGGCGTGACCCGCGCCCCCGCGAGGAGGGAGCGCGATGAGCGGGGCGGCACGGAGCACTGCGGTCGTGGGCAGCGGAGTGGCGGGCCTGACCGCCGCGTACGTCCTACAGCGGGGCGGCCACGACGTGACGCTCTACGAGGCGGACGACCGGCTCGGCGGCCACGCCGACACGCACGACCTGCCCTCGGCCGACGGGCGCGTCCACCACGTCGACTCCGGCTTCATCGTGCACAACGCGCGCACGTATCCGTATCTCCTCCGTCTCTTCGCCGAACTGGGCGTGGCCACCCAGGAGTCCGAGATGAGCATGTCCGTGCGGTGCGACGGCTGCGGCCTGGAGTACGCGGGCGCCCGCGGCCTCCGCGGTGTGTTCGCCCAGCCTCGCAACGCCCTCAACCCCGCGTATCTGAGGATGCTCACCGAGATCCCCCGCTTCCACCGCGCCGCCCGCCGACTCCTCACCGCCACCCGGCGAACCCACGCGACCGGTGCGGGCGCCGCGAGCGGTGGCGGCGCGGACGAAGCGACCGGCGTGAGCGAGACGGGCGGCGCCGGCCGCGTGAGCGGCGCGGGCGACGTGAGCGGCGCGGACGGCGCGGCCGGCGCGGGCCGCGCGGGCCGCGCGGGCCGCGCGGGCCGCGACGATACGGGCATTGCGGGCGAGGCGGGTCGCGGCGATACGGGCGAGGCGAGCGGCGCGGACGCCGGCGCCCCGACGCACCCCGCGGGCGCCGCCTCCCCGCACACGGTGACGACCCTCGGCGCGTTCCTCACGGCGGGCGGCTTCTCCCGCTACTTCGTCGCCCACTACATCACTCCCCTCGTCTCGGCCATCTGGTCCTGCGACGCCAGGACAGCCCTGCGCTACCCGGCCTCATACCTGTTCCGCTTCCTCGACCACCACGGGCTCCTGTCCATCACCGGGTCCCCCACCTGGCGAACCGTCACCGACGGCTCACGCTCCTATGTGGAACGCATCGGGAAGCAGCTCACCGCCGTCCGCACCGCGACGCCCGTCCACGCCGTGGCCAGAAACCGGAACGGTGTCACCGTCACCACCGACGACAGCGGTGACGAGCACTTCGACTCCGTCGTGATCGCCGTACACCCCGGGCAGGCGCTCCGGCTGCTCACGGACGCCACGGACACGGAACGCGACGTGCTGAGCGCCTTCACCTACTCCCGCAACCCGGCCCAGCTCCACACCGACACCTCCGTGCTGCCGACGGCTCCCGGCGCCGGCGCCTCCTGGAACATGCACCTCCCGGCCTGCGAGGCCGACGCCGCGTCAGTCCGGATCAGCTACGACATGAACCGCCTCCAGCGCCTCGACGCACCCGAGCGGTACGTCGTCACCCTCAACGGCGCCGGCCAGATCGACGACCGGCACATCGTGGCCCACATGGACTACGAACACCCGGTCTACACACCGGAGTCCGTCGCCGCCCAGCGCCACCTTCCCGGGTTGAACAGCGGCGTCACCGCCTACGCCGGGGCATACCACGGCTGGGGCTTCCACGAGGACGGCTGCCGCTCCGGAGTCCGCGCCGCCGCGTCGCTGGGGGTGGTCTGGTGACACCGGCACCTCCGCGCCGCCTGCCCGTGCCGGGGCCCGCCCCGCTGGAAGCCGGGCCGCCGGAAATTGCCCCGCCGGGGACCGGGCCCGGCGCGAGGCCCGGCACGGGGAACCCGACGCCCGCGCTGTATCCCTGCACCGTCGCCCACGCCCGCGTCTCCCCCCGCCGCTATGCCTTCCGCATGCGTACCTACCTGTGGCTGATCGATCCGGACCGGCCGCCGGCGCTCCCGTGGTGGTTGCGCCCGCTGGCCCGCTTCGACGCGCGCGACCACTTCGGCGGGAACCTGCCGACGATCCGGGCCGGTCTCGAATCCTTCCTCGCCGCCCACGGCATCGACCTGGCAGGCGGGAGAGTGTCGATGCTGGCGCACGCCCGTGTGTTCGGCCATGTGTTCAACCCCCTGACGCTGTACTGGTGCCACCACCACGACGGCTCTCCCGCGTGCGTGGTCGCCGAGGTCCACAACACCTACGGCGAGCGGCACTGCTATCTGCTGCATACCGACGACAGCGGCCGCGCCAGGATCGGCAAGGACTTCTATGTCTCGCCGTTCTTCCCCGTCGACGGCTCCTATGCGATGCGCCTCCCCGAACCCGGCGCCCGGCTCTCCCTGACCGTGCACTTGGACAGGCCCGGCGGCCGGGCATTCACCGCGACCGTGCGGGGTACCCGACGCCCCGCGACCCCCCGTGAACTGCTCGTCGCCGCTCTCCGCCACCCGTGGTCGACCGCGGCCGTCTCCGCGGGCATCCGGATCCACGGCATAGCGATCCGGGTGCTGCGCGGCCTGCCCGTCCAACCCCGCCCCCGACACCCGCACCAGGAAGGCGTGGAGTAAGAAGTGACCCTCTCCCCGTACCCGCACCACAGCTCCCCCACCGACGCCTCCCCCGGCCCAGGAGACCGCCGGAGCGTCGACGCGACGCAGTGGCCCGACGTGGCGCGGCTGCCCCGCTCGTCGCGGGCCCGAAGCACGATCGCCGGACGCCTCGTGCGCCACGCATTCGCCGGCCTGCCGCTTTCCGTTCGGCTCGGCGACGGCACGGGGAAGGCCATCGGGCTCGGCGGACCCCGGATGACCGTGCACGACCCGGACGCCTTCCGTCGGCGGATCGGCGCCGGCGGGCTGATCGGCTTCGGCGAGTCCTACATGGCCGGCGAATGGGACGCGCCGGACCTGGTAGGGGTGCTGACAGTGCTCGCCGCGCACGCGGACCGGCTCATCCCCCCGTCGCTGCAACGGCTCCGCAGGTCCTTCCTGCCCAGGCACCCCGCCTCGCTGCGCAACACGCCGGAGGGGGCACGCGACAACATCCGCAGGCACTACGACCTGTCCAACGACCTCTTCGCCCTGTTCCTCGACGAGACCATGACCTACTCGTCGGCCGTCTTCCGCGCGCTGCCAGGAGACGCGTCGCTGCTGGACGACGCGCAGCACCGCAAGATCGACCTGCTGCTGGACGCCGCCCGTGTCGGACCCGGCACACGCCTGCTGGAGATCGGCACGGGCTGGGGCGAACTCGCCGTACGGGCGGCGGCCCGCGGGGCACGGGTCCACAGCGTCACGCTCTCCGAGGAGCAGCGGGACCTGGCCCTGAAGCGAGTGCGGACGGCGGGCCTTGGGGACGCCGTCACCATAGAACTGACGGATTACCGCGCGGTCCACGGCACCTTCGACGCCGTGGTCAGCGTGGAAATGATCGAGGCCGTGGGCATCGAGTTCTGGCCGACGTACTTCAGGACGCTGGACCGGCTGGTGGTACCCGGCGGGCAGGTCGCGCTCCAGGCGATCACCATGGCGCACGACCGGATGACCGCCACCAAGGACACCTACACCTGGATCCACAAGTACATCTTCCCGGGCGGGATGATCCCTTCGCTTGAGGCGATCGAGCAGATCACTCAACAGCTGACGGGCCTTCGGACGGTCCGCTCGGACCGGTACGGCGCGCATTACGCCGAGACCTTGCGGCTGTGGCGCGAGGCTTTCATCCAACAGACGGACTCGGTGGACGCGTTGGGTTTCGACAGGACTTTCCGGCGCATGTGGGCCTTCTATCTGGCGTATTCGGAGGCGGGGTTCCGCTCCGGGTATCTGGATGTCCGGCAGATCGTGCTGACCCGGACCGGCGACGGGGCAGGGGCGGACGGCGGGGCCCGGTGAGCGGTTTCCCCTGGGGTGCGTTCGGCACGGGAGTCGGCATCTCGGCAGCCGGGGTGCTGGCCGTGATGCTGGTGACCTTCGCCGCCGGTGTCACGAGGAACCGGCACAGGTACGTGGATGTGGCCTGGGGTGCCACGTTCGCCGTGGCAGCCGTCGTCTCGCTGGCCGCGGCACTCGGCCAGGGCGGGGGAAACGGTGCCCGGCAGGGCCTCGTCACGGCGCTGACAGTGGTTTGGGCGATGCGCCTCGCACTGCACATCGCCCACCGGGGCTGGGGCAAGGGCGAGGATGCCCGCTACGAGAAAATGCTGGCCGAGGGGTCGGGCGACCCGCGGCTGCGGGCCCTGCGGACGGTGTATCTCCTCCAAGCCCTCCTGGTGATTTTGGTGTCGCTTCCCGTCCAAGCTGCCCAGTACCTGCCGCAGCCCGTGGGCCCCTGGGAGTACGGGGGCTGCGCGCTGTGGGCGCTGGGGCTGTTCTTCGAGGCGGTGGGCGACCGTCAACTGGCCGCTTTCACAGCCGATCCTGTGAACAAGGGCCGCATCATGGACCGCGGTCTGTGGAGTTGGACCCGCCACCCCAACTACTTCGGTGACTTCTGCGTGTGGTGGGGGTTGTTCCTTTTCTCGTGCGGCACCTGGCAGTCCGCTGCCGCGACCGTCGTGAGCCCAGTCGTCATGTCCCTGCTTCTGACCAAAGGAAGTGGGAAGCGCCTGTTGGAGCGGCACATGGCCGAACGTCCCGGCTACGCCGCATACGTCTCCCGAACCAGCGGCTTCCTCCCCCGGCCGCCGAAAAGGCGCTTTCCCGCCCAGAGCTGAAGCGGCGACTCCGTGCCCGGTGAGCTACAGAGCCGACCCCTTCCAGCGCCGTCACCGGTACGGGCGGCCATCCACGGCGTTCGGATCAGCGCGGCCAGCCACCGCGATCGCTCCTGCTGACAGCACCGCGATCAGTCCGTGGGTGGGCTACCGCGAACGGTCCAAGCGGTCGGCTACCGCGATCGGTCTGGGGAAGGCCCGCCACCTCATTCGCGTCCGAGTGGCCGGCCCCCGCGGCCCTTGGGGGCAGCCCGGCGGTGGAATCAGGGGCCGTGCTCAACGCGCCCTTCGGCTCCGGTGCGACGCCGCCCGCATCCGCACCGCTGCCTTCGGCCGACCCAGCCCGGTCGAGCTACCCGCATCGGCCAACGGTCCGTGTACAAGTTTGTCGAGTACGGGCCCCGGCTCCGCGTACGGTTCCAGCACAACGGTCATCCGCGTAAGGAACCGCCCTTGCCGGTAAGCCCCCCGGTGGCCCCGACCTCCCTTCATGGTGAGCCGGGCCCGAGCCCCGGCCACGCCCGGCAGCGTCTCCGTCTCCGCCGCTATCGCGCTTTCGAGGGTCCGCCTGCGCAGGCGCGCCCCGGACCGGCGCAGCGACAGCGCCGTCGGCCCGCGCCTTCCTCCCTGTGCGAACAGCCAGCACAGGCAGAGCAGACACCCCACCGCGAGGCCGCTGATCACCACCGGGCTCCACCAGTCCTGCACCCTGACCCGGTCGACCGCCGCACGGTCGAGGAGATGGCCATGGGCCCCCAGTCCTGGCCACCATGACGGCAGTTCCCACCGCACCTGCCCCTTGGCGACCAGCCAGGTGACGCCGAGCCAGCCGCCGGCGCCCACCGACGCGATCCCGACCAGCGCGATCAGAACCCTGTTCGCCGCTCCTCGCACATCGCCCACCGCCTCTCGCACTCCCCTGCGCCCGTGTTTTCCCTCGGGCGCTGCCTGTGTTGCTCTCGCTCACTTCTCCCCAGCGGTGGGTGCCACGGGCCCGTCCACCCCCTGCTTCTGCGGCGGGCTCTGTTTCTGCCTGGGCGTCCGCGGCACCCCGGAAGGGGCGGCGGCAGGTGGAGGTGCCCACTCCTCTTCAGGACGCACACGAACCGTCAGCCGGAGAGGCTTCGCCAGTCCCAACCGGTCACGCTTCGCAGTGACGGCGGAAGAGAGCGCGTCCCGGAGTTCGTCGGGGTCGCCGAACCGAACGGTGGCGCCGATGAACACCTTTCTGCGGCGGACCTTGACCCGCACCGCGCCTACGCCCGGCACCTCCAGAGCTGTGTCGCGCAACAGCAACACGACCGCAGACCGGTCCATATACGCCCGCACCTCGGCGGAAGGCGGCTTCATTGGGGTGAGCCTGCGCGCTCCGGGCATCACGGCCAGCCACACGAGCCACAGCCCCAGCAGGACCAGGACGAGGGCGGCGACTGCCACCATCACTGCTGTCAGGCTCAGCCCGTAGACCCGGTCGAGCAGGGCGTGCCGCCATGGCGCGGGCCTGGCGCCGAGCCGCACCGCCGCAACGTCGTACAACACCGCGGCGCAGCCCAGCGCACCGAGCACAGCGCACACACCGGCTGGCACACGCCTCGCTGAACTGGGCCTTCGCGCTCTGAGTCCCGGCGGGCCGGGCCTGCGGACACTCTCGCCCACGATCACACCACCCTCTCGGTGTTCAGCGCACGGACCGGTGTGAGCCGGCCTACGAGCACGTCCACAGACACGACGGGGATCCCGGTCAACGCTGCGGTGCGTTCGGCGACATGCTGGCGTACCCGCGCGCACACGGCGTCGATGTCCAGTGGGTAGGGCAAGTCGATCTCCAGCGCGATCTTCGTGCGGCCCCTTCGGGTGTCTGCCGTTGCCTGGGCGCCGGCGTGTGGGTGCGGCACAAGGGCTTCCCTGGCCGCCTGCGCGGCGATACGGCCGGCTGCCCGGCCGCTGACGGTCGTCTCCCCACGGCGCGCGATCTCGTCCTTCGTGCCGCCCGTCCCTTCGGCCCTCGGGCCGCCGGTGTGCCCATGGACGATCGCGCCCGCGATCTGTCCGGCCGTCAGCGCCATCACGGCCTCCTGCGCCGGTCCGGGTGCAGGAGATCCTGGACGTCGAGATCACCGTCGACTATCCGACCGACACCGAAGCCGACCGCTCCTAGCGCCGCCACCAGGAGGAACGCACCGAAGCCGCCGAAATACCCGGCGAATCCGAGCGCCATCCCCACCACGAGGCCCAGCGCGGACCACCCTTTCATTTCTCCTCCTCAGCCGAACCAGGACAGCAACCGACCGCTGTGCTTAGTGAAGGCGCAGCTCGCTGTCCGGCTCTGCGTCGTCGTCAGGCAGATGGACGTCTCCGACAGCGACGTTGACCTCCACGACTTCGAGCCCGGTGATCCGCTCCAGGGCCGAGATCACGTTCTCCCTGATCTCCGCGGCACAGTCCTGGATCGCGACCCCGTACTCCACGACCACGTCGAGGTCGACGGCCGTCTGCCGCTCTCCCACCTCCACCTTGACCCCGCGCCCCAGCCCCGACCGGCTGCTGCCACCCGGCACCCGGTCGCGTACGGCGCCCAGCGTGCGGCTGAGGCCGCCGCCTCCGAGTGAGTGCACACCAGGGACCTCGCGGGCGGCCATGCCTGCGATCTTCTCCACTACTCCGTTGGCGATGATCGTCCTGCCGCGGGTGCCCGCGGGGGCGTCCGGGCCCTTGTGTCCCGCGTCGACGGTGGTCACTCCCTGCGCGGCCGCCGAACGGGGCGGCTGCGGGGGCGGGCCGCTCGGGGCCGCCGGGATGCCCTTTACGCCGGTGGAAGCTGCGGACGTCGTCATGGGGTCCTCCTCGGTCTCGGTACTCGATCTGTTGCTCGGCCGGCGCCGCCGGCATTCGCGCGGCGGGCGCTGTCCGCTTGTTTGTGCGTGCGCGGGTGTACGCGCGTGTACGCGTATGCCCGCCGGCGCGTACTGCTTCCCCCGAAGGGCAGCCGTGCTGCGTGCCGATAACTGTTGGACACAGCGGCGGCGCTTTCGTCACGCGCTCCGCGGAAATCAATCGAAATTTTTTTCCTGGGCGAACGAGCGTGATGATCGCGCCGCAACCGTGTCAAAGCAGGTGAAGCAATCACGGGGAGAGGAGGCCGTACGTGCCTGTAGGGGAGCGGCGCATCAGACGCGCCGGGCCATCGGAGCGCCGTTCGTGGCCGGACGACGCACTGCTCGCGGTGCGCGCAGGCGAGGGGGACGCTGAGGCCTTCGAGACCTTGGTCCGCAGACATATGCCAGCGCTGTTGAAGCTGGGGTATCGGATGCTGGGCGACAGGGGCGACGCCGAGGACGCCGTGCAGGAGGGGTTCGTGAGCGCGTGGCGCCGGCTGCCGGAGTTCCGCAGCGACTCGGAGTTCAGCACATGGATGTTCCGCATCGTGACCAACAAATGTCTCAATCAGCTGCGGGCACGACAGCCAACAACACCGCTGGACGCCGTCCCTGAGCCATCGGCGCCCGACCACACGGCCTCGCCCGCGCGCGCCGCGGAGTCCGCCATCGTCGCGTTGGCCCTGGACAGGGAACGCCGCCGCCTCCCTCCCGAGCAGCAGGCGTGCTGGGTGCTGCGCGAGTACTACGGCCTGTCGTACAGGGAGATCGCGGAGACCATGGGGATCAACGAGCACACGGCACGCGGCAGGATCTATCGGGCTCGCCAGGCTCTGACGGAGGCGATGAAGGCATGGAGATGAATACGAACCAGCCGTCATGGAGCCGCGGGCCCGAGAGCGGCAGAGGACGGGACACATCGGGGAACACAAGCGCGGACGCGGAGCGGGAGGGGGAGTTGGCTGTGGCACGAGACGCGGACCAGGAGGAGATGCTGCCCTGCGGCCGCTCGCTGATCCACCTCTGGGAGGCGTGGGACGAGGGCGCCCTCACCGCCGATCCGCACGTGGTCGGCTGTCCGCACTGCACGGCGGCGCTGGAGCGCCTGCGCGCGTTGCAGGACTTCGTCGACGAGGAAGACCCGGACGACGTGGAAGTGGACGGGGGCAACCAGAGCGGCGGATACGTCGGAGGCGGAGATCCCGCAGCTGAGGACGAGACGTTCGGCAGTCGTGTAGAGGCCGTCACAGGCCGCGTCATGGACATCGTGAGGTTGGAGCTTCGCCCCGGCCACACGCTCCCTCTCGGCGAGCCCGACGAGGACTCCTGGATCGTGGAGGCAGCCTTGGCGAAGGTGCTGCGTCGCGCCGCGGACTCCCTTCCCGGAGTCCGAGCCGGCAGTTGCCGCATCCGGCCCTCTTCTGTCGCCTACGCGCCGGAGACCGCGAGGGGGGCGCACGGCGTAGCGGCCAGGGGTTCCGGAAGCACGGCCGGCAGCGGTGCGGACCGAGTCGTCGACAGCGACCATGTCGCGGACCATGGGGCGGGCCGGACGACGGATCCCGCGCCGGAGTACCGCCCCGACGTCATGGTGTTCCAAAACCGGGGGCCTGTGGACGTGTATCTGGAGGTGGCCGCGACTCTGTCGTGGACCATGCCGGAGCTGGCCCACCGGGTGCGGGAGCGGGTGACGGTCGCCGCGATCGAAGCGGTGGGCGTCCATGTGGGGGCCATAGATGTCTCGGTGGTCGACCTGCTGGACGACGAGCTCATGGACACGTCGGCGGGTGCGGATCGGGGACGGGAGGAAGGGTTCCGGTGGTGAGCGGAGAGAACACGCGCGAGCTGTCGCTGTTGCTGACGAGCGGGGCGGCGGAGGCGGCGCGCTCCACCGAGGGAGTTGCCTTCCTCCGTCCCGGCCTGGCGGACATCGTCCGTGGCGCTGCCGGGCTCGCGCCTCCGCCAGCCTCTGGAGTGCGCGTCCGGTACGACGCGGAGAGGGACCACTGGCACATACAGGTCCAGCTGGTGACGGCGCGAGGGCACCGTGCGGTGGATGTGACGCGAGCGGTGCGCAGCGCGGTGAAGGCGAGGGCTGCAGCAGCCCTGGCGCCGACGCGGGTGGCCCCGGCTCCGCAAGGCGACTCCGAAGACGGGCGGAGGACATCGGCACGGATCTCCGTGGCCGTCACGGTCACTGGTGTGGGCTGAACCGCCAAGGACACGGGTGCCGGTCACTCTGTGCTCGGGGTGCCGGTGTCGTCCGCGGGGTGGCGGGGACTGTCCTCGTCCAGCCCGTGCGGCGGCTGTGACCATCCTCGTCCAGCCCCCGGGGCGGGTTGGAGCTGTCCTCGTCCACCCGGCCGGGTGCCGGAGCCGCCGTCTCCGGCCGGGTGGGCGGAGCTCCGCAGCGGGCGAGGGTGGTGGGTGTCCGGCGCCCAGGAATCGAATCGAGATCCACAGAGGGAACGCACCGCACTCGGTCGGATACGCAAAGTGAGACGGCGCCGGTTCCTGCTCACCTCGAAGGTCCGCTGTCCATGCCCGCGCACGGGCCACTCAAGGTGGGACGCAGCGCCGATCGGACGCTGACGGGAGACGTGGGACGGACGGCATTCATGGGGTACCCGGCTTCGAGCCTGCATGAAAGGAGGGGTCTGTGGCCAGGGAAGACTCACTGAAGCGTTACCGGGACAAGCGGGATTTCGGCGCCACGGGCGAACCACCCGGCGGCGTCGGCACGGCCGGAGCGGCCGGGAAGCTGGACGGCCGCCGCGGCAAGCGGGTGGGACACGGCGCGGAGAGGGTGCGGCATGCGGCGAAGGAGGGCTTTCCGTCGTATGTGGTGCAGATCCACGACGCGAGCACGATGCACTTCGACTTCCGGCTGGAAGTGGACGGGGTCCTCAAATCGTGGGCGGTGCCGAAGGGCCCCTCCACCGATCCCGGGGACAAGCGGCTCGCCGTGCCCACGGAGGACCATCCGCTTGAGTACCGGGAGTTCGAGGGCGTCATCGGCAACGGCCAGTACGGGGCCGGCACGGTGATCGTCTGGGACACGGGAACGTACCGCCCGATGGGCGAGGAGGGAACCGCGGAGGACATGCGGCCCTTCGCGGAGGCGCTGGCCAAGGGCCACGCGAGCTTCTGGATCGACGGGACGAAGCTGAAGGGCGGCTATGTGCTCACCCGGTTCAGGGGCGGGAACGGCGCCGGTCACGGGGACGGCGTCGAAGAGGCCTGGCTGCTGGTGAAACGGGCGGACGCGCAGGCGGACCGGGCGGGTTCCGCCACTCCGGACCCGCACCGCGCCAGGTCGGCGCGGTCGGGCCGCACACTGCGCCAGGTCGCCGACGACCCCGGAGGGGGGAACGGCACATGATCGGGCTGCTGACCTCCCTCTCCCCTGACGAGCAACGTCTGCTGTCGGACGCGCCACCCGGCGCCGAGCTGGCGGCACAGCCCATGTTGGCGACACTGAGCGACCGCCGGGACTTCGGCGCGGGCGGCTGGGTCTTCGAGCGGAAGCTCGACGGGGTGCGGGTGCTGGCCGTGCGGGACGCGGACGGCATCAGGTTGCTATCCCGGAACGGTCTGCGGCAGAACGGGACCTACCCGGAGATCGTGGACGCGTTGAAGGCGCAGGACACGCTGGACTTCGTGCTCGACGGTGAGGTCGTGGCGTACTCGCACGGCAGGACGGACTTCGCCCGGCTCCAGCAGCGGCTGGGCATCACCGACGAGCGTCAGGCACGCGCGAGTCATGTGGCGGTGTCCTATTACGTCTTCGACATCCTCCGTCTCGACGGGGCGGATGTGACCCGACTGCCGCTGCGGACACGGAAGTCGCTGCTGCGACGGGCCCTCTCCTATCAGGCGCCGTTGCGTTTCACCCCGCACCGCAACGAGGGCGGACAGGAGTTGCTCGACCGGGCCTGCCGGCACGGCTGGGAGGGCTTGATTGCCAAGCGCGCGACGGGCGGCTATCAGCCGCGCAGGTCGGGTGACTGGCTGAAGCTGAAGTGCGAGCGGGGGCAGGAGTTCGTGGTGGGCGGATTCACGGAACCCGCCGGGTCGCGGACCGGCTTCGGTGCCCTGCTGCTGGGCTACTACGAGGGGCCTCGACTGCGTTACGCGGGCAAGGTGGGTACTGGTTACGACCGGACCGCACTGCGGGACATCCGTAGGCGGCTCGACGATCTTGAGATCGCGAAGGCGCCGTTCGCGGACCGGATACCGGAGCACACGGCGCACTGGGCGCGGCCCGAGCTGGTGGCACAGATTGGTTTCACCGAGTGGACCAAGGACGGCATGCTGCGGCACCCGCGCTTTTTGGGGCTGCGCGACGACAAGGAACCACGAGAGGTCGTGCGGGAAGAGGCAGAGGGCGGAGCCTCAGTGTCGGGCCGTTGAGGACGGATGGCGAGGCAGGAAAGGGAGGGGAGGAGAGCGGTGGAAGGGTTGCAGAACGTGTCTTTTCGGAGGACTCAGGGACCGCCGCACCGTGACCCGCTGCGGCGGGAGTGCCGGCCCGACGGGTCCGCGCACCAGGGGCGGCCTCAGCCGACGGCGTTGGCCAGCAGGCGTTCCAGCTGCACGGCTGCGGCGTGGAGTTGGCGCGCGACGAGGGGGCGGCGCCTACGGTCCATACGGGTGGCGGGGGCTGAGGCGTTGATCGCGGCGATCGCGATGTCGCGGCGGTCCCGGACGACCGTCGCGACGGACACGATCTCGTCGGCCTCGCGGTGGTTGGTGGCGTAGCCGCGTTCGCGCACGCGGGCGAGTTCCTGGTGAAGCCCGGCCCGTTCGGCCGGCGTGAGGCCGTCGGCCGGGGAGGAGGAATCGGCGGGGAAGAGTTCGTCCAGCTGGCTCGTGGTGAGTTCGGCGAGCAGGGCCTTGCCGGTGGCGGTGCGGGGTGCCGGCATCAACTGCCCGGTGCGGTCGGCCACGCGGAGGTCCCGTCCGCTCTCCGCCCCCGCGATATAGCGGATGCGGCCGCCTTCAAGCTGCGCGAGATGCACGGTCTCGTCGATCTGCTGCGCCAGTTCGGCGAGGACAGGCCGGGCCAGGTGGCGGATGTCCAGGTTGCGTACGGCGGCGAGCCCGATCTCCAGGAGTGCGGGGCCTGCCAGGTAGAGGCGGGCGTCGTCGCGCCGGACGAAGTCGTGGTGGACGAGCATCGCGAGCAGCCGGTGCGCGGTGGAGTCGGCGACGCCGAGGGCTTCCGCGGCCTCGGAGAGCCTGAGGCGCTTGTGGTCGCGGAACATCAGGAGGAGCCGCAGAGCATTGTCGACGGAGGCGATGGGGTAGGCCGGGCCTGCCGTCGCGGAGGCTCGGCCGTCCGGATCCGGGTCACGGGGGCCGGCCGGACTTGAGCCCCTGAGCCCCGCCGCAGCTGGTTCCCGGGGGCCCGCGCCGTTCGGTTCGTCGGGTGCAGTCCGTGCCGCCATCAGGTGATCGTAACGCCCGGTGGGCGGACTGGCGGAGGAGCACGAGGAGCGCAGAGCGGGGAGGGAGGGCGCGATGGCGGGGAGAGGCCGCGCGGGCGAGGCGGCTGTCCTTGACCGGCGCAAAGAACCGGTGACACGGTTCTCTGTGAAAGAAGCAGTTTCTTCAAACCAGAAGAGGTCAGCTGTGATGAGTTCTCTCGGCGTCGGAGCCGGCGCGAGCGCGGGAGCGGGCGCGGAGGTTCCAGGGGGCGCGGGGCCTGCGGAGCTGATCGCGTTGGGGTGTCGCGTCCTGGCGTTCCAGGGACTCGCGGAGGACATCCTCGGGCACATCAGCCTGCGGGCCGCGGACGCGCCCGATGTCGTCCACATCCGGTGCCGGGGGCCGCGGGAGCGGGGGCTGCTGTTCACCGAGCGCACCGACGTCCACCGGGTTCCGCTGGACGGCCCGGCGACCGATTTGCCGGAGGGCACGAAGGCGCCCAACGAACTTCCCATCCACCAGGAGGTGTTGAAGGCTCGTCCGGACGTCCGGGCGGTGGTCCATGTCCATCCGCCGTCGGTGGTGGCGGCGGACCTGGGCGGACTGGCGCTGCGGCCGATCGTCGGGGCGTACAACATCCCGGCGATGCGGATGGCGCTCGGCGGCATACCCGTCTATCCCCGTGGCGTGCTGATAACCAGGCCCGGCCTGGGCAAGGAGTTGGCCGACGCTCTCGGCGACCACCCGGCGTGCGTGCTGCGGGGGCACGGCATCGTGGCGACGGGCGAGACCGTTCAGCAGGCGGTGGTGCGGGCGCTCAACCTGGACGCGCTCGCGAAGATCACCTTGTCGGCGAGCGCGCACGGTGTCCCACCCGTACTGCCCGACGAGGACATCGCCGAGCTGCCCGACCTAGGGGGCAGCTTCAACGACGACCTGGTGTGGCGGAGCAATGTGGCCAAGCTGGACCACGCCGGTCTGAGCCGGGTCTGATCCGAGGAGGTGCGGCCACGGAGCCCCGAGTCGCGGCACGGGCCCAGGCGCCCGGCTCTCCGCCGCGCCGCGCAGGGCGGGCGGGGAGCCGGGGCCCGGCCGGCCGGCGGTCAGGGAGTCGGAGGGAGCTGCGAGGCGGGAGTGGAAGCGGCTTCGTCGGGGACCGCGGTGTGGATGCGGCCCCGGACGCGGAACCAGCCGATCACCAGGGCCACGGCGATGACGGGGATGATCAGGATGGTGTTGCGGCCCACGGGCGTGTCGAACCACATCAGCACCAGCACGCCCGCCAGGAACGCCAGGGTCACGATCTCGACCACGGGCGAGCCCGGGAGGCGGTAGGAGGGGCGCTGGACAAGGCCCTTTTTGGCCCGCTGCACGAACACCAGGTGGCAGACCATGATCATGCCCCAGGCGGTCAGCACGCCCAGCGAGGCGATGTTGAGGACGATCTCGAAGGCCTCACCGGGGACGATGTAGTTCAGGACGACGCCCAGGATGCAGACGCAAGCCGTGAGCAGGATGCCGCCGTAGGGCACCTGGTGGCGGTTCATCCGGCCGGTGAAGCGCGGAGCGGAGCCCGCCATGGCCATGGATCGGAGGATGCGGCCCGTGGAGTAGATACCGGAGTTGAGGCTGGACATCGCGGCGGTGAGGACGACGAGGTTCATCACGCCGCCCGCCGCCGGCACGCCGATCTTCGAGAGCACGGTGACGAAGGGGCTCTGGCCGGCCGCGAAGCCGGTGTACGGCACGAGCAGCGCGAGCAGCACCACGGAGCCCACGTAGAAGACCATGACACGCCACATGATCGAGTTCACGGCGCGCGGCACGACCTTGTGCGGTTCCGCGGTCTCACCGGCCGTGACGCCGATCATCTCGACGCCCGAGTAGGCGAAGACGACGCCTTGGAGCACCACGACGACCGGCAGCAGGCCCGTGGGGAAGATCCCGCCGTGGCTGCTGATGATGTCGAAGCCGGGCGCCCTGCCGTCCACCGGGTGCTGTGTGACCAGCAGGAAGACACCGATGACGAGGAAGACCACCAGAGCGGAGACCTTGATGATCGCGAACCAGAACTCCATCTCGCCGAAGATCTTCACCGAGATGAGGTTGATCGACAGGACGATGGCCAGCGCGATGAGCGCGAGCAACCACTGCGGGACGGAGGTGAACATGCCCCAGTAGTGGACGTAGAGGGCCACCGCGGTGATGTCGGCGATACCCGTGGTCGACCAGTTCAGGAAGTACATCCAGCCGGCCGTGTACGCGCCCTTCTCACCGAGGAACTCACGCGCGTACGAGACGAACGAACCGGAGGAGGGACGGTGCAGCACCAGTTCACCGAGCGCCCGCACCACGAAAAAGGCGAAGAGTCCGCAGACCGCGTAGGCGATCGCGAGGGCGGGGCCGGCCGAGACGAGGCGGCCGCCGGCGCCAAGGAAGAGACCGGTGCCGATCGCGCCGCCGATCGCGATCATGTTGATGTGGCGGGACTTGAGGTCCTTGCTGTATCCGGCGTCCCCCGCATCCGTAGCTCCGGTGCCGCCGGAGGCCACACTGCCCGGGGTACCGCCGGTGGGCGGCTCGACGTCTCGGACAGTTTTCTCACTGCTCACGATGTGTTCTCGCTTCGTTCGTGGGGGAACTGGGCCACCCTAGGGCAGCACAACGCATCATCATTTCCCAATTTCCCACAATCGTTGATCGGCGTGGGATAAAGGTCACACATGCGAAGGCTTCCGACACGTTCCCCCTTCGACCGTGACCGTCAGCCTCGCGCACGGTGGCCCATCCTCCCCAGCCCGGGACCGGTCATCCCGGGAAATGCCGGGCCGCCGCAGAACCGCCCCATGTCCGCCGCATGATCGCCGTACGATCAGACTGATCAAGAAGACCGGAATATGTGAAGTCCGCTGAAACCGCGCAGATCGCCGTCGAAGGCCGTCCACCTCTCGGGGCGTCCGTGTCTCGGGGCGTCGGCCCCTGAGGTCGTCGGCCCGGACGCGCCCTCTGACCCTCTCACCCACGCCAGAAGGAGCGAGGCAGTGAAAGCAGCTCTGTACGGGAAGAACGGAACCGCCCGCGAGGTCATCCGGGTGGAGGAGATCGACCGCCCCGAACCGGGGCCCGGCCAGGTCCGGGTGCGGGTGGCGCTCTCGGCGATCAACCCGACGGACGTGAAGACCAGGGCGGGAGCGACCCCGCGCCCCATCGACGGATTCCAGGTGCCGCATCAGGACGGCGTCGGTGTCGTGGACGCCGTGGGCGCGGGCGTGGACCCGGCGCGGGTGGGGCAACGGGTGTGGCTCTGGTTCGCGGCGTTCGGCAACCGCTACGGGACCGCGGCCGAGTACACCGTCGTCCCGGCTGACCGGGCGGTGCCGCTGCCCGAGGGCGCGGGCGACGAGTTGGGCGCGTGCCTCGGTGTGCCGGCGCTCACCGCCCACCGCTGCCTCTTCGCGGACGGTCGGCTCAACGGCAGGACCGTCCTGGTCGCGGGCGGCGCGGGCGCGGTGGGCCACTACGCCATCCAGTTGGCCAAGCACGCGGGCGCCCGGGTCATCACCACTGTCAGCGGACCCGAGAAGGGCGAGCAGGCGGCGCGCGCGGGCGCGGACCATGTCGTCAACTACCGCGAGCCCGGGGCTGTCGACCGGGTCAGGGAGCTGGCGGGCGGCCCGGTGGACCGCGTCGTCGAGGTGAATCTCGGCGCCAACCTCGCAATGGACCTGGCGGTCAGCGGGCCGAACACCGTGATCGCCACGTACGCGGCGGCGGGGGACGTCGCGGTGCCCGTGCGGGCGCTGATGACGGCCAACGTCACACTGCGCTTCGTCCTCCTGTACGGAGTCCCGGCGCCCGCGCTCGCCGAGTCCGTCGCGGAAGTCAACGCGGCCGTGGGCGCGGGTGCGCTGTCCGCCCTTCCCGTGCACCGGCACCCGCTCTCCGGCACGGTCGCCGCGCACGAGGCAGTGGAGGGCGGCGCCGTCGGGAAGGTGGTACTCGACCTGGCGGCCGAGTAGCCGCGCCCGGGGGCGGGCCCGAGCAGCGGGGGCGCGCCCCGAGCACCCCACGTCCAGGGCCCATACGCCCCGGGGGCCTCACCCCGGACGCCCCACGTGGGGGGTGCCCCTATGGGTTTCGTCAAGCTGATGGGGCGGGCTGTGGGTCGT
>NZ_BAABEP010000035.1:0-68224 GCF_039540215.1 Streptomyces tremellae
CTACGACCCACAGCCCGCCCCATCAGCTTGACGAAACCCATAGGGGCACCCCCCCAGCCCGCGCCCCGCACCGTGCCGGAATCCGATGGTCCGGCCGTGCGCCCCGGTTGCCGGGCCTTAACGTGGTCTTCATGAACGTCTTCGGAGTGGACATCGGCGGCTCTGGCATCAAGGGCGCACCCGTCGACCTGGACCGCGGCGACCTGGCGCAGCCCCGGCACAAGGTACTGACCCCGCACCCCGCGACGCCGGACGGCGTACTCGAGGGCGTCGTGGAGGTCGTACGGCACTTCGACTGGTCCGGCCCGATCGGGGTCACCTTCCCCGGCGTGGTCACCGGCTCGGTCATCAGGACCGCGGCCAATGTCGACACGTCGTGGGTCGACGTCGACGCGGGCGGCCTGATCGGCGACCGCCTCGGCATGCCGGTCACCGTCATGAACGACGGCGACGCCGCCGGGGTCGCCGAGATGGAGTTCGGCGCGGGCCGCGGCCGCAGGGGCGTCGTGATGCTGCTGACGTTCGGTACGGGCATCGGCAGCGCCCTCTTCAGCGACGGCGTCCTCGTACCCAACACCGAGCTCGGCCACGTCGAGCTGCACGGCCACGACGCGGAGAAGCGCGCGTCGTCGAAGGCCAAGGAGGACGAGGACCTCAGCTGGAGCCACTGGGCGCGCCACCGGGTCCAGAAGTACCTGGCCCACCTGGAGATGCTGTTCTCGCCCGAGTTGTTCATCATCGGCGGCGGCGTGAGCCGCAAGTCCGAGAAGTTCCTGCCGCACATCGAGGGCATCAGGGCCCAGATCGTCCCCGCGCAGCTCCAGAACAACGCGGGGATCGTCGGCGCGGCGATGACGGCGGCGCGGCAGTAGCCCGTACGGGCGGGGCGCGGCCCGTGCGGCTGCGGACTCAGCCGCGCCGCGGGGCGCGTACGGGGGCGCGGACCGCGCGGCCGGGCTCCGCCGCCTCCGCCGCCCGCGCCGCCGCGTCACGCTCCGACTGCCGACGCCCCATCTGCCGGATCTTGCGCACGGTCGCGATGACACCGGCGATCAGGGTCCCGCCGTACAGCCACCCCGCGTGCATCGCCAGCGACGTGACCACGGCCATCGCCTGCGCGGCGAAGCCGCCGGTGCCGCCGGAGACCGGCACCGTCCCCAGCGCGAACGCGATCGGCACGCCGATCGGCGCCGTGACCAGGTCGGCGGTGCGCACCCACAGCGCCGTCGCGGCGCTGACCGGCAGGAACATCGCACCGAAGAACGCGGGCGAGCTGCCGAACAGGAAGCTGTCCACGAAGCCGAGGAAGACCATGGAGACCGTCGCGAACAGGCCCGCGCCGAGGCCGGTCAGGCGCGGGTTCGGCAGCGCGCGGAGCGCGGCCGCGACGGGCGGCACGCGCCCCGAGGGCGCGGAGGCGCCCCGCGCGACGGGCGTGCGGTAGCCGCCCGCGGGCTGGGCCAGGGCGCCGCGCGACACGGAGGAGGAGGTACGGCGCTGAGGCTGACGTGTCCTGTACTGGTCCACCGGACCAACGTAGGTGCCGGAGGGTGAGAAAACGGGCACGGGACACGCCCTTTGGCCGACCTTGGCGCTGCGTTCGAGCCCGCCGCCCGACGCGCCAGGACGCCCCTGCGCTCCGGCGGCGGCCGAAGGCTCCCGCGGCCCGGCGGCCGAACGCTCCGGTGACCCCGGGGTCGAACGCTCCGGCGGGCCGGCAGCCGAAGGCGCCCCCTGCCCGGCGGCCTCCCGGCGCCCCTGTGGCCCGGGGGCGCCGCGTCCGCCCGTAGAATCGCAAGCTGACATCCCCATCCCCCACCCGTGCCCCCGATCACGTCCTCCACCCACCCGCACCCACCGGAAGTCGCCACCGTGTCGCTCACGATCGGAATCGTCGGTCTGCCGAATGTCGGCAAGTCGACCCTGTTCAACGCCCTGACCAAGAACGACGTGCTGGCGGCCAACTACCCGTTCGCCACGATCGAGCCCAACGTCGGCGTCGTCGGGGTGCCCGACCCGCGCCTCGACAAGCTCGCCGAGCTGTTCGGCTCCCAGCGCACTCTCCCGGCCACCGTCGACTTCGTCGACATCGCGGGCATCGTGCGCGGTGCCTCCGAGGGCGAGGGCCTCGGCAACAAGTTCCTCGCGAACATTCGCGAGTCCGACGCGATCTGCCAGGTCATCCGCGCCTTCAAGGACGAGAACGTCGTCCATGTCGACGGCAAGGTCTCACCCAAGGACGACATCGAGACCATCAACACCGAGCTGATCCTCGCGGACCTCCAGACCATCGAGAAGGTCCTGCCCCGCCTCCAGAAGGAGTCGCGGATCAAGAAGGACATCCAGCCGAAGGTCGCCGCCGTCGAGGAGGCCCAGTCGATCCTGGAGTCCGGCCAGACCCTCTTCGCCGCGGGCATCGCCCAGGGCACCGAGCGCGCCGAGCCGCTCCACGACCTGCACCTGCTGACGACCAAGCCCTTCCTCTACGTCTTCAACGTGGACGAGGAGGAACTCACCGACGACGCCTTCAAGGCCGAGCAGCGCGCCCTCGTCGCCCCCGCCGAGGCGATCTTCCTCAACGCCAAGCTGGAGGCCGACCTCGCCGAGCTCGACGACGACGAGGCCCTCGAACTCCTCCAGTCCGTCGGCCAGGAGGAGCCCGGCCTCGCCACCCTCGCCCACGTGGGCTTCCGCACCCTCGGTCTCCAGACCTACCTCACGGCAGGCCCCAAGGAGTCCCGCGCCTGGACCATCAAGAAGGGCGCCACCGCCCCCGAGGCCGCCGGCGTGATCCACACCGACTTCCAGAAGGGCTTCATCAAGGCCGAGGTCATCTCGTACGAGGACCTCCTGGCAACCGGCTCGGTAGCCGAAGCCCGCGCGGCCGGCAAGGCCCGCATGGAGGGCAAGGAATACGTCATGCGGGACGGCGACGTGGTGGAGTTCCGCTTCAACGTGTAGCCGCTGACATATCACCACGTCGCTGATCTGGCAAACGCCCAGGTCGGAAAGGGCCCGGCTCCTCGGAGTCGGGCCCTTGGTTTTTCCCCGTGCTGGGATGGTGCTGGGATAGCTGACCCCTCGTCACCTGTCATCACCCCTGCTCATCCGTACCGTGCTCGGATCGTGCTGGGATGGGATGGGAACGCCCGTGCTGGATTTCGGACAGTGTGCTGCCCGGTGCAACGGGTGGGCAGGGAGGGGATTCCATCTACACGCTTTCTTCACGGCCTCATGGTCTCGTGCGGAAACAAATCTGCACCTGCCCGACGTTGTCGATCTCCTAGCCGAGGGGGGAAGTCGGGCGTGAAGCTGTTCCACACAACGAAAGGCGGCGTGACTGAGGTCACGCCGCGTCTTGCCGATGTCGAGGCGGATGTTCAGAGCCTTATCGAGGCGCACATGGAGACGATGCTGGGGGTGCGGTTCCTGGCGAGCGAGTACGTGATCGACTGCGTCGAGGGCGGGCGGATCGACTCGCTCGGGATAGATGAGAACGGCGCGCCGGTCATCGTTGAGTACAAGCGCGGCACGGATGCCGGCGTAATCAACCAGGGCCTTTACTACCTGTCGTGGCTCACCCGGCACCGGAGCGCCTTCGACAGGCTGGTCCGCGACAGGCTCGGAGTACCGACCGCAGCGCAGGTCCTGTGGAGCGCCCCCCCCGCCTAATCTGTGTTGCCGGTGACTTCACCCGCTACGATGCGCACGCTGTGCGCGAGCACCGTCGTAGCATCGACCTGGTTCGCTATCGGTACTACGGTAGCGACCACGTCAGCCTGGAGATGGTGGTCTCCGTCACCGGCAAGTCGGCCGCGGCGAACCGGCGCACTCGCCGTCACGCGCACATGGAGGCGCCACAGGCGCTCCAGCGGCAGACCGACGCGATGGCTGAGCTGGCCGTGGCCGCGGACGAGACGCTCCGCGGTCTGGGAGATGTCATCACGCGAGTTCAGCGAAAGCAGTACGCCGCCTACCAGCGGCGGCGGAATTTTGCCTGCGTCATCCCGCCCCAGCAGACCAAGTTGCTCGTCTACCTGAAGGCCGACCCGAAAAGCGTCGATCTCACTCCCGGATTTACCCGGGACGTGACGGGGCTCGGGCACCACGGCACGGGCGACCTGGAGGTGCAGCTGCGCACTGAAAGGGACCTGGAGCGTGCTCAGGACCTGTTCCGGCTGAGCTACGCCGCGGCGTGAACGAGTAATGGCCCCCAAGTCCAGGTGCGCTTGCCTGATCAAGTTGTCGTCTGTCGCGATGCGCCCCTTCAAAGTGGCGGTCAGGTAGTGGCGGTGGAGCTATAAGTATTCGGTGGATCCCCGGTTTCGGTAACCGGGGATCCACCGCTACATTGCCGCCCAGATCTACCGAAGCCCGCCGAACAAGGCGACGTGAGCGGCCTGCGCGCTCGCCCAGTAGTGGGCGAACTGTTCCTCGTTCAGCCTCCGTACCGCGTATCCGGCGCATTTGCTGCACCAGCCCGAGCCTGTCCAATCGCCGTGGGGGCTGTGTGGGAAGGACCCGAACCCTGTTGTCGGGAGTGGCAAGCTCGGCTCGCAGCTGTCGGTTCTCCACCGTGAGTTGGTGCACGATGCGCACGAGTCCCTCGCGGTCGGCCTGCAGCTGGGCGATTTCGGCTTTGTCATTGGCCCGGAGTTCCTTGAGCTTGACGATCTGCTGCCGCAGCCGCCTCTCGCTGTCCGGTATCTGCCCGCGCTCCCGGACCTTGGCATAGAACTCGTTCTTGAGGTCCAGGTGGCGCTGGGTGAGCGCGTTGCGCGGGAGCTGGGCCTCCTGGGCCAGTGCGACGATCGTCAGGGCTCCGTTGGAGTGTTCAGGCATCCCCGCCAGGATGCGGTCCATGGCGGCGCGGATGCGGCCTCGTTCGTCCAGGACGGGGGTCATGGGGTGTTCTCCTGAAGGGTGATGCGGGTGCGGTCGTGCTCGTCGGCGAGCGTGCGGAGCCTGTCGGCGTTGTGGCACAGGCGGTCGCCGATGGGATCGGGCCGGCGGCCGGCCCGCTTGTCCAGCGCGTCGGCGTGCTGGCGGAGTTGTTCGGCGTGATGGTCGGTCCAGGCGATGTTCGCGCAGGAGCTGACGCAGCGGTCCAGGCTGGGGCTGGGAGTGTCGGTGTCGCGGTGGCACAGGGCCCGGTCCCCGTTGTAGACGTACATCAACAGCGTGTTGGGGTTGTCGTAGACGGCCAGGTCGGCGTTGGCGAGGATCTTGCGGGCCGTGCGGGTGGTGATGGCTGTGCCCTGGAACTGCGGGGCGGTGGCGGCGGCGTTGATCGCGCGGCGGGCTGCCGGGCCGGAGATGCCGATGCCGTCGTCCAGGTCCTCCTGCAGGTCGGTGATGGTGTCGATGGTGGCGCGAGCGGTCTTGTAGACGTGGCCGTAGATCATGTGCTGGGGCAGGTCGCCGTCTTCGTCCGGTTCGGGGTCGGGACAGCAGCCGCTGCGCAGCCCCAGAACTACTGGCGGGAGGGGGTTATTCCGACCGTGCGCTATTCCTGTCCTCGGGCTCTCTCGTGGGGCGAGAGAGCCCGGCATAGCGGTCCAATCACCGTCCGCTCTTGCCGAACCGTGCGATCGCCTCCAGGACCGCGTCCTGCATCGTGGGACTGCCTGTGTGTCCGGAGTCGTCGATCACTTTCAGCTCCGCGTCTGGCCACGCTTTGGACAACTCCCACGCGGTCTTCAATGGGCTGCCTAGGTCGAGTCGGCCGTGGATCAGCACTGCTGGGATACCGGCCAGCCGATGTGCGTCACGGAGCAGTTGTCCATCTTCAAGCCAGGCATCGTTCGCGAAGTAGTGCGCGCAGATCCGAACGAATGCCATCAGTGCGCTGTCAGTCTTGTCACTGTAGGCGCCCGGATGACCAAGTACCTCGTGGGCGATGACAGCGTCCTCCCAAGCACACCAGTCCCGTGCCGCCCTCTCCCTGATCGCCTCATCAGGGCTGTTCAGCAGCTGGTTATAGGCGGCCACGAGATTGCCGCTCCGGTCCGCTTCGGGAAGTGCGTCGCGGAATGTCTCCCAGGGGCCTGGCAGCAGGCGTCCGACGCCGTGGTAGAGCCAGTCGGTCTCCTCCGGCCGGGTCATGGTGACGCCGACGATGACAACCTCGGAGACTCGCTCGGGATAGCGCTCAGCGTAGGCGAGGATCAGTGTTGAGCCCCAGGAGCCGCCGTAGAGGAGCCAGTGCTCGATGCCCAGGTGTTCGCGTAGCCGCTCCATATCCTCGATGAGGTGGTCGGTGGTGTTGGGATCGAGGCTGACGGACCGGTCGGAGGCGTGAGGCCGGCTCTCACCGCAGCCACGCTGATCGAACAGGACGATCCGGTAGACTTCGGGATCGAACATCTTGCGACTGCCACGACGCCCCCCGCTGCCGGGCCCGCCGTGCACGCACAGAGCCGCCTTTCCACTGGGATTCCCGCTGGTCTCCCAGTAGATCTGGTTTGCGTCGCCGACATCGAGGAGACCGTGCGCGTACGGTTCGATGGGCGGGAACGGCTGGGCCATGACGATCTCCTCCTGAAGGCGTGAAGAACAACCTCGCGAGGCTAGTCGACGGCTGGAACGACGTCTCCTGATTTGTCCTCAGCGCGCGCGGCGAGGTATTCAGCCCAGTCGCGTCGGGCATAGGCGACCCAGCGGAGTGCGGTGTGGCGGTGCATCCCGTTCACGTCGGCGAGGATTGGGCTGGGGAGATCAGCAGCGAGTGCGGCCAGCGCCGCGTTGCGGGCGGTGCGAACCGGGATGCCGTACCGGTTGAGCTTCTGGGTCATGCCGTGCGTCGAGATCGGCTTGCCCGGGACCATGCCCGGGAAGAGCCACCGAGGCCCTGGGCGGACTCGTGAGAGCTGCGGTCGCAGCTGGGGCTGTTCGGCAAGTTGACGGAGCAGTTCGGCGAGCCTCGGCGGCAGCAGGACGGGGTGGCGGCCCAGCGTGAGGTAGGCGTGCTTGTCGTCGAACTTGAGGTGCTCGGGCGTCAGATGGCAGAGACGTTCGGTGGACGGACCGAACAGCAGGGTGATCGCACCGGCAGCTCGGACGTCCGTGGGCAGGGCATCGTCGGTCAGGCAGCTTTGAAGGAGGGGCCATCGGGTCTTGACCCCTGGTGTTGGACACACGAGGCACCGGATCCTGAGGATCTGAGAACGGACATCTCGTGGTCATGAAGAACTGTCCGCCGCAGTTCAAGGCGGACGCGGTCGCGCTGTACGAGTCGCGGCCCGATGCGACGATCAGGTCGGTCGCCGCCGATCTGGGGATCAATCCGGAGACCCTGCGGAACTGGGTGCGGGCTGCCGGGGCAAGCCGTCCACGGGGACGCCGGACGCAGGAACCGGCCCAGCCGCCGGCACCGCTGGAGGCGGAGAACGCGGCTCTGCGGAAGAAGGTCCGCGAACTCGAGGAGGAACGCGAGATCCTGCGGAAGGCCGCCAGGTATTTCGCCGGGGAGACGCGCCGGTGAACCGCTTCCCGTGTGTCGCCGACCATCAGCGCCGTTACGGCGTGAAGCGGCTCTGCAGCATCCTCGGCGTCAGCCGCTCGAGCTTCTGCTACTGGCGCCGGACAGCTGCGGACCGGGCCGCCCGGCAGGCGGCCGACGCACAGCTTGCCGCCCGGATACGGGCGGTGCACCGCGAATCGGACGGCACCTATGGCGTCCCCAGGATCACCGCCGAGCTCCGCGAGACGAACGGTGAGGCGGTCAGCCACAAGCGGGTCGCCAGGATCATGCGAGAGTCCGGGATCGAAGGGGTCCGGTTGCGCCGCCGGCACCGCACCACCGTCCCCGATCCGGCTGCGGCCAAGGCTTCGGACCTGATCCGCCGGGACTTCACCGCGGGCAGGCCGAACACGAAGTACGTCGGCGACTTCACCTCCCTGCCCATCGACGGCGGTAAGTTCTGCTACCTGGCGACCGTCATCGACCTCGCCTCGCGCCGTCTGGCCGGCCGGGCGATCGCCGGCCACATGCGCGCGGATCTCGTGACCGATGCCCTGGCCGCGGCGATCCGCACCCGCGGCAGCCTCGCCGGATCGATCATGCACACCGACCACGGAGCCCAGTACACGAGCAGGGCCTTCGCCGAAGCCTGCAGGTCAGCAGGGGTTCGGCGAAGCATGAGCCCGGTCGGGTCCAGCGCGGACAACCCACTCGCCGAGTCCTTCAACGCGGCCTTCAAACGCGAGACCCTGCAAGGACGCAAGAGCTGGCCCAACGAGCGCGAGGCCCGACTCGACGCCTTCGGATGGCTCCATCGCTACAACACCCGGCGCCGACACTCCCGCCCCGGACAGCGATCACCAATCGCCTTCGAGGACGCCTTCCACCCCACACCAACTACGCTGGCACCAGCCGCATAACCCGTGTTCAGGATTCGGGGTCAAGGCCCTCAGTAGATCGCCCCGACGTCCGCACTGGGGTTGCCGTTCATCGGGGCCCATTGGCCAGACGCTGTCGCTGTAGCGGACAGCGGGACCCGTATAGCCCTCCACGATCAGGTGCGGGGCGAAGACGGGGGCATCCGGACCGGGCAGAATTCCCCGGCCCGCACCGATGGCGAGGTTCACGCGGCCAGTCCTCCGGTCAGCAGGTCGTCGATCAAGTCCCGTTCGTCATCCGTCACTTCGGACAGTGCCTTGGTCCAGGCGGCGGGGCCGAGGCGTCTGCTCAAGTGCTCCAGGCGGGCATGGGCGTCGCCCCAGTCTGCCTGCCACAGCGCCGGGTTCATGGCGCTGCGCAGGCGCGCCAGCGCATGGTGCAGGTGGGCGAGGCGTGCATGGTGGCCAGGGTGGATGCGTGCGTTGGTGCAGCCCAGGCAGGCCAGGAACGAGGCCCCGCAGCGGCCGTCCGGGCCGGGGTAGGGGCCGTCCTCGAAGTCCCGGCAGTCCGCGGTCGCCGTCATCGCGTCACCCTCGACCGGTGCCTCGCGCAGTTCGGCCGCCAGCACCACCTGTTCAAACGTCGTTTCCTTTGGCTTGATCGTTCGTTGGTCTGAGCATGGCGAGTCTTGCTGAGCGGTTGGTGCCGGATGAGTTGTGGGAGCTGTTTCGGCGGGTGGTGCCGCCGACGGAGGTCATACGACCGCAGGGCGGCGGGCGTAAGCGGGCTGGTGATCGTGAGGTGTTGACGGCGATCGTGTTCGTGGCGACGTCCGGCTGCTCCTGGCGGCAGTTGCCACCGGTGTTCGGGCCGGCCTGGCCCACCGTCTACCGGCGTTTCGCCCAGTGGTCCAAGGCACGGGTCTGGGCCCGGCTGCATCGGGTCATCCTCGACGAACTCGGCGCGCGCGGGGAGTTGGACTGGTCGCGTTGCGCCGTCGACTCCGTCAGTGTCCGGGCCCTCAAAGGGGGCAGCTGACGGGACCGAATCCGACCGACCGAGGCAGGAACGGATCGAAAATCAACCTGATCGTCGACCGGTCGGGCCTACCGATCTCAGTGGCGATCTCTGCTGCGAACACCCATGACAGCCTCGCCCTGCAGCCCTCGTGCAGGGCACACCTCCCATCCGTAGTCGACGCGGGCCGCGGCGGCGACAGCCGCACAAGCTGCACGGCGACAAGGGCTACGACTACGACCACCAGCGGCGATGGCTCCGCGAGCGTGGCATCACGCCCCGTATTGCCCGCCGCGGCAAGGAAAGCTCCGCCCGACTGGGCCGCCACCGCTGGGTCGTCGAACGCACCATGTCCTGGCTCGCCGGCTGCAGACGTCTGCACCGCCGCTACGAACGTAAGCCGGAACACTTCCTGGCCTTCACTACGATCGCGACCAGCCTCATCAACTACCGCAGACTCACCAACTGAAACGACGTCTTACGCCCTTCAGGTCGGCGGCGCTGTCCTCACGTCGCAGGTCCGGCAGGGGCGTTGCCAGGCTGGCCGGGTCGCGCGGGTCGTGTCCCGCGACGGCGGCGGGTACGAGGGCCGCGTCCCGCACGGTGCGGGTGATCGGTCCGACGTGACCGAGCGACCAGGACAGCGACGTCACACCGTGGCGGGGGACAAGGCCGTACGTCGGTTTCAGCCCCACCATGCCGTTGAACGCCGCGGGCACGCGCATCGACCCGCCCGTGTCCGTGCCCAGCGCGAACGTGGCGGCGCCCGCGGCGACGGCCACCGCGGAACCGCCGCTCGACCCGCCCGCGATGCGCCCGGGGTCCCAGGCGTTGTGCGTCTGCGGCGTGATCAGGCCGTAGGCGAACTCGTGCGTGTGGGTCTTGCCGGGCAGCACGGCGCCCGCCTCGGCCAGGCGGGCCGCCACCGCGCTGTCCTGCTTCGCGACATGGCCCTCCCGTACCCGGGAGCTCGCCGTGGTCGGCACGCCCGCCGCGTCGATCATGTCCTTGAGCGCCATGGGGGCGCCGTGCGGCGGCCCGCGCCACCGGCGGGCCGCGATTTCGCTCCCGGCCTGCCTGGCCGCGCGCAGCGCCGCGTCCGCCGTGACGGTCACATAGGCGCAGAGCCGCGCGTCGACGGCCGCGATGCGGCCGAGCACGGACTCCGTCAGCTCCACGGGCGAGAGTTCGCGGCGCTCTACGGCCCGAGAGGCTTCGGTGAGGCTCAGCTCATATACGGCTGCATCGCCGCCGCCTCCTCCTACGGCCCGGTAGGCGGCGGCGGGCGGGGTGTCGCCGAGGTCGAGGCCGCGCAGCCCGTCGGGTACGGACCGGAAGAGGCCCGCGACCGCCGCCACCCCCGCCCGGTGCTCGTCCGCCGGGCCCTGGGCGCCTGGCCCGCCCCCTCGGCGGCGGGATCGAGCGCGTTCACAGGCTGCCCCCTCGCTCGACACACCGGCGCAGGCGGAAGGTCCCGCGCCCCGCGCATGCTAGCCGCGCCCGCACGGTCGCACAGGACCGCCTCCGCGGCCGGCGAGGGCGGCAAGTGCGGGTGGCGGCAACCTCGTTGGGCCCCGCGCGGGGCAGCGGTGACACCGCGGACGGGAGGCGGGCTCAGGCTCGGGTCTGGTAGTTCCAGGACACCGCCACATAGCGCTGCGACGAACCGCAGGAGCCGGTGGACTTCTTGTTCCACGCCACCCACGGCCCGTAGGACGTCTCGGTGTTCCCCGTGATGCCGTCCTGGCACAGCACCGCGACGCGCACCTCGCCCGGACCCTGTTTGCAGGTGATGGTCACCGACGAGGAGGTGAACGAGGTCGCATAGCAGCCGGACGGCACACTCGCGGCCGAGGCGGTGCCCGACACCGCCACCGGCAGCCCGACGGCGACAGCGCCGGCAAGCAGCAGCGAGACGGGGGTTCTCCGCATTCTCATGGCTTTCCTCTCCCAGGCTTCTCCGCGGCCGGCCGCCGGTTTTCCTCCGGTACGGCCCCGTCATTCCGTCCTGACGCGCCATGACGGCGAGTCGGACTGTGCATGCGGCGGAAAACCGCCCCTTGGCGGGGTTTTCCGGCCGAGCCGAACATAGACGCCGGCACGGGACCTGCTGCGGCCACCGATCAGCGCAGCCCGGTTTTCGCCCTGGTACGGCCTATTCCGGGCGCATCGGCTCCCGGACACGCACGGGCACGGTCCCGGCCGCGCGGGAGGAGGGTCAGGCGCCGTCGGAGTCCGCGGCGCGGTCGTGGGCGCGTTCCCTGAGGCGGGCGGTCTCCTTGCGGACCTCGGCCTGGGTGGCGCGTTCGCGCCTGAGCCACTCGGGGTCCTCCTGCTTGAGGGCCTCGATCTGGTCCGTCGTGAGGGGCTCGGTGACGCCGCCGCGGGCGAGGCCCGCGATGGAGACCTTCAGCTTCGACGCGACGACCGGGCGCGGGTGCGGGCCGTTGAGCCGCAGCTCCTTGAGCCACTCGGGCGGGTCGGCCTGGAGCGCGTTCAGCTCGCTGCGCGAGACGGTGCCCTCACGGAATTCCGCGGGGGTGGCCTCCAGGTACACACCCAGCTTCTTCGCCGCGGTCGCGGGTTTCATGGTCTGGGTGCTCTTGTGCGACGTCATGCCGTCCAGCGTAACGAGCGCGGGCGCCCCGCTCGACCACGGCCGGTTAACCTGGGGCGATGACCGCCTCGGACGTACCCTCCGCTTTCCGGCTCGCGTACGTTCCCGGGGTGACGCCCGCCAAGTGGGTGCGGATCTGGAACGAGCGCCTGCCGGATGTCCCGCTGACCCTCACCGGCGTGCCCGCCGCACAGGCGGCGGGCGTCCTGCGCGAGCGGGGCGCCGACGCCGGGTTCCTGCGGCTGCCCGTCGACCGTACGGACCTCAGCGCGATCCCCCTCTACACCGAGACGACCGTCGTCGTGGTCCCCAGGGACCACCTCGTCGCGGCGGCCGACGAGATCACCACGGAGGACCTGGCCGACGACATCGTGCTGCACCCGCTGGACGACACCCTCGACTGGGAGCGGCTGCCCGGCCGCCCGGCCGTCGAGCGGCCCGCCACGACGGCCGACGCGGTCCAGCTGGTGGCCGCGGGCATCGGCGTGCTCCTCGTACCGCAGTCGCTCGCCCGCCTGCACCACCGCAGGGACCTCACCTACCGCCCCGTCACCGACGCCCCGCTCTCCCGGGTCGCCCTGTCGTGGCGCGAGGACGGGACGACGGACCTGGTCGAGGAGTTCATCGGCATCGTCCGCGGACGCACGGTCAACAGCAGCCGCGGCAGGCCGAGGGCCGCCGCGCAGCCCGCAGAGAAGCGGAAGCCCGAGCGCACGCCCGACGCCCGCGGCAAGCAGGCCGCGGGCGGCGGCAAGCCCCAGCGGCGCTCCGGGGGAGCGCCCAGGGGCAACCGCAGGGGCAGGCCCCGCGGCCGCTCCTGACCCCGGGCCTGCGGGCGTACCGTCCGCCGTGCCCCGGCCCTCAGGCGACCCGTACCGCTCGGCCGCGCACGTACGCCGGTCAGTCCTCGACGCGGCCCGTGCCGGACGGCGCCTTCGCCACCCAGCCCGTGGCCAGGCAGAGGCCCGTCGCGCGCTGGACGGCCGCGAAGCCGAAGGGGCGGTCGAGGGTGGCGATGACGCGGGGGACCCGTGTACGCGCCGCCGAGGCCGCCCCCGCGCGCATGCCGAACGCCGTGACGGCCGCCGCCTCGAATCCCTCGGCGCCGAACTCCGCCCTCGCGGCCTGTGCCGCGGAGCCGACGGCGAGCGGCGCGGGCGAGATGCCGGGGAAGTGGCCGCGCGACGCGTCGCTCGCCGACGCGAGGCCGAACACCTCGGCGTGGCGCAGCAGGTCGTGGTGGGCCGTGAGGCGGAAGGCCGGCACGTCGAGGCGGAGGACCGGGCCCGGCGCGGGGCGCGTCGACTCGATCACGTCCTTGGCGAGGCCAGGTCCGGCCTCGGGCCCGTACGGCAGGGCGTCGGCGGGCGTCACCGCGCACCGCCCCGTGAGCGAGTCCATCGCCCCGCCGATGACCTCGCCGGGGCCCGCGCCCCGCGGGCCGACGAGGAGGTGCACGTCGATGCCGTTGTCGCCCCGCACCGGCAGCAGGGTCAGCGGGCCGTGCCGGGTGTCCGCCACGCCCGCGTCGCCGAGTCCAGGGGTGGTGCGGGTGAGGAGGGGCAGCGCCTGGCCCGCCCAGGGGCCCGCCGCCGAAGGCCGCGCCTGGCCGCCGGTGAACGGGTGCTCCCAGCGCGTCGCCAGCCGCAGCGCGCTCGCGAGGACCATCGGGACACCGGGGCCGACGTCGACCGGCATCCGGTCGATGAGGCCCCCGGTCTGCCGCGCGGCCCAGGCGTCGAGGGCGGCGCGGTCCGCCGCCGCGTCCCCGGTGAGCGCGGCGTGGCTGCCCCGCGGGAGCGTCGCGAGCCAGGCGTCGCGCAGCGGCAGCGAGCGCGCGGTCCACAGGCCGAGGGCCGCGTTCAGCCCCGCTGCGCACGGGAGTTCGGCGAGCAGCTCGCGTGCGGCGGCCGCCGCGTCCGGCGCGGGGGCGCCGACCGCCGACTCCAGTTCGCCGCGCGCGGGCCCCTCGGCGGTCTCGGCGAGCAGGGCCAGCAGCGGCCAGGCGCCGGCCGCGGAGAAGACCGTGTCGCGTGCCGCGTCGAGCCCCCGCGCCCACCGCGCGGTGAGCGCCGCCACCCCGGCCACCGCCGCCTTCTGCTCCCGCGCCATGTCCTGCCGCCCTTCTTCCTTCCGGTCGCCCGGTGCCTGCCCGCCCTGCTGCCGTGCCCCTGCCCTGCTGTCGTGCCCCTACCCGTACCCCGGCCCTCCGCCCCGGCGCCGGGGTCCCCGCGCTCACCTGGGGCAGCACCCCGCGCGCCGGGGCGGGGAGCATGCGCGGCACGGACACATGTCATCACTTCGGGTGAAACCATGGCCCATGCTTGCGATGATCAACCCTGGGTTGCCACTCTGTTGCTGTCTGTCAACGCGAGGGAGTGGCCCGTGGCATTCGGTGAGCAGCCCGCCTATCTGCGCGTCGCGAGCGATCTCCGGCAGAAGATCGTCGACGGGGTGCTGCCGCCGCACACGAGGCTCCCGTCCCAGGCCCGTATCCGCGAGGAGTACGGGGTCTCCGACACCGTGGCGCTCGAAGCCCGCAAGGTGCTGATGGCCGAGGGCCTCGTCGAGGGGCGCTCGGGGTCGGGCACGTACGTCAGGGAGCGGCCGGTGCCGCGCAGGATCGCGCGCTCCGGCTACCGGCCGGCCGCCGGCTCGAACCCCTTCAGGCAGGAGCAGGCGGACGAGGGGGCGTGCGGCACCTGGGAGTCGCGCAGCGAGCAGGAGGACGCCTCGCCCGAGGTCGCGGCCCGGCTCGGCATCGACGCGGGCGACCGCGTGATGCGCACGCGGTACGTGTTCAGGGCGGACGGCGAGCCGATGATGCTCTCCACGTCCTGGGAGCCCCTCGCGCTCACCGGGCGCACGCCCGTCATGCTGCCGGAGGAGGGGCCGCTCGGCGGCTGCGGCGTGGTGGAGCGGATGGCCGCCATCGACGTCGTCGTGGACAACGTCCTCGAAGAGGTCGGCGCGCGCCCCGGGCTCGCCGAGGAACTGCTCGCGCTCGGCGGGGTGCCGGGGCACGTGGTGATGGTGCTCCAGCGGACGTATTACGCGTCGGGGCGCGCGGTCGAGACGGCGGACGTCGTCGTCCCCGCCGACCGCTTCCGGATCGCCTACCACCTCTCCGTGCGCTGACCCCCGGGCGCCGCGGGCGGGAAGCCGCTCTCCGCGACGCCCGGGGGGTGCCGCCCCTGGCCGGTGCGCGGGGCGCATACCGGCGCGCGCCCGGCGCACCATGGGGCGGATTGAGAGGCGCGCGTGGCCGTCGCGCGACCGCTCTTTTCGGTGCATTGTTGGCCGGAAGTTGCCTCTTCGTGTATTCCCGCCTCCGGTGCGTAAGGGTCGGGCGTACGCTCTGGCATATGCGCACAGGGGTTTGCCGGGGATGCCCGGCGCGTCCGGACATAGGGGTGCCTGCGACGGCCGCCGCGGAGGTGCGGGCGTGAGCGAAGGGGGGACCGCCCTGCTGTCCTGGCAGGTCATACGGGACGACGACAACGGCAACCGCTACTGCGTCGCCTGGTGCGCGACACGGGACGAGGCGCAGCGGCTCGCGGAGGCCCTCGACGGGCACGCGCAGGGGCCGGTGTACAGCGTCGAGCGGCTGGAACGGAACCCGACATAGGCTCCGGCGCATGACGGAGCGGAAGACGGCGGCGCGCGTGGTGGTCGCGGGCGCCGTGTACGGGGGCGGGCGGCTGCTCGCCGCGCGCCGTAGCGCGCCCCCTGAGCTGGCGGGCCGCTGGGAGCTGCCCGGCGGCAAGGTGGAGCCTGGGGAGCGCGAAGAGGACGCCCTCGTACGCGAGTTGCGCGAGGAGTTGGGCATCGAGACCGTGCCGGTCGCCCGGGTGCCCGGCGCCTGGCCGCTGCCCCGCGGCCATGAACTGCGGGTCTGGACCGTACGGCTCGTCTCGGGCGAACCGCGCCCGCTCCAGGACCACGACGCCCTGCGCTGGGTGACCGCGTCCGAGGCCGCGCCCGACGGGCAGGGTCCGGCGCCGGACCCGGTGGACTGGCTGGAAGCCGACCGCCCCGCCGTACGGGCGGTGCTCGCCCTGCTCGGACCCGCGCTGACCGGCTGAGCGCCGACCGGCCGGGCGGTGGGTGGCGCGAAGAGACGGGGGTGCGGGGGTCACGAGGGTGCGGGGGCGGCGGGGGGTGCGGGGGTCACGAGGGTGCGGGGGCGGCGGGGGAGTCGTACGACCCGCGAACCCGCGAACCCGCGCCGGCCGCACCCCGGACGCGGACGCGGCAGTCACCGGAGCCGCCCCGCCCGCGCCCCCCCGGCGGCGCGCCCGTCCGCGCCGAGGCGCGAGCCGCCGCGTGCACCCGCTCCCCGGGCGAGCCTCCGCGCGCCCCCTGCGGACGCCCCACGCGCCCCCCGCGCAGCGGTGTGCCCGCGCGTATGGCACCGTCGTGCGGGCATAACGCATAGCGGGGGCGTGGCGACTTCTCTGCGGTGTTTCCGGGGAGAGCGCTCCGTCCTGCGCCGCTTCGCGCGGTAGTTCAGGGCTGATTTCGGGTATGGGCAGGTTGATCCCCGAAACAAACGAGACAGCGGGGGGCGCCGCGTGCTGTGGGAAGTGGTCGGGTTGATCGACACCGAGGACGAGTCCGCCGAGTGGATCCTGCCCGCCGAACCCGGAGCCGTGCGTGTCGCCCGCCACGACGTGCGGGACACCCTGCGCGCGTGGCGGCTGTCGCCCGGCGTCGAGGACACCGCGATGCTCCTGGTCAGCGAGCTGGTCACCAACTCGCTCACCTACGCGCCCGGCCCGATCGGCATGCGCCTCGAACTGCGCACGCTCCCGGACCGGGAGGAGGTGCTCCTCGTGGAGATCTCGGACCAGCGGCCGGAGGCGCCCATCGTCCAGCGCACTCCGGGCCCCGAGGACGAGCGCGGACGGGGGCTGCAACTGGTGGCGCGTTCCGCCCGCCGCTGGGGCACGCGACGCGGGAAGACAGGTAAGACCGTGTGGTTCGAGCTGCCTCTCCATGGTTAGAAGTCACAAGGGACGACGGTCACAGCGGGTTTCGCGCAGGTACGGAGAGAACGAGACCGTGCTGTGATCGTGAACGCCGTGTCAGCCGGGCCCGCGGTGCTGAATACTGCGGGGCAGGGTCGGTCCGGTGTGTGAGCTGGAGGGGACGGTCGCGTGAGCGAGACACCAGAGATGCCAGAGGCGACGGGCGATGACGTCGTGTGGCAGAGCAGCCCGCCCGGCTCCCTCTACGAGCACATCAGGGTGGCTTCCTTCTCGATCGGCGCCGACGGCCTGATCGACCAGTGGAGCGGCCGTGCGGCCGAGTTGTTCGGCTTCACGGCCCGTGAGGTCAGGGGCAAGGACCCCCTTGAGGTCTTCGTACCTCCCGAGTTCCGCGCGAAGGGCTACCGCAAACTCAGCGAGATCCTGGACGGCAAGGAGTGGACCGGCATGGTCCCCTATGTCCTGCCGTCGGGCGCGGGCGGGCCCGACGGCAGGCAGCACGGCCTCGCCGAGGTCTACGTGATGCCCAGTGAGACGGACCAGGGCGAGCGGGGCGCGCTGTGCGTGGCGGTCGACGTGCGCGCACTGCGCCGGATCGAGACCGATCTCGCCTCTTCGCAGGCTATTTTCGGTCAATCTCCTTTCGGTTTCATCCTCTTCGGTACGGACTTTGAAGTGCAGCGGGTCAACCAGCGCTTCGCGACCGTCTTCGGCGGCCGGCCGTCCCAGCACCGGGGCAGGACCGTGTACGACTACCTCAAGCTCGGCGAGGCCGAGCGCCTCGAAGCGGCCCTGCGCCGCGTCCTCACCACGGGCGACCCGGTCACCGAGTTCAAGGTCGTCGGCGACCGTCCCGGCGCCGGCGGCCCCGAGCGCCGCCACTGGTCGCTCAACCTCTACCGGGTCGGCAGCGGCACGGGCCGCACGCTCGGCATCGCCGCCATCGCGACGGACATCACCCATCGCCATGTCGCCGCACGCGAGGCCGCGAGCGCCCGCCGCAATCTCGCCCTGCTCAACGAGGCCAGCGCCCGCATCGGCAACTCCCTCGACCTGGAGACCACCGCGCGGGAGCTCCTCGGCGTCGCCGTGCCCAACTTCTGCGACACGGCCTCCGTCGACCTGTACCAGTCCCTGCTGACCGGCGAGGAGGCACCGCCCGGCCGGTGGGCCTCCTCCGAGGAGTCCGGCGGCGGCACGGCGCGACTGCGCCGCGTGGCCTTCGCCAGCGCGGTCTCGGACGGCCCGCTCTCCGGCCCCGGCGAGCTGCACGACGGCTACACCTCGCCCGAGGTCGGCGCCGTGCACCGCTTCCCCTTCAGCTCGCACAGCGCGGGCGCCCTGCGCAGCGCCCGGGTGCGGTCGATACCCGGCGAGCCGGGCAGCCTCATCCAGTCCACGCTCGCCGTGCCGATGGTCGCGCACGACACCGTCGTCGGACTCGCGCAGTTCTCCCGCGCCAAGGGCAGCGAGCCGTTCGGCGACCGCGACCGCGCGCTCGCCGTGGAACTCGCCGCACGCGCGGCCGTCTGCATCGACAACGCGCGCCTCTACCGCCGCGAGCACGAGCGGGCCCTGATCCTCCAGCGCAGCCTGCTGCCGCCGGGCGACCCCGAGGCAGCCGGCCTCGACATCGCCTGCCGCTACCTCCCGGGCAACGCGGCCACCGAGGTCGGCGGCGACTGGTTCGACGTCATCGAGCTGCCGGGCCACAGGACCGCGCTCGTCGTCGGCGACGTGATGGGGCGCGGGCTGCGCGCCGCCGTCGCGATGGGTGAACTGCGCACGGCGGTACGGACGCTGGCGCTGCTCGACCTGGAGCCCGCCGAGGTGCTCGGCGCGCTCGACGAGATCGCGAACGGCCTCGGCACGCCCAACGGCAGGCAGCAGGCGACCCGCACCGCGCACCGGGCCGCGGACGCCGACCTCGCCGAGGTCTACCTCGCCACCTGCGTCTACGCGGTCTACGACCCGGTCACCCGGCGCTGTACGTTCGCCAACGCCGGCCACCCGCCGCCCGTGGTCGTCGAACCGGGCGAGAAGGCGCTCCTGCTCGACGTGCCGCCCGGGGTGCCGCTCGGCGTCGGCGGCGAGCCCTTCGAACAGGTCGAGGTCGAGCTCTCGGAGAACTCGCTCCTCGCGCTCTACACGGACGGCCTCGTCGAGTCCCGCGACCAGACCCTCGAAGAGGGCCTCGCCGCGTTCCGCGCCTCGCTCGGCCACGCGGAGCAGCCCCTCGAAGACGTCGCCGACCATGTGCTCGCCACCCTGGAGACCGGTCACGGCCAGGACGACATCGCCCTGCTGATGGCCCGGATCCAGGGCCTGCCCGCCGAGTCCGTGGGCGACTGGCGGCTGCCGCGCGAGCCCCGCTCCGTCGGCAGGGCCAGGGAGTACGCGCGGGCCCAGCTCGTCGCCTGGGACCTCGAACCCCTCGTGGACACCGTCGAGTTGCTGGTGAGCGAACTCGTCACGAACGCGATGCGCTACGGCGAGGGGGAGATCAGGCTCAGGCTGCTGCTCGACCGGACCCTGGTGTGCGAGGTGTGGGACGCGGGCCTCGTGCAGCCGCGCAGGCGCCGCGCCCGCGACACCGACGAGGGTGGCCGCGGCCTCCAGCTCGTCGGCATGCTCAGCTCGGCCTGGGGGTCGCGGCGCACCCCGCGAGGCAAGACGGTCTGGTTCGAGCTGGCCCTGCCGGGCGGTGCGAGCGCCGCCGAGCCGACGGTGGAGCAACTCCTCAGCATGTTCTGAGCCGTCCGAGCGGTGGCGCCGCGACCCGGCAGGGGCCCGCGTGTCCCGATCGCGCACCGTTCGCCGCGGGTCCCGCCGGCGCCGTACGCCCCGCCCGTACGCTGAGTCCCCTTCGCGGCCCTCGGGCCGCGCCTCGGGGAAGGGGACCGCGGTGCCGGAACGTACACGTGGGCGGCGGGCCGCCGTCGCACGGATGTGGCGCGGCAGGCTGCCGCGCGGGATCGCGGCGGCCCTCGCCGTGCTGGTGGTCCTCCCCGTCGTCACCGCGGGCGCCGCGCTGCGCCTCGCCTACACCGGCGACCTCAAGGACGGCACCCGCACCCGCGGCAGGGACGCCGTGTGGCTGGGGCACGCCTGGGTCGACGGGCGCAAGGACGACAAGGACCTCGCCGCCCTCGCCCGGCGGATCGAGGGCACCGGCGTGCGCGACCTGTACGTCCACGCGGGGCCGCTCGAACACGACGGGACGCTGCCCGCCGGCCGCTACCCGCGCGCGGCCTGGCTGATCGCCGCCGTCCACCGTGCCCTGCCCGGGGTACGGGTGCACGCCTGGCTCGGGGACGTCCTCGCCGGCGAGGGCCCCGACGGCCTGCGGCTCGCCCGCGCAGCGACCCGCGAGGCCGTGCGGCGCTCGGCCGCGCAGGTGCTCGACGCCGGATTCGACGGCGTCCACGTCGACCTGGAGCCCCTGCACTCGGGCGACCGCGACTTCCTGCTGCTCCTCGACGAACTGCACGCCCTGACCCGGGGGCGCGCCGCGGCGCTCTCGGTGGCCGCCGCGCAGATCGACCCGCTGCCCGCGCTGCACACCGCTGCCGGTGCGCTGACCGGTAACCCCAAGTGGTGGTCGCAGGCGTACTTCGCACGCGTGGCCCGCAGGGTCGACCAGATCGCCGTCATGTCGTACGACACCGCGATGCCGCTGGCCTCGCTCTACGGCGGCTATGTCGCCCAGCAGACCTCGCTCGCCCTCGCCGCGGTGCCCGCGGGCACTGACCTCCTGATGGGACTGCCGTTCTACCGCGAGGAGGACATGAGCCACCACGGGTACGCGGAGACCCCGGCCGCCGCAATCCACGGCCTGCGCCTCGCGCTGGGGCGCGGCGACGCCCACCGGGAGCGGTTCGGCGTCGGCCTCTACGTGGACTTCGCCGCCACGGAGAGCGACTGGGCGGCGTACCGCGCGGGCTGGGGCGAGACGGCCCGCGCCTGACGCGGGCCGCAGGCCGCGGGCGGGTGGTGAGCCCGCGCGGCACGCGCCGTGGTGACGCACGGAACAGCAGGCAAACTTGCAAGGCTGCCTGTCGAGTTCGTACGCTCGAAGTCATGGCCGAACCGCAGGCAGAACCCACGCCCGAGCAGGTGGCGACGGATATCGCCACCGCCGCCGGGCTGCTGGCGCGCCGCCTGAGGTACGCGGCGCCCGCGGGCGGCCTCACCGCGTCCCAGCGCTCCGCCCTGGTGCGGATCCACGACGAGGGCCCCGCCACCACGGCGGCCCTCGCCCGCGCCGAGCACATCAAGCCGCAGTCGATGCGGCTGACGCTCGGCGCGCTCGAAGGGCAGGGGCTCATCGAGCGGACCCCCGACCCGACCGACGGCCGTCAGTCCGTCGTGTCGGTCACCGGCCACGGCCGCGCCGTCCTCGAAGGCGTGCGCGCGGCCAAGCAGACCTGGCTGTCAAAGGTGATCGCCGAAGAACTCGACACGGACGGGCGCCGCACCCTGGCCGACGCGGCGGCCCTGCTGCGACGCCTGACCGAGAAGTGAGCACGGCCCACGTGAGCACCACCGACACGCGCCACCCACGCACGGACGGAGGGGACGACACGACATCGCGCACCCCCGGGACCACCGGCCCCGAACCGGGCCCCGAGACGGCGAGCGCAGGGGCTGAGAGTGCCGAGAGCGCCGCGGCTGGGAGTGCCGGCGCCGCCGGTCCCGGCCCCGGGGGCCCCGACGCCGCCGAGACCTCCGGCGCGGCCCCCGCGGGCCGGGGCTTCGCCGGGCGGCTGACCCTGCCGCTGCTGATGGGGTCGCTGCTCAACCCGCTCAACACCACCATGATCTCCACGGCCCTGGTGTCGATCGGCCGCGACTTCGGGGTCGGCGCCGCCGACACGGCCTGGCTGATCTCGGTCCTCTACCTCGCGAGCGCCGTCGCCCAGCCCGTGCTCGGCAAGCTCGCCGACTCGCTCGGCCCGCGCCGCGTCTTCCTCGGCGGCCTCGTCGTGGTGTTCGCCTCGGGGCTCGTGGGCGCGCTCGCGCCGTCCTTCGGCTGGCTGCTCGTCTCGCGCCTGCTGCTCGGCATCGGGACCTCGGCCGCGTACCCGGCCGCCATGTCCGTGCTGCGCGACGAGGGCCGCAGGGTGGGCCGCACCCCGCCCCGCCCCGTACTCGCCCGGCTGTCCTTCGCCGGCCTCGGCAGCGCCGCGGTCGGCCCGACCCTCGGCGGCCTGCTCGTCGGCGCCTTCGGCTGGCGCGGCATCTTCGCCGTCAACCTGCCCGTGGCGCTCGCCGCCTTCGTCCTCGCGCTGGTCTTCGTGCCGAAGGACGGTACGGGCGCCCAGCGCGCCGCGGCCCGTGCCGCCGACCCGGCCGCAGGGGCGCAGAGTTCCGTGTGGCGGTCCGTCGACCCGCTCGGCATCGGCCTGTTCACCACCGCGCTGACGCTCCTCGCCTTCTTCCTGCTCGACCTCGGCCACCCGGTGTGGTGGCTCCTCGCGCCGTTCGCCGTCACCTCGCTGGTCCTCGCCCGCTGGCAGCTGCGCGCCAAGCAGCCCTTCATCGACCTGCGGATGCTCGCCGCCAACGGCGCGCTGGCCCGCACGTACCTCAGGCACGGCATCAGCTACCTGCTCATCTACTGCGTGATGTACGGCTTCACGCAGTGGCTCGAGGACGGCCGTGGCTACTCGTCGAGCACGACGGGCCTGCTGATGCTGCCGATGTCCCTCGCCGCGCTCGTCTGCTCGCTGCTCGGCGCCCGTACGAAGGGGATCCGCGGCCCGCTCACCCTCGCCGCCCTCCTGCTGCTCGGCGGCGCGAGCCTGCTCGCCTTCATCGGCGGCGGGACGCCGCTCGTGGTGCTGCTGGTCGCGGGCGCCTGCTTCGGCGTCCCGCAGGGCCTCATCGGCACCAGCAACCAGGCGGCCGTCCAGTCGTACTCGCCCGCGCACAGCATCGGCTCCGCCGCAGGCCTCCAGCGCACCGCCCAGTACATCGGCGCCATCGCAGCCTCCAGCCTGATCGCCCTCGCCTACGGCCAGAAGGCCAGCGACAGCGGCCTGCACCTCATGGCCGCGGTCTCCACGGGCCTCGGGGTGCTGCTGATCGCCGTGACCCTCACGGACCGGGCGCTGCGCCGCGGCACCCGGACGGCGTGAGCCCGCGGGCCCCAAGCCCCCCAAGACCCCCACGCCACCGATCGCCACCGACGCGGCACCAGCGCAAGGAGAACAGCCTCACATGACCGCCACCACGCTCGACCCGAAGACCGCCCTGGTCGTCGTCGACCTCCAGAAGGGGATCGTCTCCCTGCCCACCGTCCACCCCGCGGACGGGGTGGTGGAGCGGTCCGCGCGGCTGGCCGCCGCCTTCCGCGCCAAGGGCCTGCCCGTCGTGCTCGTGCGCGTCACGGGCGGCGCGCCCGGCCGCACCGAGCAGGGCGGCTCCGGCGGCGGGCAGCCGCCCGCCGACTGGGCCGACCTGGTCGAGGGGCTCGGCAAGCAGGACGGCGACATCGTCGTCACCAAGCAGGTCTGGGGCGCCTTCCACGGCACCGACCTGGACCTCCAGCTGCGCCGCCGCGGCGTCACCCAGGTCGTCCTGACCGGCATCGCCACCAGCATCGGCGTCGAGAACACGGCGCGCGCCGCCTACGAGCACGGCTACCACGTCACCGTCGCGACGGACGCCGTGACCGACATGGACGCCGAGACCCACCGCAACGCCGTGGAGCGGATCTTCCCGCGCCTCGGCGAGACGGACACCACGGACGCGATCATCAAGCTCCTCGGCTGACCGCTCCCGCCCGCCGGGCCCGCGCCCGCCCTCCACGGCGGTCGCGGGCCCCGCCGCACCCCGGCCCACCGGCCCGCGGGCTCCTGCGGCTACGGCGCCCGGCGGTCGCGGGCGCCGAGGCCCTCGTCGTCCGAGTCCGTCCACAGCGCGCCGTCGTACGGCGTGTCGGGGATGGCCACCAGGTCGACGCGGTCCGCCGCGGGCGCCCCGAGCGGGTCCCTCGGCAGGCGCGCGATGCTCTGCTCCAGCCGTCCGACCGTGCGGACCAGGTCGTCGAGGCTGCGTCGTACGGCTGCCAGTTCTTCGTGCAGGGACATCGGCCGTGCCCTCACTTCCGCGCCGTGTGCGTACGGGGTCCCCGGGGGTGCGGCCCCGGGCGGCTCTCTGCGCGTCGAAAAGTGTTCCGTGCCTCCACCCTTTTTGGGAAGAGCGCGTGCGCCGGGAGCCCGGCGCACGCGGGACCGGCACCCCGACTGGGCCGCACGAGTGGCCTGCTGAGCCCCTACCGACGTGTCTCCCCCCTCCCGCCCCGCATGGCCCCTTCAGTGGACAGACATAGGTGTGATCATCTCTAAAATCCACGAACCAGGATGAAGGGGTACAAGTCATGTCCCAGGTCGGCGCCCCGCGCGGGAGGACGTGCTCCGGGAGGACATGCCCCCGGACATTCCGCTCCGTCGCTCTCCTGACCACCGGTGTCCTCGCCCTGCCGGTCCTGTCCGCGTGCAGTTCGGACCACGACAACGGCAAGGCCGCGGCCGCGGACATCTCCCCGGCCGCCCGCGACGCGCTCGCCCAGGGCGGCACCCTGAAGTGGGCCGTCGACTCCGTCCCGGCGACGCTCAACGCCTTCCAGGCGGACGCCGACGCCACCACCGGAACGATCGCGGGGGCCGTGCTGCCCTCGCTGTTCACCCTCGACAAGAACGGGCAGCCGCGGGCCGACCCGGACTACCTGGAGTCCGCGAAGATCGTCAAGCGCGAGCCGAAGCAGGTCGTCGAGTACAAGCTCAACCAGGCCGCGGTCTGGAGCGACGGCCGGGAGATCGGCGCCCCCGACTTCGTGGCCCAGTGGCAGGCGCTGCGCGGCCGCAACTCGGCCTTCTGGACGGCGCGCAACGCCGGGTACGACCGGATCGAGAAGATCCAGCGCGGCAAGGACGACCTGGACGTCAAGGTCACCTTCAGCAAGCCGTACGCGGACTGGGAGTCCCTCTTCACGCCGCTGTACCCGAAGGAGGTGACGGCCACCCCGGGCGACTTCAACGACGGCGCGCGCGCCTCCCTGAAGACCTCGGCAGGACCCTTCCAGGTCAAGTCGGTCGACCGGAAGGAGAAGGAGACCACCCTCGTACGCAACCCGCACTGGTGGGGGCAGCCCGCCAAGCTCAGCTCGATCGTGCTGCGCGCCGTGCCGATGGACGGGCGGGCCGCCGCGCTCGCCTCCGGCGAGCTGGACGTCGCCGACGTCGGCACCGGCGCCGCGCAGCGCATCTCCTCCGCGGCCGGCTCGTCGGGCTCGAAGGCCCGTCCCGCCGCGGGCGCCGAGGGGGAGAAGGCGGAGCGGGGCGCCGAGGGCGCGAACGGGCAGCAGGCGGCCAAGCTGAGCCCCGCTGAGCAGGCCGCGGAGAAGAAGCGCCTCGCGGCGGCCAGGGCGGCCACCGCCGCGCAGGCCGCGAAGCTCAAAGGCAAGGAGCTGGCCGAGTTCCGCGACGAGCAGAAGGCGCTGAAGGCGTTCTCCGTGCGCAAGTCGCTCGAACCCGCCTACACGCAGCTCGCCATGAACGGCGAGACCGGGCCGCTTGCCGACGACCGCGTACGGCGCGCCGTCGCCCGCGCGATCAACCGGCAGAAGCTCGCGGACTCCGTGCTCAAGCCGCTCGGGCTGCCCTCGAAGACGCTCGGCAGCCACCTCGCCGTCGCCGGCCAGCCCGCCTACGCGGACGCGAGCGACGCGCTCGGCAAGCAGGACGCACACGAGGCCCAGGCGCTGCTCGCGGACGCCGGCTGGACGCCCGAGGGGGCGCGCAAGGCGCCCGGGGACAGTACGAAGGCGGGCAGCGAGAACAAGAAGACCGACACCGGCAAGGGCACGGCGGGGTCGGCGGACGACACGAAGAAGCCCGGCACGAAGAAGTCGGACGAGGCGACGTCGGACGGCGAGAAGAAGTCCGACGCGAAGAAGGACGCCGCCAAGGACGACGACGGCGTGAAGAAGTCCGAGGACGGCAAGAAGTCCGACGACGCGTCCGACGACAAGCCCGCTGAGCAGCAGCCCGGCGGCATGGCCGGCGCCTACGCGCCGCGCGGCTCCGCTGCCGCATCCCAGGCCGCCGCCCCCGAGGGCGGCCCGCTCGGCAAGAACGGCAAGCCCCTGACGCTCCGCTTCGTCCTGCCGTCGGGCCAGGGCTCCGGGCAGCTGCGCGCGGTCGGCGACCGGATCGCCGGGATGCTCGACAAGGTCGGCATCAGGACCGAGATCACCAAGGTCCCCGACAGCAGCTTCTTCAAGGACTACATCGCCTCGGGCGCCTACGACCTGGCCCTGTACTCCTGGCCCGCGACCGCGTACCCGGCGACCGACGGCCGCCCGATCTACGCCAAGCCGCAGCCCGCGGCCGACGGCTCGCTGATGGTGGAGCAGAACTACACCAGGGTCGGCACGGACCGCATCGACCAGCTGTTCGACCAGGCGGCGGGTGAGCTGGACAGGAAGAAGGAGGACACGCTGCTCAGGCAGGCGGACGCCAGGATCTGGGCCGCGGCCGGCTCCATCCCGCTCTACCAGCGCCCCGAGCTGGTGGCCGCCCGCAACGACGTGCGCAACGTCGGCGCCTTCGGTTTCCAGACCCCGCGCTACCAGGACATCGGCTTCACCACCCTGAAGGGCCACGAGGGCCCGGAGGGCAAGGCTGACAAGTCGGGTAAGGCAGATGAAACCGACAAAGCAGACAAAGCCGACAAGGCGGGTAAGGGGGACAAGGGTGCCGGCAAGTCGTCGGGCGACGGCGGCGACGGCTCCGGGGACGACTCGGGCGACGGCCAGTCCTGAGCAGGCACGGCGCGCCGGGAGCCCGCCCCGCGAGCCCCCGGCGCCCGTGACCTGAAGATCCGGGGAAGGCCCGGCGACCCGGCGGCACCCCTGCGGGTAACTCCGGAAGAAGAAAACGCCCGCGTGACGACCAGACCGCGCGGCGCCCCGTAAAGAGCTTGCCCGCCGTCCCCCCGGCGGGCAAGCTCATGTCCGAGTCCCTGACCCGAGCTCGCCGCGCCACCCGTACGCCCCGCCCGCACCCCGTGTGAGCAGGCAGGCCCCGCCCCCGCTGCTCCGCGCCCCCAGCGCCGCCCACCGGGAGGCCGGCGCCCGCCCGGCGGGTTCCCGCGTACGTCCGCAGCCCCGCCCCCGCGGGCGGGGCGGGCCGCCGGTCCCCGCGCCCCGTACCATGGGGTGAGCCGTGGCGCGACGCCCGGCGGGCGGACGGGCCAGACCGGAAGCCGCCTCATCCCACGATCGAGAGAAGCCCCAGTCAGCATGCCCACGCGCCACGACATCCGTAACGTCGCCATCGTCGCCCACGTCGACCATGGCAAGACCACTCTGGTCGACGCCATGCTGAAGCAGGCGGGCGCGTTCGCCGCGCACGCGGCCGAGCACCTCGACGAGCGGATGATGGACTCGAACGACCTGGAGCGTGAGAAGGGCATCACGATCCTGGCGAAGAACACCGCGGTGAAGTACCACCCGAAGGACGGTGGCGAGCCGGTCACCATCAACATCATCGACACCCCGGGCCACGCCGACTTCGGCGGCGAGGTCGAGCGCGGGCTCTCCATGGTGGACGCGGTGGTGCTGCTGGTCGACGCCTCCGAGGGCCCGCTCCCGCAGACCCGGTTCGTGCTGCGCAAGGCGCTCGCCGCGAAGCTCCCGGTGATCCTCTGCATCAACAAGACGGACCGCCCCGACGCCCGGATCGAGGAGGTCGTCGACGAGACGTACGACCTCTTCCTCGACCTCGACGCGGACGAGGACCAGATCGAGTTCCCGATCGTCTACGCGTGCGCGCGTGACGGTGTCGCCTCGCTGACCAAGCCGGCGAACGGCACGGTCCCCGCGGACAGCGACAACCTGGAGCCGTTCTTCTCCACGCTGCTCGCGCACGTGCCCGCGCCCGAGTACGACGAGTCCGCGCCGCTCCAGGCGCACGTCACCAACCTCGACGCGGACAACTTCCTCGGCCGCATTGCTCTCCTGCGGGTCGAGCAGGGCGAGTTGAAGAAGGGCCAGACCGTCGCGTGGATCAAGCGCGACGGCAGCGTCTCGAACGTCCGCATCACCGAGCTGCTGATGACGGAGGCGCTGACCCGCAAGCCGGCGGAGAAGGCGGGTCCCGGCGACATCTGCGCCGTCGCCGGCATCCCCGAGATCATGATCGGCGAGACCCTCGCGGACCCGGAGAACCCGATTCCGCTGCCGCTGATCACGGTGGACGAGCCCGCGATCTCGATGACCATCGGCACCAACACCTCGCCGCTCGTCGGCAAGGGCGGAAAGGGCCACAAGGTCACCGCGCGCCTGGTCAAGGACCGCCTCGAACGCGAGCTGATCGGCAACGTCTCGCTGCGCGTGCTGCCCACGGAGCGCCCGGACACCTGGGAGGTGCAGGGCCGCGGCGAGCTGGCGCTCGCGATCCTGGTGGAGACCATGCGCCGGGAGGGCTTCGAGCTGACCGTGGGCAAGCCCGAGGTGGTCACCAAGGAGATCGACGGCAAGCTCCACGAGCCCGTGGAGCGCATGACGATCGACTCGCCCGAGGAGCACCTCGGCGCCATCACGCAGCTGATGGCGGCCCGCAAGGGCCGGATGGAGACCATGACGAACCACGGCTCCGGCTGGGTCCGCATGGAGTGGCTCGTGCCGTCGCGCGGCCTGATCGGCTTCCGTACGGAGTTCCTCACGCAGACCCGCGGCACGGGCATCGCGCACTCGATCTTCGAGGGGCACGAGCCGTGGTTCGGCGAGCTGCGCACCCGCAACAACGGCTCGCTGGTCGCGGACCGCGCGGGCGTCGTCACCGCCTTCGCGATGACCAACCTCCAGGAGCGCGGCGTGCTGTTCGTGTCGCCGACGACGGAGGTCTACGAGGGCATGATCGTCGGCGAGAACTCCCGCTCCGACGACATGGACGTCAACATCACCAAGGAGAAGAAGCTCACCAACATGCGCTCCTCCACGGCCGACGTGACCGAGTCCCTGGTCCCGCCGCGCCTGCTGTCGCTCGAGCAGTCCCTGGAGTTCTGCCGCGACGACGAGTGCATCGAGGTGACCCCGGAGACGGTCCGCATCCGCAAGGTCGTCCTCGACCAGAAGGAGCGCGGCCGGGCCGCGGCGCGCGCCAAGCACTCCTGATTCGCCGGGGCGGCCCCGGGCCGCCCGGACGGGCCTGAAAGGGCGTCGGCCCGGCTTCGCCGCACGCGCGGCGGGGCCGGGCCGTTCCCGTGCGGGACCAGCCGTTTTCCGTGCGGGAACGGCGCGGTCCGCAAGCCATTTTTCCTTGAACGCCGTCCGGAATGCGGACGTCGCGCTCCGGAACACATGTTAACGGTCCGTTTCGGGGGTGTCTGTCTGTGCTTACTTTGTCCGGATTTCGGGCGGACACCCCTGGGTGATGTTGTCAAAACGAGACCCTTTAAGTGTGGTTTACGGCCCGGGCGTACTTAATAGTTGGCTCCATTGAGCTCGGGTCAATGGGTCATGCGCTGTGGGGGGCGACGGCTCACGAGCACACTGAGGGCGGGCAACTGGTGCGTCGACACCGCTGAGTCAGCGCGCGTAGAAACCGCCCTTCTCGCAAGTGACAAGTGGACTCATGAGGAGGACCCCATGCGCGGTGCCATAAGCACCACACGGGTCGGGCGCGCGATGGTGATCCCCACGGGGGAAGTGCGATCGTGACAAGTCCAGTTCAGACCGAGGACACCTCGGCCCCAGGCGGGCCGGGTCCCGACGCCGTCACCAAGGACGGGGCCCAGGAGGCGAAGGCCAAGGAAGGTCTCTCTCCCGGCCAGTTGATGTGGCGCCGGTTCAAGCGCGACCGCACCGGGGTCATCTCCGCCTGTGTCGTGATCTTCTTCGTCGTGATCGCGCTCCTCGCCCCGCTCATCAGCAAGGTGTACGGCAAGGACCCGTACACGCTCTACGGGCAGAACAGCCTCACGCTGCTCAACGAGTTCAACATGCCCTCGGGCTCCTTCGGCGGCGCGTCCGGCAGCTTCTGGTTCGGCATCGAGCCGAACCTCGGCCGTGACGTGTTCACGCAGCTGCTGTACGGCATGCGCACGTCGATCTTCACGGCCCTCGGCGCCACCGTGGTCGTCGTGATCCTCGGTGTGCTGATCGGCCTGGTCGGCGGCTACTTCGGCGGGGTCGTGGACTACTGGCTGGGCAGGTTCACCGACCTGCTGCTCGGCTTCCCCTCGCAGCTGTTCATGATCGCCTCGATGCCGGTCATCACGGCCGCGTTCGTCAAGCCGGACGAGAACACCCCGGTCTGGCTGCGCGCCGCCGCGATCATCTTCGTCACCGGCATCCTGGGCTGGATGGGCCTCGCCCGGCTGATCAGGGCCGCCACGCTCACCCTGCGCGAGCGCGAGTTCGTGGAGGCGGCGAGGATCTCCGGCGCCTCGCCCTGGCGCATCATCCGCAAGGAGCTGCTGCCGAACCTGTGGTCCCCGATCCTCGTGCAGGCGACGCTCCAGCTGCCCTCGAACATCCTGAGCGTCGCCTTCCTCTCCTTCGTCGGAGTCGGGTTCGTCGAGCCCACCCCGGACTGGGGGCGGATGTTCGCCAACGGCGCCCAGTACATCGAGCAGGACCCCTGGTACATGCTCTACCCGGGTGTCGCCATGGTCATCTTCGTGGTGGCCTTCAATCTCCTCGGCGACTCGGTCCGAGACGCATTCGACCCGAAGTCCGGGCGCTGACCGACCAGTCGGCACCGAGCTGAGGGGACTGCTGCCACCCCGGGCGTGGATTCAGGCCGCGCACAGGCAGCACAGCCCGATCACTACTGACAGATAGGTACTCACCACCATGAGGATCTTTGGCTCGCGCAGAGCCCAGGCCGCGGTCATAGCCGTAGCCGCGGGATCGCTGGCGCTCACCGCGTGCGGTGGCAACGACGGGGGCAGCAAGGGGCAGCCCAAGACGCAGACCCAGCAGGACGCGAAGAAGCTGAGCCAGCCGGTCGCCTTCGGCAACGCGCAGCAGTCGACGGGACCCGCTCCCGCGGTCGCCGGCGCCCACAGCGGCGGCACCATGCAGGTCTACCAGCAGGCCGACTTCTCGCACCTGGACCCGGGCCAGACCTACGTCAGTGACGGCAAGGTGCTCGACCGCCTGCTCCAGCGCGGTCTGACGCAGTACTCCCAGGACGCCAGCGGCAAGCTCACCGTCGTCGGCGACCTCGCCACCGACTCCGGCAAGCAGTCGGACGGCGGCAAGACCTGGACGTACACGCTGAAGGACGGGATCAAGGACCAGAACGGCAACGCGATCACGTCGGCGACCATCCGCCACTCGATCGAGCGCCTGTACGCGTCCTTCGAGACGGACGGCCCGACCTACATCCAGCAGTGGCTCTCCGGCGACGGCACCGCGTACCGCAAGGCCCTGCCGGGCGGCGGCTACGACGGCAAGCACCTGCCCGACTCGGTGCTCGCCACGCCCGACGCGAAGACCATCGTCTTCCACTTCAAGCAGGCCGAACCCGACCTGCCGCAGGCGCTCACGATGCCCGGCTACTCGGCCGTGCCGATCAAGGGCGACACCAAGCAGAAGTACGACCAGATGCCGCTGTCGACCGGTCCCTACAAGATCGCCGACTACAAGCCCGGCAAGTCGATGACGCTGGTCAAGAACCCGCAGTGGGACCCGAAGACCGACTCGGTCCGCCACCAGTACGTGAACGGGTTCAACATCCAGACCAACGTCCAGAGCGAGGACCAGACCAAGTCGATCCTCGCCGACCGCGGCACGGACAAGAACGCCATGCAGTGGACCGGCGCCGTCGCGACCACCCAGGTCCCGAACGTGACCGGCGACAAGGCTGCCATGGCCCGCACGATCCAGGGCTACCAGCCCTACGTGTGGCAGATGAACTTCAACATGGACCGCATCAAGGACAAGCGGATCCGTGACGCCATCGCGTACGCCATGCCGAGCGCGCAGGTCGCCAAGCTCGACGGCGGCTCCTTCGGCGGCGAGGTGGCCAACAGCCTGCTGGCCCCGACCCTGCCCGGCTTCGACGCGAAGTACGACCCCTTCGGCAAGCTGAAGAAGCCCAACGGCGACATCGCCAAGGCGAAGCAGCTCATCAAGGAGGCGCACGCCGAGGGCAAGAAGATCGTCTACGCGTACGCCAACACCCAGATCCGCCAGCAGCAGTCGGTGGTCATCACCAACATGCTGAAGCAGATCGGCCTCGACCCGGTGACGAAGGAGATCGACAACGCCACCTGGTACGAGCAGATGGGCAAGCTCAAGAACGGGATGGACATCTACATGACCGGCTGGGGCCAGGACTGGCCGTCCGCCTCCACCGTCATCCCGCCGACGTACGACGGTTCGAACCTCCAGGACGGTTCGTCCGACTACTCGCACGTCAACGACCCGAAGGTGAACGCCGCCATCGCCAAGGCGGAGAAGATCACCGACCCCGCGCAGGCCCAGGCCGCGTGGACGACGATCATCAAGGACATCATGGAGCGGATCAACCCGGCCGCCCCCGTCTACTACACCAAGACGTTCCAGATCTTCGGCTCGAACGTCGGCGGCCTGCGCTACTCGAACGACTCGAACGAGGTCGACGTGACGCGTGTCTTCCTGAAGAAGTAACCCTTCAGGAAGGGGACAGCCCGCAAGACCGGTCCCGGTGGTGTGCACCCGGCGGAGTGCGCACCACCGGGGTGCCGGTTCCCTCGTTACGACACCTCACAGCAGCCGCCGTCCTGAGAGCAGCGACCAGCCATGCTTCAATTCCTCATTCGCCGGACGTTCGGCGCCGTACTGATCCTCATCCTGATCAGCGCGATCACGTACTTCATGTTCTTCGCCATCCCGCAGGACCCCGCTCTGCTGGCGTGCGGCAAGAACTGCACCCCGGACGCGCTCGCCATCGTCCACAAGAACCTCGGGCTCGACCAGCCCCTCCCGGTGCAGTACTGGCACTACGTCGTCGGCATCGTGATGGGCCGGGACATCCAGGGGAGCCACTGCTCGGCGCCCTGCCTCGGGGTCTCCTTCGCCAACGGCCAGAACGTCTGGTCCACCATCCTCGACCGGTTCCCGCTGACGCTCTCCCTGATGGTCGGCGGCGCCGTCGTCTTCCTCGTGGTCGGCCTCGGCGCCGGCATGCTCGCCGCCTGGAAGAAGGGCACGACGGTCGACAAGGTCTTCAGCGGCGGCTCGCTGGTGCTCAGCTCGCTGCAGATCTACTTCCTCGGCCCGCTGGTCATGCTGTGGCTGGTCTTCTCCACCGGCTGGCTCGCGAAGCCCTCGTACACGCCGATCAGCGAGAACCCGGCCGCCTGGTTCGCGGGACTGATCATCCCCTGGGCCGTGATGGCGACCATCTTCACCGGGCAGTACACCCGTATGGCCCGCTCGTCGATGATCGAGCAGCTCCAGGAGGAGCACGTCAGGGCGGCCCGCGCCAAGGGCATGGCCGCCAGGTACGTCTTCTTCCGCTACGCCTGGCGCGGCTCGCTGATCCCGATCGTCACGATCCTCGGCATCGACATCGGCGCCCTGCTCGGCGGCGGCATCGTCACCGAGATCACCTTCGACCTCTCGGGCGTCGGCAGGCTCGCCCAGCAGTCGGTGATCCAGAAGGACCTGCCCACGACCCTGGGTGTGATGCTGTTCAGCTCCGCCTTCATCCTGCTGTGCAACATCGTCGTGGACGCGTGCTACGCGATCATCGACCCGCGCGTACGGCTGTCCTAGGAGTAACGACAGTGACCACACTCACCAAGCCCGAGGGCGCCCCGGTGCCGACCGCGTCCGACGCGTTCCTCTCGGTGCGCGACCTCAACGTGCGCTTCTCCACCGAGGGCGGCATCGTCAAGGCCGTGAACGGACTCTCCTTCGACCTGGAGCGCGGCAAGACGCTCGGCATCGTCGGCGAGTCGGGCTCCGGCAAGTCGGTGACCAACCTGTCCATCCTCGGCCTGCACGCGCCCGAGACCACCACGGTCGAGGGCGAGATCTGGGTCGACGGCCAGGACGTCACGGACCTCTCGCGCCGGCAGCTCGAAGACCTCCGCGGCAACAAGATCGCGATGATCTTCCAGGACGCGCTCACGGCGCTCTCCCCGTACTACACGGTGGGCCGGCAGATCGCCGAGCCCTTCCGCAAGCACACGGGGGCGTCCAAGTCCGAGGCACGGGCCAGGGCCATCGAGATGCTGGGCAAGGTCGGCATCCCCGACCCCAAGAACCGCGTCGACGACTACCCGCACCAGTTCTCCGGCGGTATGCGCCAGCGCGCGATGATCGCCATGGCGCTGGTGTGCAACCCGGCGCTGCTGATCGCGGACGAGCCGACCACGGCGCTCGACGTGACCGTGCAGGCGCAGATCCTCGACCTGCTCAAGGATCTCCAGCAGGAGTTCGGCTCGGCGATCATCCTGATCACGCACGACCTGGGCGTCGTGGCCAACACGGCCGACGACATCCTCGTGATGTACGCGGGGCGCGCCGTCGAGCGCGGCACCACCCGCGAGGTCCTGAAGTCGCCTCAGCACCCGTACACCTGGGGTCTGCTCTCCTCCATGCCGGGTCTGAGCGGCAACGTGGACGAGCCGCTGCGGCCCATCCCCGGATCCCCGCCCAGCCTGCTCAACCCGCCGCCCGGCTGCCCGTTCCACCCGCGGTGCGAGTTCGTCGACCTGGTCGGGGGCGAGCGCTGCTCCACCGAGCGGCCCGCGCTCCCACTGGGACGCGGTTCCGCCTGCCACCTCACGGCGGAGCGGAAACGCCAAGTGTTCATCGAGAAGATTCAGCCCCGGCTGGGCTGACGTACCGGCGACTGGGGCCAAGACCATGAGCGAGAACAAGACGACCGCGGTCGTCACAGAGAAAGCCACACCGGCCGAGAGCAGGCCGCTGCTTGAGGTCAAGAACCTGACCAAGCACTTCCCGATCTACGGCGGGTTCCCCTTCAAGCGGCAGGTCGGCGCGGTCCAGGCGGTGGACGGCGTCACCCTGGACGTCTTCCCCGGCGAGAGCCTCGGTCTGGTGGGCGAGTCCGGCTGCGGCAAGTCCACCACCGGCCGGATGCTGACGCGGCTCATGGAGCCGACGGACGGCACGATCACCTACCAGGGCCGCGACATCACGCACGCGGGCCGCAAGCAGCTCGCGCCCATCAGGTCCGAGATCCAGATGATCTTCCAGGACCCGTACGCGTCGCTCAACCCGCGCCAGACGGTCGGCAAGATCATCTCGGGTCCGATGGAGATCAACGGCATCAACCCGCCCGGCGGCCGTGAGGCCCGCGTGCGGGAGCTGCTCGCTACCGTCGGCCTCAACCCCGAGCACTACAACCGCTTCCCGCACGAGTTCTCCGGCGGCCAGCGGCAGCGCATCGGGGTCGCGCGGGCGCTCGCCCTCGAACCGAAGCTGATCATCGCGGACGAGCCGGTCTCCGCGCTCGACGTGTCGATCCAGGCGCAGGTCGTCAACCTGCTCCAGGAGTTGCAGCGCGAGCGCGGCATCGCGTTCGTCTTCATCGCTCACGACCTGTCCATCGTGCGGCACTTCTCGCAGCGCGTCGCCGTGATGTACCTCGGCAAGGTCGTCGAGATCGCGGACCGCGACACGCTGTACAGCGGCCCCCGCCACCCGTACACGCACGCCCTGCTGTCCGCGGTGCCGGAGACCGACATCGACGCGCAGAAGCGCGAGCGCATCCGGCTCGTCGGCGACGTGCCGTCGCCGATCATGCCGCCGTCCGGCTGCCGCTTCCGCACCCGGTGCTGGAAGGCGCAGGACAAGTGCGCCACCGAGGAGCCGCCGCTGGTGCAGATCAGCGGCAACAAGGAGGGCCACCTCACGGCCTGCCACTTCCCCGAGGACCCGACCATCGCCGCGGCCGACCGCAAAGAGGACGTGGTCATGGACCCGGCCCTGCGGTCGCTGGAGAAGGACCTCAAGAAGAGCTGACCTACCGTCACCCTCGCGCCACGGCCCCGCCGCCCGGACACCCGGGGGAGCGGGGCCGTGCCGCACCCGGATCCGCCATGGCCTGAACTCGGCTCCACAACGCGCGCGTTGAACGCTTTTGTGGCGGGAGACGTGTCAGGGGCGGAGGGACGGTGGGAGTGTGGCTCAGCGTCATGCGGTCGTTATCGGGGCGAGCGTCGGCGGGCTGCTCGCGGCACGGGCACTCAGCGACCACTACGAGCGGGTGACGGTCCTCGACCGGGACCGCCTGCCCGGCCGGGCCGCGCCCCGGCGGGGCGTTCCGCAGGGCCGCCATGTGCACGCGCTGCTCTCCAGCGGCGGCACCGCGCTCGACGCGCTGTTCCCCGGGTTCCTCGACGAGCTCGCGGCCCGCGGCGTGCCCAGCGGCGACAGCCAGGGCGACCACCACATGTACCTCGACGGCCGGCTCATGGCGCCCGCCGACTCGGGTCTTGTGCTGCACGGCGTCACCCGGCCGCTGCTCGAACTGCTCGTGCGCGCCCGGGTTTCCGTACTGCCCGGCGTCACGATCACCGACGGGTGCGAGGCGACGGGTCTTGCCGGCACCGGGCCCGCGGCGCGCTCCCCGGCCCGGGTCACCGGCGTCCGCGTCCGCGAACGCGCGGGGCGCGCGCGGGAGAGCGTCCTCGGCGCCGATCTGGTGGTGGACGCGGCGGGCCGCGGCTCCCGGGCGCCGCAGTGGCTCGACGCGCTCGGCTGCCCGCGTCCCGCGGAGTCGGCGGTCGACGCGCACGTCGTCTACGCCACCCGCCACTACCGCTACGAACCCGGGCTGCTCGGCGGCCGGTTGGGCACCACGATCGTGCCGTACCCGGGCTGTCCGCGTGGCGGGGTCGCCGTACGGCAGGAGGACGGCCTGTTCGCCGTGGTCCTCGTCGGGGTGTTCGGCGAGGAACCGCCCGCGGACGGCGCCGGGTACGCCGCCTACGCCAGGTCGCTCGCCGCGCCGGACGTCGCCGAGGCCGTGGAGAGCGCCGAGCCGCTCGGCGAGCCCGCGCGCACCCGCTACCCGCGCGGCGTCCGCCGCCACTACGAGCGGTTGCCCGCCCACCCGGCGGGCTTCCTCGCCCTCGGGGACGCACTGTGCGGCTTCAACCCCGTGTACGGGCAGGGCATGACGGTCGCGGCCCTTGAGGCGGACCTGCTCGGCCGGTTGCTGCGCCGGGCCCCAGGACCCGATCCGGACACCCCCGAGTTGCCGCGGCGGTTCTTCGCCGAGGCGGCCGCGCTGGTCGACCGGCCGTGGTCCCTGGCGGCCGGCAGCGACCTCGCGTTCCGGTCCGCGTCCTCCCGGCCGGCCCTGCTCGACCGCTACCTGGCCCGCCTGCGCGCCGTCTGCGCGGCCGACCCGGCCGTCGCCACCCGCTTCCTGCGCGTCGCCCACCTCCTCGACCCGCCCTCCGCCCTTCTCGCCCCCGCCGTCGTCCTGCGCGTCGCCCGCGCCCGGCGGCCGGGGGGCTGAACCGCCGTCCCGGCGGTGGGCGGGGTCCGGGAGGGCTTCAACACCGCAATTCCCAGGAGGAGATCGGCTTACGGCGGGGACACCGCTTACCGGGCAGCCCCTAGAATGACGTCCGTGAGCACTCCAGGAAAGCGCCGAATCGACGAGATCGGCAACGAGAGCCGCCGGCGTATTCTCGACGCGGCGGAAGGTCTGTTCGTCGAGCGCGGTTTCGAGCGCACTTCTTTCGCCGAAATCGCCGAGCGTTCCGGTATCAGCCGGGGATCCATCCCGTGGCACTTCAAGAACAAGCACGGACTGTTTCTCGCGGTGGTCGAGCGCGCGATGAACCGGGCCATGGCCCCGGAGCTGCGCACGTCCTTCCCGACCCTTCCCGAGCTGGCCGAGGAGTTCGGGGCCTGGGTGCGCGACGGCGACTCGGCCCTGGTGTTCATGGCGCTGACCGAGGCCATGAACAGCTCGGGCGCGGTCCAGGGCCAGTACCAGGAGTTCTTCGCGCGGCACCGGCACGGCCTCGAACGCTGGCTGCGCGCGCAGCGCCCCGAGACGGCCGACGAGGGCGTCGCCTCGAAACGTGAGCGCGCGTTCGCCGTCGCCTTCACAGGAACGCTTTTCGGTATTCACCTGCAGGCGCTCGTCGACCGGGACGGCGTCGATTTCGAGGAGGCCATCCGTCTGGTGGCAGCCGAGTTCCAGAAAAACCTCGCCACTCTGTGGGAGACACCGGATTCCGCCGATCCCGGCGCCCGTCCCTGAGCTTTCCTCCCCCGCTTACTGCGAGGGGAACGATGCAAGGAGGGCCCCCTCCTCGCCTTGAGCGCGGGGCGCACGAAAGCGTCCGTGTCGATCCGCAGGGACCCGGCCCCCATGGCGGCGACAACCCGTTCACCGGCGGCATCGATACTCGTCCCTTCCTTGAGGTACTTCTCGGTGCGGCCGGGAGCCTGTCCGCGCCGCACCACGGCGACGCCCTCATCGACGGCACGGGTGTTGTGCAGGATCCCGGTGTCGACGGGCCCGGGGCAGAGCACGTTCACGTCGATGCCGCAGGGGCCCAGTTCGCGCCGGAGCGACTCCGAGAGCTCCGCCACCGCGAACTTGCCCGTCGTGTACAGCACGCTCCCATGGGGGATCAGGCCCGCGCCCGGGGCCGTGTTCACCACGTATCCGCCCCCGCCGCGTTCGATCATGCGGGGAACGAACGCCTGCAGGCCGTTGACGACGCCGTCCAGACTGACGCCGAGGGCCGTGTCCCACTTCTCGTACGTCCACTCGGCGACCGGCGCGTGCGGCGCGATGCCCGCGTTGTTGAACAGCAGGCCGACCGGTCCGAGCCCCGCCTCGGCCGCGTCGGCGGCGGCTGCGTACGCCGCGCGGTCGCGGACGTCGAGCAGCAGCGGCTCGACGTCGGTGAGGCGCGAGAGCTCCGCCGCACTCCTGTGCAGTGCCCGCTCGTCGATGTCCGTCAGCGCGAGGCACACCCCGCGACCGGCGAGCGTCCGGGCGATGCCGAGGCCGATTCCCCGACCACCGCCGGTGACGAAGGCGACGGAACCCTTCCACGTGTTCATCGGACGGCCTTTCCTCGATGCCGGTCGGCCGGAGCGGCGCGGTCACGCGCCTCCTGGCGCGGCGGAACCCGCGGCGCGGCGCCGATCAGATGCAGTACGGCGGACGCGACGGCCGACTCGGCCACGTAGGACGGGCTGTCGAGCGTCCTGACGTCCTCGCCGGGCGATGCGGCGTGCAGGACGGCGACCACCCCGGCGGCGACCGCTCCGGCGAAGATCCGCGCGCCGCGGCCGACCACCCGTGCCCGTGCTCGCGTCCGGCGGGGACGGCGCAGAACAGGCCGACGACCTGGAGCGTCCGCCAGGCCGCCGGCGACCACTTCAGCGTCAGACCGGCGACGACGCCGAACAGGGCGGGCGCCGCGAACAGGGCGCACGCCTGCCTGCGGGAGGCGTCGGCCGGCAGGGGCGCTTCACTGCCAGGACCCCGGTCAGGCGGCGTCTTCGGCGCGTGTTCCAGGGGCACGTTCTCGGGCCTCCTCGGGGCGGGAGGGGCTCCCGCCCTCTCCTTTCTATGTTGATAACATAGGCTCGTGCAAGGGTATAGGGAGGCGGGCTGTTCCGGCTGCGGAGCCGGCACGGCCGCTCCGCCGGGCGCGGTCGCTCGCGACGGGCCCGGAACGCGAAAGGGGAATGTTCCATGACCGTCCTGCCGATCGGGGACCGTGCCGTCTCGGGAGCCGTGGCCGCGCTGCGGGCGGGAGCGCCCCTCGCGATCCCCCTGCCGTCACCGATGCCCTACACGGTCACCGGCACGGACGCCGCGGCCGTCAACGGCGCGAAAGGGCGCCCGGCGGACCAGTCGGTCGGCCTCACCGTCGAGGACATCGACGTGGTGGCCCCGTATCTCGACATCACCGACGAGGCGCTGCGGCTGGCCCGCTGGCTGGGCACGTCGGAGCGGGTCAGCCTGCTGGCGCCGGTCAGGTCGTGCGGTCCTGGCTGGCTGGCGCCCGCGACCCGTGACGGCATGCTCTTCTTCACGTCGATGCCGTGGCTTCCCGGACTCGCCAAAATCCTGGGCGCGTTCGGCCACCTGTACATGAGCAGCGCGAACCTCACCGGCGGCCGGCCCGCCACGACGGCCGCCGAGGCCGAGGCCGCCCTCGGCGGCCGGCTGCTCGTGCTGGACGGCGACGGGCTGCGTGACGGGACACGGCCCCACGGCTCCACCACCATGGTCCGGATGAGCCGCCTCGGCGAACTGGGCGTCGCCAGGTCCGGCATCAACAACGCGGCCTTCGGAAGCGACGAGGCGGCTTACGCGGCCGACCTGGCCGCGCGCTGGCGCTCGCGCGCGGACACCTCCCTGTAGCGGCAGGGCCGCGCGGGTCCCGCTCGCGGAGGCCGGGAACACCCCGTCGCGCAGGGCGCCCAGCGGCCGGTCGGGGGTGGGCGCCGTGTGCCGTGCCCGCTCCGCGGGGGCCGGCGTGGTGGCGTGCCGAGGGCTGAGGCGCCCTCAGAGCCAGCCCTTCCCGCGGGCCGCGTTGACCGCCTCAGCGCGGTTGCGGACCGCCAGCTTCTGGATCGCCGTGGAGAGGTAGTTGCGCACGGTGCCCTGGGAGAGGTGCAGGGACGCGGCGAGTTCCGCGTTGGTCGCGCCGTCGGCCGCGGCGGCCAGCACCTCGCGCTCCCGCTCGGTCAGCGGGTTCGCGCCTCCGGCCAGCGCCGCCGCGGCCAGCGTCGGGTCGATGACGTGCTCACCCGCCAGCACCCGGCGTACGGCGTCGGCGAGTTGGGCGGCGGGCGCGTCCTTCACGAGGAACGCCCCTGCGCCCGCCTCCATGGCCCTGCGCAGATACCCGGGCCTGCCGAACGTCGTCAGCACCACCACCCGCACCCCGGGCAGCTCGGCCGCGAGCTCCGCCGCCGCCTCGATGCCCGTGGCCCCCGGCATCTCGATGTCGAGCAGCGCCACGTCCACCGCGTGCTCCCTGGCCGCGGCCACCACCTCGTCGCCGCGCGCCACCTGCGCGACCACGGCCATGTCGGGTTCGAGGCCGAGCAGCGCCGCGAGCGCCTCGCGCACCATGGACTGGTCCTCGGCGAGGAGGATCCTGATCTGCCCGCTCATGTCCGCGATCCTGTCAGACAGCGTCGCCGCGGGCGGCCAGCGGGACGCGCACCGTCAGTGCCACGCCCGGCCGCGAGGACCGCAGGTCCAGCGTGCCGCCGGCCGCGTCGAGGCGTTCGCCCAGCCCGGTGAGGCCGTTGCCGCGCGGCGCGGTGCCGAGACCCCGCCCGTCGTCCTCCACGGTGAGCTGGAGGAACAGGCCGTCGAGCGTCTGCCGGGGCGCCAGCGCCACCGCGCAGTTCCGCGCACCGCTGTGCCGTACGACGTTGGTGACGGCCTCGCGCAGCGACCAGGCGAGCGCCTCCTCGGAGCGGGGCGCGAGCGCGCCCGGCAGGTCGCCGGGCACGGCGTCGGGCAGCCGGGCCGCGATGCCCGCGACCGCGAGCGTGGTGCGCGCGCCCGCCAGCTCCCCCGGGAGCGTCAGCCTGCGGTAGCCGCTGACGGCCTCGCGTACGTCCGTGAGGGCCTGTCTGCTCACCCGCTCGATGTCCTCGACCTGCTCGGCGGCCCGGCCCGGATGGTCGGGCAGCATCCGGCCGGCGAGCTCGCTCTTGAGGGTGATCAGCGAGAGCGAGTGGCCCAGCAGGTCGTGCAGGTCGCGGGCCATCCGCAGGCGCTCCTCGTTGGCGGCGAGCGTCGCGACCGTGGCCCGCGCCTGCCGCAGCTCGACCATCGTGCGCACCAGCTGGCTCACCCCCACCATGGCGAAGCCGCCGAGCAGCGCGGGGGCCGCGAGCGCGAGCACATACCCGTCGTCGCCCCGCGTCTGCGTGCCCACCAGCGCGAGCGCGCCCACCGCCACCGGGATCGCCACCGCGGACTGCCGGGCCGGCAGGGCCGCGCCCGCCGACACCGACACGTACACGAACAGGACCAGCCACGGCGACCCCATGGTCAGGGCAAGGCAGGCGGCGAGCGCGAACACCCCGGCGAGCAGCGCCCGCACGGTGCCGGCACTGTAGGCGCGCCCGGTGTGCCGGAAGACCAGCGCCAGGTACACCGCCACGAACGCCGCGAGGCCCGCGGAGCCCAGGGCCACGGCCGCGGTGCCGTGCCCGCCGTCACCGAGGTCGGAGACCGGCGCGCCGAGGTAGGCCAGCCAGATGCCGGTCCACATCAGCTTGACCAGTACCTGCCTGCGGTTCTCCGGGGGCCGGCCGATCGGCACGCCGGGACCGACCTCGTGCGGGCGGTCGTCCGTGGTCCGCACCCCGCTCACGCCTTCCGGGTGTCCTTCCGGTACAGCCACGCGGCGGCGACCGCGAAGACGAGGAAGTACCCGACGATCAGCGCCACGTCCTTGGCGTGCGGCGCGCCACCCAGCTCGATGGCCTGGCCGAGGCCCGCGTAGGCGTGGGTCGGCAACCACGAGGTGACGTCCTGGAGCCACCGCGGGTAGGCCGTGGTCGGCAGCCAGAGCCCGCCGAGGATGGACAGGCCGAAGTAGATGATCATCGTGATCGGCCGTACGGCGTCACCGGTGGCGAGGTAGCCGATGGCCACGCCCAGCGCGGCGAAGCACAGGCTGCCCGCCCAGATCACGCCCGTGAGCGCGAGCCACTGCCAGGGCTCCAGGTGGATGTGCTTGATGGCCGCGGCCACCAGGAACACGATGATGATCGACGGCAGGCTGACCACCGCGGCGCTTGCGATCTTCGCGAGGACGTAGCCGCGGCCCGGCAGCGACGTCAGCCGCAGCTGCCGCACCCACCCCTTCTCCCGCTCCTTGGCGATGCGCTCGCTGTTGCCCATCAGTACGGCGGTGAGCGCGCCGAAGGACGCCATCGCGACCATGTAGAACGCGCCGAGCGTGAGCCCGCCCGTGCCGGAGATCGTGGTGTCGTCCTGCGGGCCCGCGATCACCAGGAACAGGCCCGCGGGGTAGATGACCGAGAAGAACATGAACTTCTTGTTGCGCAGCGTCCGGGTGATCTCCAGCCGGGTCAGCGCGCCGTAGGTGAGCCTGCTCATGCGGTCCTTGCCTCCTCGGCCTCGGTGATGGCGACGAATGCCTGTTCGAGGCCGAGTCCCGCGACCTCCAGGTTGCGGGGGTAGAGCCCCAGCCCGTACAGGGCGTGCACGGTGGCGTCCGCGTCGTGCGACTGCATGCGCACCGTCGTCCCCGACACGGTCAGCGAGCTGAGGAACGGCAGGCCGCCGAGCGCCCGCTCGTCGATCGGGCCCTCCAGGTCGAAGGCGATGCGCCGCGCGCCGGCCTTCGCCTTGATCTCCGCCGCGGTGCCGTCCGCGAGGAGCCGCCCCTTGTGCAGCACCAGGACCCGGTCGGCGATCGCGTCGGCCTCCTCCAGGTAGTGCGTGGCGAACAGGACCGTACGGCCCCGGCCCGCCTCCTCCCGCATGGTCGACCAGAACGCCTGGCGCGCCGTGACGTCCATGCCGGTGGTCGGCTCGTCCAGCACGATCAGGTCGTTCGCTCCGGCCGTCGCGAGTGCGAACCGTACGCGCTGCTCCTGGCCACCGGAGAGCTTGTCGACCATCCGGTCGGCGACCTGGGCGATGCCCGCGCGGTCCAGTACCTCCTCCACCGGGTGCGGCCGCGGGTGCAGGTCGCAGGCGAGCTTGACGATCTCCCTGACCTTCACGCCCTCCATCAGGCCGCCGGTCTGGAGCATGGCGCCGACGTGGCCCGTGGCGATCGCGCCCTGCGGCGTGGACCCGAAGACCGTGACGGTCCCGGTGTCGGGCGTGCGCAGCCCGAGCAGCAGGTCGAGGGCGGAGGACTTCCCCGCGCCGTTGGGACCGAGCAGCGCGACCGTCTCGCCGGGGTGCAGGTCGAGCGTGAGCCCGTCCACGGCGCGTACGGTGCCGTACGACTTCGTCACGTTCGCGAACGCGACGACGGCGGTCGCGGCGGGAGCTGGTGTCTTCATGGCTCCCATCCTGGCAAGCGGGCCGGTCCGCGTGGCAGTGCCGAATGTGGGAGACCCGGCATGACAGATGTCATGCCGGGTCCGTGACACTCCCGCGGCGCGGCCGCTGGTGGCGCGCCGCGCGCGCCGCGCGCACCGGGTCACCGGGTCCGGCGCCGGCCGGTCGGCAGGGCGCGGCCTGTCGGGCACGGCGCAGGCCGGTCGGCAGGGCGCGGCCTGTCGGGCACGGCGCAGGCCGGTGGGCACGGCGCCGGGCGCGCCGTCGCCGCACGCGGTCTCAGCCGGTCAGTCCCGAGGTGGGGGCGCCGATCTCCCGCACCCGCTGCTCAGGGGTCTTGCCGCGCAGCGCCACCCGCAGCTGGTCCGCGACGTCCTGCGGGGTCACCGCCGTGCTCGAACCGTCGGCCCGCTTGACCGTCACGCCGTCGAACGCGGAGCCGTACGCCTCCTTGAGCGCCTTGAGGTCGTAGCTGTCCACCAGCTTCCCGTCGACGGCCTTCATCGAGAGGATCTTCGGCAGCGAGACCTGGCCGAACTGGATGGACGCGCCGCCCGCCTTGATCGTGACGAGGCCGGACATCGCGGGCTCCGCGAAGTCCTTCATGGCCCGGTCGATCTCCGCCTCGCTTATCGTCGGCCGCTGCTCGACCGTCGGCAGCGTCAGGCCGGCCGCACGGCCGGTCTGCACCTGGTTGCGGAAGGCGTCCCGCACGGACTGCTTGGCGCGGGCCACGTCGAGCCCCGTGCCCGCCTTGCCCGGCACGGCGACCGGCTTGCCGGTGTCGAAGGTGATGGTGCCCTCGCGGGCCGAGCCGAGGGACTGCGCCATGCCGCTGAGCGCGGCGGTCAGCTTCTCGTCGTCCACCGGCATCACCGGGTCGACGGGACGCTCCCTGCCGAACAGCGAACCCATCACGTCGACCGGGTCGTAGTCGGGTCCTGAGGCCGCCTCGACGGTGGCCTGGTCGTCCAGCGTGAGGCCCGCGTTCTGCGGCGAGAGCGACTCGCTCTTGTCGCCGACCGTCAGCTTCAGCGGCATCTCCGCCCGCTCGCCGAGCTGCTTCTCCAGCGTGTCCAGGGCCTGGTCCTTGGTGCTGCCGCCGATGGGGACGCCGAGGACGGTGGTGCCCTTCGGGACGTCCGCGTGGTTCATCACCAGGCCCGCGCCGTACAGACCGCCGGCCACCACGAGCACCGCCACCACCGCGAGGACCAGCTTGGAGCGGCCCTTCTTCTTGGCCGCGGGCCTGGCCGCCGCGGCGGGCGCGGCGGGCGCGGCGGCGGGGGTCTGCGCGGGACCCGCCGGGCCGTCCTGGCCGGTCGGTGCCGGGGGCCGCGCGTCGAGACGGGGCGTCAGGTCGGGGCGCGGGCGCGCCCCCTGGTCCTCGGCCCGGCCGGAGCCGGGGAAGGGCTGTGTGCGCCCCTCCGCCGAGGTGGCCGGGACGCCGCTGGAGAGCGTCGAACCCGACACGTGTCCGCCCTGCTCCGCGCCTGGCTCGGGCACCAACTGCTGGGGCGTCAGGATCGCGGTGTCGTCCGACATCCGCGGCGGCCCCTCCTGCCCCGGCGCCCCCGAGCCCGGGGTGCCGTGCGCGGGCGTGCCGTGGACCGGCGTCCCCTCGGGGCCGGCGGCCATCTCCGGCGTGCCGTACGGCGGGGTGTGGCCGGGACCTGTCGGCAGCCCGGAGCCGAACGTGGAACCGCCGGTGGCGGGGCCCGCGGTGGGGCCGTTGGGCACCTCGCCGGGGCCCGGCACCGGCGCGGAGCCGTACGGCGGGGTGCCGCCGTCGGCGGGCCGACCGCCGCCGTCGTACGCGGCGCCGTACGGGTCCTGGCGTGCGGCGTCCTGGTACGGCGACGAGACCGGGCCCTGCTCGCCCGCTCCGGGAGCTCCCGCGCCCGGAGCCGTGCCGCCGGGAGCCCCCGTGCCGGGAGCCGCGCCGCCGGGGCCGGGAGCGGCGCCCTGGGCGCCGGGTCCCGCCGGCTCCTCGCCCGCCGTGGCGGCGGCGCCCGCGCCCATCGCGCCGCCCTTCGCCATCGGCTTGCGCGGCGCGAACCAGTCGCTCGTCTTCTTCTCGGGCGCGGGCGCGGGCTCCCTGGCCTGGGCCTGCCCGCCCGCGGGGGCCTGGGCCCCTCCGCCGGGCGCGGGCACCTGGCCCGTGCTCTCGGCGCCGCCGCCGTCCTGGGCCGCGGCGGCGATCCCGCGGCCGTTCGTGCCCTCGCCGCGTTCGCCGCCCCCGCCGTCCGCGCCGTCCGCGCCGTTCTCGGCTCCTTCGCCCAGCGGCGTCCTGACGACGACCGGCGGGATGGGCCGCGACCCGGGGATGTTGATCCGGATGCGGGTGGTCAGCGTGGTCTCGGTTCTGGGCTCGCCCTGCCGCGGGCCCGTCGCACCGGTCTCGCCGGCGTCCTGCTGAGGCCCCGGCTCCTGGCGCGATCCGTACGGCGGGGTTCCCGAGGGGTACGGCGAAGCGCCGCGCCCCTGGGGCCCGGAAGGCGAACTGTCAGTTTCACGACTCAAAGCAGGTTCTCCCGGTTGGCTCCGCCGCCCGATCTCACTGATACGCGACTGTCCAGATTCCCGGGCCGCAGGCCGGGGGACGGTCCGGAGCGCGCACCACCATACTGGGCCCGGCGGACGTGTACCCGACGACCGGGGGAAGCCGCCGGTCCCGCACGGTATCTATGGGGTCAAAATCCACCACGGCGTGCCCGGGCGCCTCACCGGCCGCGGACCCCTGGCCGCGCGGCGGACGCGGTGGGGCGTGCGACGGTGGCGCAGATCACAGCGATCACCATCCCGCCCAGCAGGTAGACGAGCGGCCCGACGCCGGCGGCGAACGCCCCGTCACCCTCCGGGCGGCCCATGCTCAGCAGGACGACGGAGGCCACCCAGCCGAGAACCGCGGCGCCGAGCCCCAGTTGGCTGCTCGTCGCGCGCTGTCCGCCGAGGAACACCGCGGCGGTCGCGACCAGCGCGAGCAGCAGCCCTCCGGGGAAGAGGCCGCCCTGCACCAGGGCGCCCGCGACGCCCACGGCCGCGCCGAGCACCACCAGGCCGGCGCACCCGGCGAGCACGCCGGGACCCGGCCGCCCCGGGCCCGGCCCGCTCACGCGTCCGTCCAGGAGAGGCCCGCGAACAGGTCGCTCTCCCGCTCGCCCGGCGGCGCGCCCGCCGTGCCGCGCACCAGTTCGTAGTACTCGGTGGCGAACAGCGGCTGGCCCAGGTCGTTGGAGAGCGCGAAGAAGGGGCCGTCCACCGCGATCTGGGTGGCGTGGGCGCGCATCGCGGCCGTCTTGTGCCCCGTGTAGGGGCCGCCGTCGACGGCGGCCGTGATCACGTCGTCCTCCACCACGCCCGGCAGGTCCGCCACGTCCGCGACGCCGGGGAACTGCGCGCCGCTCGCCCGCAGCCTGGCGAAGCCCTCCTCGGCCGCCGAGCGCGGCACGCGGTTCCAGTACACCTTGGCGACGGTGTGCGCGGGCCCGAGGTCCGCGCGGTAGTCCGGGTCGGCGGCGAGGTCGACGGCGCGCATGGCGACCCGGTGCGCCTGGATGTGGTCGGGGTGCCCGTACCCCCCGTCGGGGTCGTACGTGACCAGGACCTGCGGGCGCACGGAGCGCACGATCTCCACCAGGTACGGCGCGGCCGTGTCGACGTCCGTGTGCCAGAACGCGCCCTCGCGGTCGTTGGTGGGCAGGCCCATCATCCCGGAGTCGCGGAAGCGGCCGGGGCCGCCGAGGAAGCGGTGGTCGGTGACGCCGAGCGCCTGCATCGCCGCCGCGAGCTCACCGATGCGGTGGGTGCCCAGGGTGTCGTCCCGGTCGGCCGCGAGGTGCGCGAGCTCGGGCGGGATGACCTCGCCCTCCTCGCCGAGCGTGCAGGTCACCAGCGTCACGGAGGCGCCCTCGGCCGCGTACTTGGCCATGGTGGCGCCGTTGTTGATCGTTTCGTCGTCGGGGTGCGCGTGGACGAGCAGCAGCCGGCGGTCGGACGGATCGGTCATGGCACCAGCCTACGAGCCGCCGCCGCGCCCCTGCGCGACGGCTCATGAGTCCGCATGCGGTACGCCCTGTGCGCGTGCTCGTCCGGCCGCCGGCCGGTGGGGCCCGGCCGGTCCGGTGCATCGCCGCAAGCACCGGCCTCGGCTCCTCAGGGGTCCTGACGCTCGTCACCCGCGCTTTCAGCTCTCTGCAGACGGAGCACGCGACCGGGCTCACGGGGCCGACGCGCGGCGCGACCAGGGCGCGCAACTCGGGAACTGTCACGGGCGGCTCGGGCATGCGAATGTGGCGTCGGTTTCGAGGCTGGCGTTGGCGGCCCTGCGGCCGGACGAGGCCAAGGTGCGGGCCGTCATCCTCGGAGATGTCGCCACGGCCCTCGTGGCGGGCGGCGACTACGACCAGGGCATCGCCGTGGCGCGCGAGGCCCTGGCCGTCACCTTCGAGACGGAAGCCACACTCGGGCGGCGGCGCTTGGAGACGCCCATGGCCCAGCTCCGGCCGGGAACAGCGCGGCACGGGAGCTGGGAGCCGAACTGGGGGCGGCCCTGGGACAGATCACTCGGCGGTCTCGTCGCGGATCCAGGACAGGTAGTCGTCCCCGCCGTCCGTGATCGGCGTTGCGATGATCTCCGGGGTGTCGTAGTCGTGGACGCCGCGGATCTGCGCCTCCAGCGCGGCGAACCTGCCTGCGGTCGTCTTGTACAGGACGCGCCACTCCTGGTCGGTCTGTACGGCGCCTTCCCAGCGGTACACGGACGTGATCGGCCCGTCGATCTGTGCGCAGGCCGCCACCTTCGCACCCACGGCGGTGGCCGCGAGGTCCTGCGCCTTCTCGGCGCTGTCGGTCGTCGTCAGCACGGTGATGCAATCGGACACGGACACGGTCGGCTTCCCCTTCCTCCGGTCGGGGGACGACCGTACCGCCGCACCCGGCCTGAGCCTCGCCGTTCCTCCCTCTCGGGAGCTGCGGGACTCGTCGCCCCCTTGAGGGCACGGCGGATGGGACGCGCCCCGAGGCGGCCTGCGGCATGGCAGCGACGGTGCTGACCGTGGCGGGCAGGGCGACCGCCGGCCCGCCCCGCCGCGCGGCCCGGTCAGAACTTGATGTTCCCGATCATGCCCGCCACGCTCGACGTCAGCGAGGTGATCGTCGGGGCGACCGACGAGCTCGCGAGGAAGAAGCCCGCGAGCGCGCAGACGATGGCGTGTCCCGCCTTCAGTCCCGACTTGCGGATCATCATGACGACGATGACCACGAGCAGCACCGCCAGTGAGATCGAGAGCACCACGGTGGTTCACCTCCACAGGGCGTTTGGGCGAGAGGCCTGGGGACAGACGACATCAGCGGAGAACGATCGGTGGGAGCCCCGGTGTCGAGGGACGGCCGGCGGCAGACGGTAGGGCGGACAGCGGTCGTCGGGGGCATCGGGTCGGCGGTCATCGGGTCATCGAGTCGCTGATCTGATCGGTCCGGTCGGTCTGTTGGGTCTGGTCTGGCTGGTATGGGCGGACAGCAGGTGCCCGGCGGGTGGTTCATACCCACACGCCGCTAGGGATCATAACTATCCGTCGGAACGCATCGATCGGAGCACGGCAGCACAACGGGGGCGCACGGCCGTTAAATTCGGTGCCATGACCTTGAAGGATCAGCTTTCGTTCCCGCGACAGCACGCGAAGACCCAGCGGTTCACCCTGGGCGTACCCCGTGCCTTCACCGTCTCCCCCGACGGGGAGCGCGTGGTCTTCCTCCGGTCCTCGTCGGGTACCGATCGGGTGAACCGTCTGTGGGTGGTGGACCTCGCGGACGCCGAGGGGCCGAAGGAGCGGATCGCCGCCGACCCCGTATCGCTGCTCGGCGGCGCGCCCGAACAGCTGTCGGCGCAGGAGCGCGCGCGGCGCGAGCGGGTGCGGGAGAGCTCGGCGGGCATCGTCGGGTACGCGGTCGACGCGGCCGTGCGGACGGCCGCCTTCCCACTGTCGGGGCGCCTGTTCACCGCCTCGCTCACGGAGCCCGTGGTGCGGGAGCTGGACGTCCCCGGCCCGGTCCTCGACCCCAGGCCCTCGCCGGACGGCCGCAGGGTCGCGTACGTGACGCGCGGCGCGCTGCGGGTCGCGGAGGCGGACGGGGCGGGGGACAGGGAACTCGCCGCGCCGGAGAAGGACGAGGTGGCCTACGGCGTCGCCGAGTTCGTCGCCGCGGAGGAGATGAACCGCACCCGCGGCTTCTGGTGGTCGCCGGACTCGGACCGGCTGCTGGTCGCGCGGGTCGACACCGCGAGGGTCCGCAGATGGTGGATCTCCGACCCGGCCCACCCCGACAGGCCGCCGGCCTCCGTGTCGTACCCGGCGGCCGGCACGCCCAACGCCGACGTGACGCTGTTCCTCATGGGCCTCGCGGGGGAGCGCACCGAGGTCGTCTGGGACCGGGTGCGCTTCCCCTACCTCGCGCGCGTGCACTGGTCCGAGGCCGGGGCGCCGCTGCTGCTCGTCCAGTCCCGCGACCAGCGCCGCACCCAGTACCTCGGCGTCAACACGGTGACGGGGGAGACCCGGATCGTGCACCAGGACGAGGACCCGGCCTGGCTCGAACTGCACCCGGGCGTGCCCGCCTGGGCGCCGGACGGCCGTCTCGTGCGGATCGCCGACGAGGGCGGCGCCCGCGTCCTCGTCGTCGGCGACCGGGCCCTGACCGGGCCCCAGCTGCACGTGCGGGCCGTGCTCGACATCGACGTGCGGGACATCCTGGTCTCCGCGTCCGCGGGCCCCGAGGCCGCGCACCCCGAGACCGGCGAGGTGCACGTCTACCGCGTCAACGAGCTCGGCGTGCAGCGCGTCTCCGAGGGGCCGGGCCTGCACACGGCGGTGCGCGGCGGCGGCGCCACCGTCCTGCGCACCGCGGGCCCCGACCCGAGCGGGCCCGCGGCTGCCGTGCTGCGGGAGGGCCACCCGCCCGTCGAGCTGGTCTCGTACGCCCAGTACCCCGTGCTCACCGCGCACTTCGTGCTGACGGAGGCGGGGGAGCGGCGCATCCCGAGCGCCGTGCTGCTGCCGACCGGCTACCAGGAGTCGGACGGCAGGCTGCCCGTCCTGCTCGACCCGTACGCCTTCCCGCACGCGCAGCGCGCCGTCCACTCGCACCACGCGCACCTGACGTCCCAGTGGTTCGCCGACCAGGGGTTCGCGGTGGTCGTCGCGGACGGGCGCGGCACGCCGGGCCGCAGCCCCGGGTGGGAGAAGGCGATCAAGGACGAGATGGCGTCGGTGATCCTGGCCGACCAGGTCGACGCGCTGCGCGCGCTCGCCGCCGACTTCCCGCTCGACCTCGACCGGGTCGCGATCCGCGGCTGGTCGGGCGGCGGCTTCCTCGCCGCGCTCGCCGTACTGCGCAGGCCGGACGTCTTCCACGCGGCCGTCGTCGGCGCGCCCGTCACCGACCTGCGCCTCTACGACACCCACTACCAGGAGCGCTATCTCGGCGACCCGGGGGAGCGCCCCGAGGTGTACGCGCGCAACTCGCTGATCACCGATGCCGGGCTCTCGCTCGCGGCGGAGCCCGCGCGGCCGATGATGATCATCCACGGTCTGGCGGACGACAACGTGGTGGTCGCCCACTCGCTGAGGCTGTCCACCGCGCTGCTTGAGGCGGGCCGCCCGCATGAGGTGCTGCCGCTGACCGGCGCCACGCACATGACGCCGCAGGAGCAGGTCGCGGAGAACCTGCTCCTGCTCCAGCTGGACTTCCTCAAGCGCTCACTCGGGCTGTCCTGAGCCGCCTGCCCCCGCGCCGGGGCCGCCGCCCGTGCGGGGGCGGCTTCCCGCGCCGGGGCCGCCGCCCCCGGGGCCCGGGGGCGGCGGCACGATCCGCTTCTCCTCGGCGAAGTGGCAGGCCGAGGGGTGTGCCGTGGGGCCCGCGTCGGAGAGCCACGCGGGGACCGCGAGCGGGGGCTCCTCCCGCGCGCAGATGTCCTGCGCCTTCCAGCAGCGGGTGCGGAAGTGGCAGCCGGACGGCGGGTTGGCGGGGGAGGGCACGTCTCCCTGGAGCAGGATGCGCTCCCGGCGCTCGCGGGCGGCCGGGTCGGGCAGCGGCACCGCGGACAGGAGCGCCTGCGTGTACGGGTGCGTCGGGTGGTCGTAGATCTCGGTGTCGGTGCCGGTCTCCACGATCTTGCCCAGGTACATCACCGCGACCCGGTCGGAGATGTGGCGGACGATCGACAGGTCGTGCGCGATGAACACGTAGCTCAGGCCGAACTCGCCCTGCAGCCGCTCCATCAGGTTGATGACCTGGGCCTGCACCGACACGTCGAGCGCGGAGACCGGCTCGTCCGCGACGATCACCTCGGGCTGCAGCGCGAGCCCGCGCGCGATGCCGATGCGTTGGCGCTGGCCGCCGGAGAACTGGTGCGGATAGCGGTTGATGTACTCCGGGTTGAGGCCCACCACGTCCAGCAGGTCCTGCACCTTGCGCCGCCTGCTGCCCTTCGGCGCGACCTCCGGGTGGATCTCGAACGGCTCCCCGATGATGTCGCCGACCGTCATCCGCGGATTGAGCGAGGTGTACGGGTCCTGGAAGACCATCTGGATGTTGCGCCGCACCGCCTTCATCGCACGGCCGGACAGCTGGGTGATGTCCTCGCCCTTGAACGTGATCCGGCCCCCGGTCGGCTCCTCCAGGTGTACGAGCATCCTGGCGACGGTGGACTTGCCGCACCCCGACTCGCCCACGATGCCGAGCGTCTCGCCGGCCCCGAGGGCGAACGAGACGCCGTCCACCGCCTTCACCGCGCCGACCTGCCGGCGCAGGACGACGCCCTGGGTGAGGGGGTAGTGCTTGACGAGGTCGCGCACCTCCAGGACGGTCTCCGTCCCCGCGTGCGCCTCAGCCGTCGACGTCATCGAGCGTCTCCCTCCAGAAGTGGCAGGCGCTGCGCCGGGCCGCGCTCACCTCGTACAGCGGCGGCTCGTCCGTGGTGCACACGTCCCTGGCGCGCGGGCAGCGGGGGTGGAAGGCGCAGCCGGGCGGGATGTTCAGCAGGTTGGGCGGCAGGCCCCTGATCGCGTACAGGTCCTGGCCCTTCTGGTCGAGCCGGGGGATCGAGTCGAGCAGGCCGCGCGTGTAGGGGTGGGCGGGCGCCTTGTAGATGTCGTGCACGGGCGCCGTCTCCACGATGCGGCCCGCGTACATCACGGCGATCCGGTCGGCGACGTCCGCGACCACGCCCAGGTCGTGGGTGATCAGGATCAGCCCCATGTCGAGCTCTCGCCTGAGCTCCGCGAGCAGGTCCATCACCTGCGCCTGCACGGTCACGTCGAGCGCGGTCGTCGGCTCGTCCGCGATGATCAGCGAGGGTTCGAGCGCCAGCGCCATCGCGATCATGATGCGTTGGCGCATCCCGCCCGAGAACTGGTGCGGGTACTGGTTCACCCGCTCCTTCGCGGCGGGGATGCGGACCCGGTCCATCAGCTCCACGGCCTTCGCCCGCGCGTCCTTGCGGGACATGCCGCGGTGCACGGTGAACATCTCGCCGAGCTGCTGGCCCACGCTGAGCACCGGGTTGAGCGACGACAGCGCGTCCTGGAAGATCATCGCCATCTCGGCGCCGCGCACCCTGCGCCGCTCCTCCTCCTTGAGCTTCAGCAGGTCGCGGCCCTTGAAGAGGACCTCGCCCCCGGAGATCCGGCCCGGCGGCACGTCGAGGATGCCCATGATCGCCTGGGCGGTGACGGACTTGCCGGAACCGGACTCGCCGAGCACGGCGAGCGTCTCGCCCGCGTCCACCGCGTAGCTGACGCCGTTGACGGCCTTGGCGATCCCTTCGCGGGTGTGGAACTCCACGTGCAGGTCGCGCACTTCGAGCAGCATGCGGGCTCCTCAGCGCAGCTTGGGGTCGAGGGCGTCGCGCACCGCGTCGCCCAGCATGATGAACGCGAGCACCGTGATCGCCAGGGCGCCCGCCGGGTAGAGCAGCATGTGCGGCGCGTTGCGGATGTACGGCGACGCGGTGGAGATGTCGATGCCCCACGACACGGTCGGCGGCTTGAGCCCGACCCCGAGGTAGGAGAGCGTCGCTTCGAGAGAGATGTACGTGCCGAGCGCGATGGTCGCCACGACGATCACCGGCGCGATCGCGTTGGGCATGATGTGCCGCACCAGCATCCGCGTGTTGGAGGCGCCGAGGGCGCGCGCCGCCTGGACGAAGTCGTTCTGCTTGATGGTGATCACGGAGCCGCGCGCGATACGGGAGATCTGCGGCCACCCCAGCAGCACGATGAACCCGATGACCGGCCACACCGTCGTGTTGGTGATCACGGAGAGCAGCACGAGGCCGCCGAGCACCACGGGGATGCCGAAGAAGATGTCGGTGATCCGGGAGAGCACCGCGTCGCCCCATCCCCCGAAGAACCCGGCGAGCCCGCCGAGCACGGAGCCGAGGATCGCCACGCCGACCGTGGCGCACACGCCGACCGTGACCGAGGCGCGGGCGCCGTACACGGTGCGCGTGTAGACGTCGCAGCCCTGCCCGTTGAAACCGAAGGGGTGGCCGGGTGCCGGGCCGTCCTGTGCCTTCGCCAGGTCGCAGGAGAGCGGGTTGCCCGACGCGATCAGCGACGGCCAGATCGAGATGACGACGAGGAAGAGGATCACCAGCGACGAGATGATGAAGACCGGGTTGCGGCGCAGGTCGTGCCAGGCGTCCGACCAGAGGCTGCGCGCCTCGCCCGACGCGCCGCCGCCCTCCGGCGCGCCCGGCGGGCCGCCGGGGCCCGCGCCCTCGGTCGCGATGTCCATCGCGCCGCCCGCGCCGGTGGGCGCGATGGCGCCGTCGCCCGCGTTCCTCGGGAGTTGTTCAGGCATACCGAATCCTCGGGTCGAGTACGGCGTACAGGAGGTCGACCAGCAGGTTGGCGACGAGGAAGACCAGCACGAGCACGGTCACGAAGCCCACGACGGTCTGCGAGTTCTGCCGCAGGATGCCCTGGTAGAGCTGGTAGCCGACGCCGTGGATGTTGAAGATCCGCTCCGTGACGATCGCGCCGCCCATCAGGCCGCCGATGTCCGTGCCGATGAAGGTGACCACCGGGATCAGCGAGTTGCGCAGCAGGTGGCGCACGATCACCCGGCGGCGCGGCAGGCCCTTGGCGGTCGCCGTGCGCACGTAGTCGGAGCGCCGGTTCTCCGCGATGGAGGTGCGGGTGAGCCGGGTGACGTACGCGAGCGAGACCGAGGCGAGCACGAGGCCCGGCATGATCAGCTGGTCGAACGGCGCCTCGGGGGAGACCGAGGGCTGGATCAGGCTCCACTTCACGCCGAACAGCAGTTGGACGATCAGGCCGGTGACGAACGTCGGCACGGAGATCACCACCAGCGTCAGCAGCAGCACCGTGGTGTCGACGGGGCTGCCCCTGCGCAGGCCGGTCGCGACGCCAAGCGCGATGCCGATGATGATCTCGAAGACGATGGCGATGACCGTCAGCCGGATCGTGACGGGGAAGGCGTCGCCCATCAGCTCGGTCACCGGCTGCCCGTTGAAGGCCGTCCCGAAGTTGCCCTCGAAGACATGGCCCATGTACGTCAGGTACTGCTGCCACAGGGGCTTGTCGAGGCCGAACTCACTGCGCAGCTGCGCCGCCGTCGCGGGGTCGCACGCCTTGTCGCCGCACAGCCCCTGGACGGGGTCGCCCATGACGTTGACCATCAGGAAGATCAGCAGCGTGGCGCCGATGAACACGGGGATCATCTGGAGCAGCCGCCGGATCACATAGCGTCCCATACCGGCCTCCGCGGGTCGTCGGGCCTTCGGGGTGCGGTGGCGCCCGGGTGCAGCGGCGCCCGCGCCCCGTACGGGAGCCCGGCGCGCGGGTGCGCGCCGGGCCGTGGGTGGCGCTCAGGGTCTTTCGTGCGGGTCACTTGACCTTGATGTCCCCGTAGACCGGGACGCTGAAGGGGTTGAGCCGGACGTCGGAGACGCGGTCCGAGTAGCCCGCGCTGCCGTTCTGGTACCAGAGCGGGATGGCCGCCATCTGGTCCCGCACGACGCCCTCGGCCTGCTGGAACAGCTGCACGGCCCGCTGCCTGTCCGTCTCCCCGTTGGCCTGGTTGACCAGCTTGTCGAACTGGGGATTCGAGAACTTCCCGTCGTTCGAGGAGGCGTCGGTGTAGTACAGCGGCTGCAGGAAGTCCTGGATGAGCGGGTAGTCCATCTGCCAGCCGGCGCGGAACGGCCCGGTCATCTTGTGCTGCGTGATCTTGCTGCGGAAGTCGGCGAAGGTGCCGACGGGCGCGCCGACGCACGCCTTGTCGTTGTGCAGCACGTTGTTGATGCTGTTGCAGGTGGCGTCCACCCACTCCTTGTGGGAGCCGGTGTCGGCGTTGTACGAGATCGTCATCCGCCCGCCGGGGATGCCGCCGCCCTGCTGGATGAGCTTGCGGGCCTCCGACGGGTTGTACGCGCACGCCTTGCCGCACAGCCCGCTCCGGTAGCCACCGGAGGAGCCGAGCACCGGCGAGGTCCAGTCGGTCGCGGGCGTGCGGGTGTTGTTGAAGATCGTCTTCGTGATCTGCGCGCGGTTGATGGCCATCGAGAGGCCGGTGCGCAGCTTCACCGCGTTCTTGTTGTTCCAGCGCTTGTCGTAGAACGGGAACGCGAGGGTCTGGATGATGCCCGCGGGGGTGTTGATGTACCGGCCGCCCAGGTCGGACTTGGCGTTCTTCAGCTGGGCCGCGGGCACGTCGTCCACCAGGTCGAGGTTGCCCGCCGTCAGGTCGGTGTAGGCGGTGTTGTTGTCGGTGTAGACCTTGAGGTCGACGCCGCCGTTCTGCGCCTTGTCCGGGCCCGGGTAGCCCTTCCAGCGGCGCAGCTGCATCTGCGAGCCCTTGGTGTACTTGCTGATGGTGTACGGGCCGTTGCCGACGGGCTTGGCGAGCCACGCCGCGTGGTGGGTGAAGAAGGTGCTCGGCAGCGGCGAGAAGGCCGCGTAGCCGAGGGTGTCCGGCCAGGTGGAGAACTTCTGCGACAGCCGTACGGTGAAGGTCTGCGGCCCGGTGACCTTGAGGCCCGACATCGTCTTCGCCTTGGGCTGCCCCGAGGTGGGGTGCACGTCGTCGTAGCCGTCGATGTACTGGAAGAACGGGGAGTTGACCTGGTTGTTCTTCAGGTACGCGCCGTAGTTCCAGGCGTCCACGAACGACTTCGCCGTGATCTTCTCGCCGTTGGAGAACTTCCAGCCCTTCTTCACCGTGACGGTGAAGTTCTGCGAGTCCTTGGTGGTGATCGACTGGGCGAGCCAGTTCTGCGCCTTGGCCGTCTTCGGGTCGTAGCGCTTCAGGCCGCGAAAGAGCATGTCGAGGACCTTGCCGCCCTGGACCTCATTGGTGTTCGCCGGCTCCAGGGGGTTCTGCGGGTCGCCCCACGAGGCGCTCACGATCCCGTTCGCGCCGCCGCCGCCGCTGCCGCTGTCGCCGCCCCCGCCGCAGGCCGTTGCCGTGAGGGCGACGGCGATCGCGCCTGCGGCCCACTTGGCGTGCGTGGCTCCTCGCATGGAGTGCCTCCTCTTCAGGCCCAAGATCTCTTTGGACCCAAATACACCCCATATGGCTACAGAACGCACTTTCTTCGCGCCCGTCCGCGCTGTCCCCGCGGGCAGATACGCCCGGATGCAGGCAGCACGCACCCGCGCGTGGGCGGTCGCGCGCGGCGCTGTCCCGGCCCGTCGCCGGCCGGCCGGCGAGCGCGGCGCGGGCAGCAGCCCGGCGGCCTGCGCGCGCAGGAGGGTCTCCAGGCGGTCGCGGGTGCCGAGCTTGCGGTAGGTGTTCTCCACGGGCTTGTGGACCGTGCGCACCGAGACGCCGGGCCGCCGGCCGATCGCCGTCGCGGGCAGTGCCTCCGCGAGCAGCACGAGCACCGTGGCCTCCCGGGGCGTCAGGCCGCCGCCGCCCGCGCCCGCGAGGACGGCGGGCGCGTGCGCCCTGCGCCGCAGCAGCGCCGCGTGCCGGTCCATGCCCGCAGCAGCGGGTGCATCCGCCCCAGGCAGGCGCGCTCGCGGCGGGTGCCGCCCCGGTCCGCGCAGTGCACCAGCAGGCCGCGTACCGGTCCGGGAGAGCCGTCGTCGAGCCGCAGCCCGATCACGTCCCGCGTGCCGAGCAGCTCCGCGGTCACCGCGTACGCCTCGCTGTCGTGCCACGGCCCCTCGCCCGCGACGCGGCTCGCGACCACCGGCCGGTCGAGCGGAATCGCCCGGCCCGCACCCACGAACGGATAGCCGCGCCTGATGCACGCGAGCTGGCGGGCGGTCGGCAGCCGCGTCACCGGCCAGGCGGTCACACCGCCCGCGCTCGCCGCCTTGCACAGCAGGGCCGTCGCGCCTTGCACAGCACGGCCGTGGCCGGCAGGGCGCCCACGGTCTCCGGGCCCACCCGCCGCCAGAGCGTGCCCGGGCCGTCGCTGTAGAGCACGTCGGACGCCAGGTCGAGCAGCCGGGCCTCGTCCCGCGCGCCGAGCGCCCCGTCGTCCATGGTCGAGGTCCCCCGTAGGCCGGTCGGGTCGGTACGCCATCCGCGATCCGCAGTGCGCAATTAGCAACTTGACGAATGGAGCACGGCACGGCAGGCCCGAGAGCGTGCCGGGGCGTCAGTTGAGCAGGGCGCGGGCGGCGCGCGCCCGGTGGCGGATCGCCCGGGCCGTCGCGGGCTCCACGGCCGCCACGACGTCCGCGTACTCCTCAAGTTCCGCGGCGCCGCGCAGGTAGTCGCCGCGCTCCACCAGCAGCCTCGCGTGGTCGTAGCGCAGCCGCGCCGGATGCGCGGGCAGCAGCATCGCGAGCTCAAGCGCCCACAGCGCCACCCCGCCGTGCTCGGGGCGGCCCGCCGCCCACGCCCTGATGTTGTTCAGCACGCGCGCGACCACGTCGAGCGGCTCGGCAGGCCGCAGCGCCCCGGCGGGCAGGGGGCCGCCCGCGGCGCCCGCGGCGAGCGCGGCCGCCTGCTCCCCGCTCAGCAGCGCCCCGCCGGCGAACGGGTCGGCGAGCACCAGCTCCTCCCGCGGCCCGAACCCGACGACGAAGTGCCCCGGCAGCGCCACCCCGCACACCGGGGCGCCCGCGCGCCGCGCCACTTCGGTCCACACCAGCGACAGCAGGATCGGCAGCCCGCGCCGCCGCCTGAGCACCTCGGGCAGCAGCGACGACTCCAGCCTGCGGTAGTCGGCGGGCGCGCCGTGGAACCCGCACCGCCCGCCCAGCAGGTCGCCCACCGCGCGTGCCCAGTCCGCCGGAGTGCGCGGGCCGAACGGCAGCAGCCCGGCGAGCCGGTCGAGTTCGGCCTGCGCCGCGTCGAGCTCCGCCTCGCCCGCCGAGGGGTCGGCCTCCGCGCCGATCAGCAGGCACAGCACCGCGGGGTCGGGCCGCGCGGCCCGCGCCTCCTCGGCGAACCTGGCCCGCCGCTCGTCCTTCTCGTACGGTTTCCCCACCGCTCCCACCGGCCCTTCAGCTCTCGCGCGGCGCCGTGGCCGCGGCCCTACGCCGGCCGGAAGTACCGGTAGGCGTGGTGGGCCGCGAACCCCATGTCCGTGTACAACGCACGCGCGGGCGCGTTGTCGTCCTCCACCTGGAGCCAGGCTGCCGACGCGCCCTCGTCGAGCGCCCGGCGCGCGAGCGCCGCCATCACCGCGCGCGCGAGCCCCCGGCGCCGGTGCGCCGGATCGACCTCCACCGCCATGAACCCCGCCCAGCGGCCGTCGACCACGCAGCGGCCGATCGCCGCGGGCCCGCCGTCGCCCGCCGGGTCGGGCACGGTCGCGAACCACGTGGAGGGACCGCTGCGCAGGACGTGCAACTGCTCGGGGCCTACGGCCCGTTCCGTACGGTGGTAGCGCCGCAGCCACGCCTCGTCGACCGTCCGCGACAGCCGCACCCGCGCCGTGTCGGCCGCCAGGTCGGCGACCGGCGCCGGCGCGCCCGTCCAGACCTCCGTGGCCGCTTCTGGCCGCCAGCCGTGCGCCGCGAAAGCGCCGGCCAGCCGTTCCTGCTCCGCGGCCGACTCCGCCTGCAGCTGGACGTACGGGGTGCGCCCGCGCGCCTCGTACCACCGGCGCACGGCGGTCAGCGCCTCGCCGGCCGGCACTCCCGGGTCGCGCGTCGCGAGCGCGGAGTTGGCGCGCCGGGTGAACCCGCCCGCCGCGCGCAGCCGCCAGCCGCCGAGCGGCTCGGACTCGACGGGCTGCCAGGCGCGGGCCGCGACCGCGGCCAGCTCGGCACGGGTCGCGGCGGGGCCCCGGCGCCGCGCGGGCGTGTCGGGCACGACTTTCCCCGCGACCAGGGACGACTCGTCGATGGCCACCGCCTCGCCCGAGCGGCGTGTGACGAGCATCACCCCGTCGTTCCAGGATGTGAGAACGCCCACCGTGTCGGTGAATTTCTCCGAGCCGTCCGATGCTCCGGTCAGCCGTCGGACTGATACCCGTTTGCCCACATCAGCAGGGGTGATCCGGACCTCAAGACGTCCTGCGCCGGTGATTTCCACTGCTCTGCGCGCCCCTCCTGTTCGGATCGTGCCCGGGAACGGAGATACTAGATGCGGGCATCGACGACGCCGCGCTTTCGCGCGCCCGTGGACGGAGCCGCAGATCGGCCCGCCGCGCCCTATGGAGGAGGAACGACAGCGTGACCTACGTCATCGCGCAGCCTTGTGTCGACGTGAAGGACAAGGCGTGCATCGAGGAGTGCCCGGTCGACTGCATCTACGAGGGCTCACGGTCCTTGTACATCCACCCGGACGAATGCGTCGACTGCGGTGCCTGTGAGCCGGTCTGCCCGGTCGAGGCGATCTTCTACGAGGACGACACCCCGGACGAGTGGAAGGACTACTACAAGGCGAATGTGGAGTTCTTCGACGAGCTCGGCTCCCCCGGCGGTGCCTCGAAGCTCGGCCTGATCGAGCGGGACCACCCCCTCGTCGCCGCGCTGCCCCCGCAGAACGGCTGACCCCCCGCGCCCACGGTCCCGCACGGTCCTCGCCGTGCGGGACCGGCGTGTCTGCGTCCGTTCTGCGTCTGTTCCGCGCCTTTCCGCGTACGCCTCGCGCGCGGCGGGGCGGGGCCGACACCGTACGAGAGAGTGAGTGAGCACCGTGCCCGCACTGTCGCAGTCCCTTCCGGTCTTTCCGTGGGACCGGCTCAAGCCGTACGAGGAGACCGCCCGCGCCCACCCCGACGGGATCGTGGACCTCTCCATCGGCACGCCGGTCGACCCGGTGCCCGCGCTCGTGCGGCGGGCGCTCGCCGACGCGGCCGACTCGCCCGGCTACCCGACCGTCTGGGGCACGGCCGCGCTGCGCGACGCGCTCACCGGCTGGGCCGGGCGCAGGCTCGGCGCCGGCGGGCTCACCCACCGCAACGTCCTGCCGGTCGTCGGCTCCAAGGAGCTCGTCGCCTGGGCCCCCGTGCAGCTGGCGCTCGGCCCCGGCGACCGCGTCGCCTACCCGCGCCTCGCCTACCCGACGTACGAGGTCGGCGCGCGGCTCGCGGGCGCAGGCCTCGCCCCCTACGCCGACCCGGCCGAGCTCGACCCCGCGGGCCTGAAGCTGCTGTGGCTGAACTCCCCGTCCAACCCGACGGGCGGCGTGCTCTCCAAGGAGGAGCTGACGCGGATCGTGGCCTGGGCGCGCGACCACGGCGTGCTGGTCTTCAGCGACGAGTGCTACCTGGAGCTCGGCTGGGAGGGCCCGGAGCCGGTCTCGGTGCTCCACCCCGACGTGTGCGGCGGCTCGTACGACGGCCTCGTCGCGGTCCACTCGCTGTCGAAGCGCTCGAACCTCGCCGGCTACCGCGCGGCCTTCCTCGTCGGTGACGAGAACGTGCTCGGCGAGCTGCTCCAGGTGCGCAAGCACGGCGGGATGATGGTGCCCTCGCCGGTGCAGGCGGCCACGATCGCCGCGCTCGGCGACGACACCCACGTGGCGGAGCAGCGCGAGCGGTACGCGGCGCGGCGCGGCCCGCTGCGGGCCGCGCTGGAGCGAGACGGCTTCCGCGTCGACCTGAGCGACGCGGGCCTCTACCTCTGGTCCACCCGCGACGAGAACTGCTGGGACACCGTGGGCTACCTCGCGGAGCGCGGCATCCTGGTGGCGCCCGGTGAGTTCTACGGCGAGGCAGGGGCCCGGCACGTGCGGGTCGCGCTGACCGCGACCGACGAGCGGGTCGACGCGGCCGTGAAGCGGCTCGGCGGCTGAGCGCCGCGCGAAGCGCGGCCGTCGCGGGGACAGGCATGGAGAAGGCCCGGAGCCGGATGCCCCGGGCCTTCCGTGCGCCGGGGGCGTCAGCCGCCGAGCGGCAGACTCGGCAGCTGGTTGTTCTTGGCGGTGTCGCCGAGCAGGGTGCCCGCGCTGCCCGCGGTCTGGCCCGCGACCTGCTGCGCGGCGGGCGCCACGGTCTTGCCGGCCGAGCCGAGGGTCTTGCCCGCGGCGGGGACGGCCGTGCCGACGACGTGCGCGCCGGTCTTGCCCGCCATGTCGGTGGCCGAGCGCGCGCCGTGGTCGACGGTGTCGCCCAGGTTGGCGCCGTCCAGCGAGCTGACCGCTCCCAGGTCGGTGGCCTGCGGCAGCGACGCGGCGTTGGCGGCGCCCGAGGCCACGACGGGGGCGGCGGCGCCCGCGGCGACGAGCAGCGCGGCGCGGGCGATGCGGCGGGTCAGGGGGAGGGACATGATGCTCCTTCGGGATGAGCGGCGCCCGTGGCCAGGCCGGTCGGCCAGGGTCCTTCGGGTCGGGCACCGGTCGGACGCCGTGACAACTCCCTGAGGGGCGGCCCAGGTTGCGGAGCAGCAAGGTAAAGAATTGGCAATGCGTCGTATTGTCGGAGTCGGGTGAAAACGGGCAAACGTCCACTGGTGCCCGCGGCTGCTGAACCGTCACTCCACAAGCGCCCCAAGCGGACCGGGACTGCGGACCGACAAAAGGACCATCCTCGGGAATGTGCCGCACGGACCTGCCGCGCCCCACCGTGCGGGCGACATGCCGAACTACTGCGCGAGGCCGATCATCACCTCGGAGGCGGAGAGCGCGCCGGACTTCCCCGCCGCGCGCTGCCAGCCCGCCCCGGCGTCCGCCGCGCTCCACACCCGCCCCGCGTACGCCACCCGGGTGATGTGCAGCGCGCTCGACCGGGCCACCGCCCAGTGGGCCAGCTCCCAGCCGCGCCGCCGCGTGCCCGCGCCCGCCGCGTCGACCGTGCCCGCCGCGCCCGGCAGGGCGCGCACCGGCACGGAGAGCGTGCCGGAGTGCGTGCCCCCGGCGTCCTGAGCGGGCGTCACCCCGGAGCCCGCCCCACCCGGGGCGGTCCCGGAGCGCCCTGGCCCGGGGCCCGCGGCGGCGGACGCCGACACCGCGGCGGCGTCCGACGTACCGGCGTCCGACCCCGTACCGGCGTCCGACCCCGTACCCGCGTCCGACGCCGTACCGGCGCCCGCGCCGGCGTCGGAACCGCCGGGAGTCGCGCGGCCCGTGGCGGCGGCCGCGGTGGTGTGGTTCGGCGCGCCGCCCTCCGGCAGCGCCTTCGGGCCGAAGGCCCGCACCAGAGCCGTACGCACCTCGCGCGGGTCGCCCGGCGCGTGGTCGAACGGCGCGGGACAGGTCAGCGCCGCGGGCGCCGACCCGGTGAACGCGGCGGCGAGCAGCGTCGCGTCCGGCTCGTGCTTCGCGTACGCCTCGGGGAAGCCGCTGCGCTGGACCTCCTGCGCGGCCACCGTCAGCGGCAGCCGCCCGTAGTCCGGGATCTTGCCCAGGTGCTCGTAGAACTGCGTCGACGCGTACACCGGGTCGAGGATCTCCCGCCGCGTGCCCCACCCCGCGGACGGGCGCTGCTGGAACAGGCCGAGCGAATCGCGGTCCCCGGACGGCAGGTTGCGAAGCCCCGACTCCTGGAGCGCGGTCGCGAGCGCGATGGTGACCGCCCGTTGCGGCATGCCGCGGGTGATGCCGACCGCCGAGATCGTCGCCGCGTTCGACGCCTGCTCCGGCGTCAGTTCGAAGGTGCCGCCGCCCGACGCGCCGGACGCGCGGACACTGCACTTGGTGGGGCCCGCCCCCCCACCGGTCAGATACTGCACACCGACGTACGAGGCGACGGCGAGCAGCACCGCGAGGGCGGCGGCGAACCGCAGGAGGCGGCCGCGGCGGAAGCGCGTGACGGTCTCGGACACGCGCCCACCGTACTGGAGTGTGGCACCCTGGCACCCCGCCTGTGGACAACGGCCGCCGCGACCGCCCCCGCACCCGGGCGGACCAGGGATAACGTGCCGGAGCACGGGCGTTGGGGGCCCGGCACCCCGGCGGGTTAGTGTCACCTGCATGTCCGACTTCCTCGACCTCACGCTCGACGCCGGCGCGCTTACCGCCCGCCTCGTCGACCAGCCCTCCGTCAGCGGCACCGAGGGCCCGCTCGCCGACGCCGTCGAGCGGGCACTGCGCACGCTCCCGCACCTCACCGTCGACCGGTACGGCAACAACGTGGTCGCCCGCACCCACCTCGGCCGCCCCGAGCGCGTGGTGCTCGCCGGGCACCTCGACACCGTCCCGATCGCGGGCAACGTCCCGTCCCGGCTCGACGAGGACGGTGTGCTGTGGGGCTGCGGCACCACCGACATGAAGTCGGGCGTGGCCGTGCAACTGCGCATCGCCGCCACGGTGCCCGAGCCCAACCGCGACCTGACCTTCGTCTTCTACGACAACGAGGAGGTCGCGGCCCACCTCAACGGCCTCGGCCACGTGGCGGAGGCGCACCCCGACTGGCTGGCGGGCGACTTCGCCGTCCTGCTCGAACCGTCCGACGGACAGGTCGAGGGCGGCTGCCAGGGCACCCTGCGGGTCGAGCTGACCACCGTCGGCGAGCGCGCGCACTCGGGACGCAGCTGGATGGGGTCCAACGCCGTCCACGCGGCCGCCCCGATCCTCGCCCGCCTCGCCGCGTACGAGCCCCGCAGGCCGGTCATCGACGGCCTGGAGTACCACGAGGGGCTCAACGCCGTGCGCATCGAGGGCTTCGTCGCGACCAACGTCATCCCCGACGCCTGCACCGTCACGGTCAACTACCGCTACGCGCCCGACCGCGGCGCGGAGGAGGCCGTCGCGCACGTCCGCGAGGTGTTCGCCGACTGCGGCGTCGCCGAGTTCACCGTGACCGACCACTCGGGGGCCGCGCTCCCCGGGCTCTCGCACCCGGCGGCCGCCGCGTTCATGGCGGCGGTGGGCGGCACCCCGCAGCCCAAGTTCGGCTGGACCGACGTGTCCCGCTTCGGCGCGCTCGGTGTGCCCGCGGTGAACTACGGCCCCGGCGACGCACTGCTCGCACACAAGGTCGACGAGCGGGTCGCCGTCGACCGTATCGTCCACTGCGAGGAGCGGCTGCGCAGCTGGCTCACCTCCTGACCGCTCCACGGCCGCTGACCTGCGCCGTACCGACGGCCGGAATTTCGCCGTTCGTCACGTCCGTACCTCTACGCTTGCGGGAGGACGCGAAGGCGGAAAACCGGGAAGCCGGAAAACCGGGGTGGCCGGGGAGACCGGAAACAGCGAGTGGGGAAACGAGGCGGAGAGCATTTCGAAAATCATCACCAGACCAGGACGCGACAGGACGAGAGAGGAGCGGCTGATGGGCAGTCCCGAGGAGGCCGCGGGGCCCGAGGAACAGCGGCTCGGACCGGTCTTCAGGCGCGGCGACCGGGTGCAGGCCGGCACCACGGACCAGCGGCTGCTCGACACCGCGGGTGACTCCGCGTGGGTGCACACCGACCCCTGGCGGGTCATGCGCATCCAGTCCGAGTTCGTGGAGGGCTTCGGCGCCCTCGCGGAACTGCCGAACGCGATCAGTGTGTTCGGCTCGGCCCGCACCCCGGCCGACTCGCCCGAGTACGACGCGGGCGTACGCATCGGCAAGGCACTCGTCCAGGCCGGATTCGCCGTGATCACCGGCGGCGGCCCCGGCGCCATGGAGGCCGCCAACCGCGGCGCCCACGAGGCGGGCGGGATCTCCGTCGGCCTCGGCATCGAGCTCCCCTTCGAGCAGGGGCTCAACCCCTACGTCGACATGGGCGTCAACTTCCGGTACTTCTTCGTCCGCAAGACGATGTTCGTCAAGTACGCGCAGGGGTTCGTGGTCCTGCCGGGCGGCCTCGGCACCATGGACGAGCTGTTCGAGGCGCTCACCCTGGTGCAGACGCGCAAGGTGACGCGCTTCCCGATCGTGCTGTTCGGCACGGAGTACTGGGGCGGCCTCGTCGACTGGCTGCGCGGCACCGTGGTCGCCCAGGGCAAGGCCGCGGAGAAGGACCTGCTGCTCTTTCACGTCACGGACGACGTCGAGGAAGCGGTCAGCCTGGTCAGCAAGGAAGCGGGCACGGACCGGGGCCACGGGCCCACGCCCTGAACCGCGGTGCCGGGAGCGCCGCTGCGCGGCCCCGGTACACGAGACGACAAGCGCCCGGGAGCCCGCGGAGGGACCCGGGCGCCGCACGTCGCGGGCGCCGCACGCCAAGGCGGTGAAACGCCGGTCAGGCCAGACCGCGGCGGGCCACCGCGGGCGGCCGGTGGCCCGCGATCGACGACACCATGTCGAGGACCTGCCGGGTCTCCGCCACCTCGTGCACGCGGTAGACGCGGGCGCCGAGCCACGACGAGACCGCCGTGGTCGCCAGCGTGCCGAGCAGCCGCTCCTTGACCGGACGGTCCAGCGTCTCGCCCACGAAGTCCTTGTTCGACAGCGACACCAGCACCGGCCAGCCCGTCCGCGCCATCTCCGGCAGCCTGCGGGTCGCCTCGAGGGAGTGCCGGGTGTTCTTGCCGAAGTCGTGGCCCGGGTCGATGAGGATGGCGTCCTCGCGCACCCCCAGGTCGCGGGCGCGCTCCGCCAGGCCGACCGTCACGGCCAGGATGTCCGCCATCACGTCGTCGTAGGCGACCCGGTGCGGCCTGGTGCGCGGCTCGGCGCCGCCCGCGTGCGTGCACACGATCCCCACGCCCCGGCGCGCCGCGACCTCGGCGAGCAGCGGGTCGACCCCGCCCCACGCGTCGTTGAGCAGGTCGGCGCCCTCCGCGCACACCGCGTCCGCCACCTCGTGCCGCCAGGTGTCCACGCTGATCACCACGTCCGGGTGGCGGTCGCGCACCGCGGCGACGAAGCCCACCGTGCGGCGGATCTCCTCCGTCACGGTGACCTCCTCACCAGGCCCCGCCTTCACCCCGCCGATGTCCACGATCCCCGCGCCCTCGTCCACGGCGCGTGCCACCCGGTCGAGCGCGGGCCTGTCCTGGAAGGTCGCCCCCTGGTCGTAGAACGAGTCGGGAGTCCTGTTGACGATCGCCATGACGACCTGCTCGTGCTCGCCGAACTCCCGCCGTCCCAGCCGCAGAGTGCCGCCGCTCATGCCTCGTACCGTTCCTCTCGCCCCGCGCTCCCGCCGCCCCGTACCCCGCCGCGCCGGGACCGGCCCAGGGCACCGACCTTACGGGGCCGGTCGTGTCCCGGGTGTCAGTGGCTCGTGGCACGATCGGTCCACGCAGTTCTGCGTTCCGAGAGATCGGCTTCGGCACCGGGGAGAGGCACGTGTTCTGGTTCTTGCTCATCGCGATGGTCGTGGTGGTCGCCGCGGTCACGATGGCGGTCCTGGGCGGCGGGGACCGCGCCGTGCTGCCCGAGACCGCCCCCGAGCGCCTCACCGACCCGCTGCCGGAGAGCCGCCCGGTGAGCTCCGCCGACATCGACGCCGTCCGGCTGCCGGTGGCCGTGCGCGGCTACCGCATGGCCGATGTCGACGACGTGCTCAGCCGCCTCGGCGCCGAGCTCGCCGAGCGCGACGCGCGCATCACCGAGCTGGAGTCCGCGCTCGCCGGCGTGCACGGCGGCGCGGCGCGGCAGGCGTACGGCCCCGGCCGGCAGTACGGCGGCGCGGGCGCCTTCGGCGGGGAGTACGGCCGGGAGCAGTACGGGCGGGAAGCGCCGTACGGCCAGGGCTACGGACCGGAATCCAGCGGATACCCCGAGCACCCCGAGTACCCCGGACGCCCTGAATCCGCTGATTACCCTGAATATGCCGAATACCCTGAATATCCCGAGTACGCCGAGGGACGCGGCTGGGACGGCCCGGGGCAGGGCCCCGCGCAGGGGTTCGGCGCCGAGGCCGGCGGCCCCGCGGCGGCGCGCGGGCCGGGGGCCGCCGCGCCGAGCGCG
>NZ_BAABEP010000036.1:0-67528 GCF_039540215.1 Streptomyces tremellae
CAAGGAGTTGGGATCGCACGTTGTCTTCCTAAGACCGCTTGGCCTCCGACTTGAGGGCGCGGACGGCGGGCCTGAGGAGGCGGAGGAGGCCGGCGGCGCGGAGGAGGCCTGCGGGGCGGGAGGCGCGGGCGGGGCCGCCGGGTCCTGCCGGCCGGCGGGGGCCGGCGCGCTCGCCTGGGGCGGCGCGGCCACCGCGTCGTCGTCCACCGAGACGCCGAAGTCGGTGGCGATCCCGGCCAGCCCGTCCGCGTACCCCTGGCCCACGGCGCGCACCTTCCACGCGCCGCCCCGCCGGTAGAGCTCCACGACGAGCAGCGCGGTCTCCGCGCCGAGGCGCGGCGGGGTGAACGCGCCGACGACGGCCCCGTCGTCGGTGCTCCGGACCGTCGCGGTGGGCTCCGTGCCCTGGAAGGTCGCACCCGCCGCGTCCGGGCTCGCCGTCACGACGATCTTCTCGATGTCCGCGGGCACGGCCGCCGTGTCGACGACGACCGCGTCGGGTCCCGAGCCGCCGCCCGAGCGGTAGGTGACACCGGGGCCCGCGGGCTGGTTGTAGAAGATGAAGTCGTCGTCGGAGCGGACCTTGCCCGCGGCCGTGAGCAGCAGTGCCGACACGTCGAGCCGGACGGGCGCCGCGACGTCCACCGTCACGCGGGTGGTCGGGAGCGGGAGGTTCGAGCCCGGGGTCATCTCAGTCATGCCAGGCGTAACGAGCGGCCCGGCTTTGCCGTTCCCTTACTTTTCAGCGGGGCCACAGGGGCGGGTTCGACACCCAGTGACCGCCGAGCCCCGCGTGGTCGGGCTCGTCGGGGCGCAGCTCCCCCTGTTCCGCGATGAGCTTCGCCGCGTACGGCTCCGAGTCGTCCTGCGGCTCGTAGCCGAGGGCCCGCGCGCTCGACAGGTCCCACCACAGGCGGGTGTTGGCCGAGGAGCCGTAGACGACGGTGTGGCCGACGCCCTGGGCGGTGAGGGCCGCGTGGAAGAGGCGGGCGCCGTCGGCGGGGCTCATCCACAGGGAGAGCATGCGCACGGTGGTCGGTTCGGGGAAGCAGGAGCCGATGCGGACGGAGACGGTCTCGATGCCGTGCTTGTCCCAGTAGAGCTGCGCCAGGTCCTCGCCGAAGCACTTGGAAAGCCCGTAGAAGGTGTCGGGGCGGCGCGGGGTGTCGACGGGTACCAGGGGCTCGCCCCCGGCGGGGCGCGGGGTGTAGCCGACGGCGTGGTTGCTCGACGCGTAGACGATCCGCCCGACGCCCTCGGCACGCGCCGCCTCGTAGAGGTTGTACGTGCCCTCGACGTTGGCGCGGAGGATCTTCTCGAAGGTGGACTCCAGGGAGATCCCGGCGAGGTGGAGTACCGCGTCCACGCCGCGCACGGCCTCGCGCAGCGCGCCGGTGTCGGCGAGGTCCGCGGTGATCGCGTCCGGCTCCCCCTCGACGGGGACGGCGTCGAAGAGGCGCAGCTCGTAGCCGTGTGCGGGCAGCAGCCCGCGCATCAGGGTGCCGAGGCCGCCGGCCGCGCCGGTGAGCAGGACGGTACGAGGTGCGGGCATGGCGGTCACTCAGCTCCGTAAACGTCGTTCATATGCGTGATCGAGCGGTTCCCGCTCAACCTAGGGAGGCCGCGCGGGGGGCGTCAAGGGGGGCCGGTCGCGGGCGCCCGGCGGGGCGCGCCACCACCCCGTTCCCCCTCTTCCCATACGGGAATATCGTGAATCGGGCCGGGCCGGCGCACCGCACGCCCGGGGCGCGACGGAACGCGAGATCGGGCGACACCCGGCTTGACCGGGGCGGAGGGGGCCCATTAGCGTGGGAGTGTTCAGAAATATAGACACAAATCACAGACGTGCACAGAGCAGCAGGGAGCATTCCGTGACCTCAGCCGCCCCGCTCACCGACCGCCTCACCCGCGGGGAGGGGCCGCTGTTCTTCCCCGTCACCGCGTACGGCCCGGACGGCGGTCCCGGCCTGGCCACCTACCGCGAGCACGTCGCCGCGGGCGTCGAGGCGGGCGCGGCGGCCGTCTTCGCCTGCTGCGGCACCGGCGAGTTCCACGCCCTCACGCCCGAGGAGTTCCGCGCGTACGTCGCCGCCGCCGTCGAGGCCACCGCCGGGCGCGTGCCCGTCGTCGCGGGCGCCGGATACGGCACCGCGCTCGCGGTCCAGTACGCGCGCATCGCGCAGGAGGCGGGCGCGGAGGGGCTGCTCGCCATGCCGCCGTACCTGGTCGTCGCCGGCCAGGAGGGCCTGCTGCGGCACTACACCGCGCTCGCCGCGGCCACGGAGCTGCCGGTCATCGTGTACCAGCGGGACAACGCCGTCTTCACGCCCGAGACCGTGGTGGAACTCGCCCGGACCGAGAACATCGTCGGCCTCAAGGACGGCGTGGGCGACCTCGACCTGATGCAGCGCATCGTCAGCGCCGTGCGCAGCGCGGAACCAGGCCGGGACTTCCTCTACTTCAACGGCCTGCCCACCGCGGAGCTGACCGGTCTCGCCTACCGCGGCATCGGCATCACGCTCTACTCGTCGGCCGTGTTCTGCTTCGCGCCGGAGATCGCCGTCGCCTTCCACCGGGCGCTGAACACCGGCGACGACGCCACCGTGAACCGCCTGCTCGACGGCTTCTACCGGCCGCTCGTCGAACTGCGCGCCAAAGGCCGCGGCTACGCGGTCTCACTGGTCAAGGCGGGCGTGCGGATGCGCGGTCTGGACGTCGGCGAGGTGCGCAGCCCGCTGTCCGAGCCGCAGCCCGCCCACCTCAAGGAGCTGACGGAGATCGTGGAGCACGGCCTCGCGCTCGTCGCCCGGACGCAGGGCGAGGACGCATGAGGGCGTCCGCGTTCCTCTACCCGTGGGACGTGCGGGGCGACGCGGCGGCCCCCGGGCGCGTCGCGGACCTCGGCGTCCAGCAGGCCACACTGGCCTCCGCGTACCACTCGACGCGGGCCGTCACCCCGCGCCACCCGCACCACAGGATCGTCACGGCGGAGCACGCGGCGGTGCTCTACCCGCCGTCCGAAAAGCGCTGGGCCGGCCGGGAGCTGCGGCCCTACGCGGCGGGCGGGTGGGCGCGCGGTGACGCCTTCGGCGAGGCCGCCTCCGCGCTCGCCGACGCGGGCCTCGCCGTGCACAGCTGGGTGGTGCTCGCGCACAACTCCCGCCTCGGCGCCGAGCACCCGGAGACCTCCGTGGTCAACGCGTACGGCGACCGCTACCCGTGGGCGCCGTGCATCGCACGCCCCGAGGTGGCCGCGTACCTGACCGACCTGGCGGTCGAGGCGGCCGTGCGCCCGGGCGCCACGGGCACCGAGCTGGAGTCCTGCGGCTGGTACGGGCTCGCGCACCTGCACGCGCACGACAAGACCGCCGGATTCGCCGCGGGCGAGACCGAGCAGTACCTGATGTCCGTCTGCTTCTGCGGCGTCTGCCGCGAGGGCCTCGCGGAGCACGGGGACGGTGTGACGCCCGAGGAGGTCCGCGCCGCACTCGCGGACAGCGCCCCGGACGCCGGCGGCGCGCTGCGGCGCAGGACCATGGGGTGGCGCGGCCGCGTGGCCCGCGCCTTCCAGGAGCGGGTGGTGGCCGCGGTGCGCGCGGCGGCGCCCGCCGGCTTCCGGATCCTGCTGCACGCCGACCCGCACCCGCACCGCACCGGCGCCAACACCGGGGTCGACGCGGCGCACATCGCGAAGGTCGCGGACGGCGTCGTCGTCCCGTGCGCGGGCGGCCCCCAGGGCGTGCTCGAACCGTTCGCCGCGGCGGGTGCCGGGGTGGTCGCCGCCAACTTCACCGTGGTCGGCGGCATGGGCGGCAGCCCCGCCACCCTCGCCGCCGACGCGTCGCGGGCCCGCGCGCTCGGCGCCACCGAACTGCGCCTGTACCACGCGGGCCTCGCCTCCACGGCCGACCTGGCGGCCGTACGGGAGGCCCTGCGCGCGCTGTGAGGCGGCCCCGGAAGGGGCGATCGCGCGCCCGCCGGCGCCATGCGGCCCAGGCGTGCTCCACAGGACGCGGAAGGTGGCGGGCTCCCGGCCGGTCAGTTCGGCCGGCGTCGGGTCGACGGACGTGAACTCGCCGTTCCGCGCCGCCGCGAAGATGCTCTGCATCAGGTCGGCGACCGGCGCGGGGACACCGTGCGCCAGGGCCTGCTCGCGGAAGGCGCCGTCCGTGACGGCGGTGCGGGTGAAGGGCCTCCCGGTGGCCCGGGACGCGATCCCGGCCACCGCGTCGAAGTCGAGCGCCGCCGGGCCGGTGAGCGGCGGGGTGGGCCCCTCGAACCGCCCCTCGTCGGCGAGGATCGCCGCGGTGGCCTCAGCCAGGTCGTCGTGGCCCGTCCAGGCGACCGGGCCGTCCACGGGGAGGGCGATGTCACCGGTGCGGCGGGCGGACTTCAGGAACTCCAGTGCGCCGGCGGCGTAGAAGCCGTTGCGCAGAGCGGTCCAGGACACGCAAGCGCGCGCAGTTCGACCACGCGCCGGAAGACCCCGCGGAGGAGCTGCGCCGCGCCTGGGACGCGGTCGTGGGGTTCGGGACCTCGCGCCCCGAACTGTTCGCGGTGATGAACCGGGCCATCGGCCGGGTACCGGACTTGGCACACCGCACGGGCCTGGAGATGCTCCGCGGCCGGGCGCGCCGGCTGGCGGCCGGAGGGAGGCTCCGGGTCGATGAGGAGCCGGCGGCCCAGATCATCCAGGCCACCGGCCAGGGCGCGGTCATCACCTGGAACTCGACCCCGCAGGGACGGCGCAGTCCGGCGCTGCTCACCGTTCTCCGCGAGTCCATGGTCGCCGCCGTCACCCGCGCGCAACCGGCCCGTCCCCGCCGCGGAGTCAGGGCCCGCCCCGGCGGCCCGCGCCCTGCGCGCCGCCCTCCCGGACGATGCCGACGTCCTGAGCGGCGCCGAGCAGCTCCTGCTGCGCGAGTGGCTCAGCCGCCCGGCGGCGGACGGCGGCGCGGCACACGCCTGATCCCGCGTCAGGCGCCCTCGTTCAGGTCGAGCCTCCCCGGGAGCGGCCGTTCGACGGCGCGGCCCGCCGTCGACGACGCCCGGCACGACCCGCCCGGCTCGGCGGGGTCACGCCTCGCCGCGGGAACGGCTGCGGAACGCGGCCTTCCTGGCCTCCTTCGCGAGGGCCCGGTCCGGGTGGAGCCTGCCGATCGCCTCCAGCACGTCGGCGGTCGCCGGGTGGTCCACCCGCCACGCCTCGTCGAAGAAGCCGGCATGCCTGCCGACGAGTCCCTCGACCAGCTCCCGGAGTTCGTCGGGTTCACCCTCCGCGTCGAGCTGGGCCGCGATCGTGTCGACGGTCAGCCAGAACACCAGCTCGGGTGAGGGCGGCGGCACCGGGGTGCCCGTGCCGAGCTCCGCGAGCCAGACCCGCGCGAGGCCGCCGAGCTCCGGGTCGTCGAGCACACCGCGCACCGCGGGCTCCGCGGCGGGGCCGATCAGCGCGAGCGCCTGCTGGCAGTTGAGGCGGCGCAGCGGTGCGCCGGCGTCCCTGCCGTGCGCGGCCTCCAGCAGGGCGGCGGCCGCCTGCCCGGCCCCGCGGCCCGCGAGCCACTGCTCGGTCTCCTCGCGCGCCGCCCACTCCGGGTAGCCCGCGATGCCGTCGAGCAGGCCGCGCGCATCCCGGTCCGCGAGGTCGCCGACCCGGGGCGCCGCCATGCCCGCGTCCATCAGCCGGGCCCTGAGCCCGTACAGGCCGAGCGGGGTCAGCGTGACCAGGCCGTAGCGCGCCACGTCGTCCTCGCTCAGCGGCGCCTCCTGCTCGCCGGCGGGCGCGTCGGCGTCCGCCATCAGGGCCGCGTCGACCGGGGTGTAGGCGACGAGGCCGACCGGTTCGAGCACCTGGAACTGGTCGTCGAGCCTGACCATCGCGTCGGAGACCTGCTCCAGGACGTCGTCGGTCGGCTCGTCCATGTCGTCGGGCACGATCACCGACGCGGCGAGCGCGGGCAGCGGCACGGGAGCGGCCGCCCTGCCGGTCGCCGTGTCGTCCCTGACGGTCAGCTGGTAGAGGTTGCCGAGCACGCCGTCGAGGAACTCGGCCTCCGCCTCCGGGTCGAGGTCGAGGGCGTCGAAGTCGAAGCCGCCGTCCTCCTGGAAGGCGGCGGACGTGGCGTCCAGCACCGGCGCTGCCGCGTCCACGAGGGCCACGTCGAGCAGGTCGAGCCAGTAGGCGAGGACGTCCTTGGGGCTGCCCGAGGTGACCGCCTTCAGCTGCTCGCCCGGCAGGACGCGGCCCGCACCGCCCCCGCCGTCCCCACTGTCCTCGTCCTCTGCGGGCCCGGCACCGCGCGCCACCTCCACGAGGCCGGTGTCGAGCGCGGCGCGCCAGGCGTCGGCCGCGTCGTCCTCGCCCGTCTCCCCCGTCAGCCCGAGCACCTCGGCGGCGGACGCGAGCTCGTCGGCCACGAGCTCGCCCTCCGCGTCGACCCGGGTCCCGGGGCCGGCCCAGCGCGCGAGCCGCACCGCGCGGCCGACCAGCGGCGCGGCGAGCGCGTCCCGCGCGAGCTCGGCCTCCGAGGGCAGCCGCACCGGCGGCAGGGTCATGCGGTCTGCGGGCACGGACATCTGACGGCTCACTCCTCGGTGGACGGCTGCGCGCCGCAGCGTCGGCGGTCGGCGACCCCAGCGTAACCGCGCCGGACTCCCGGGCCGCACCGCTCGCCGCCCGCGGCGCCCGCCCCCGCGGGCGCGGGCGCCGCGGTGGTTCATCCCGGCGACAACCCCCGTACACCCAGGCACTCTTGACACGCCCGACACCGACAGACGAGATTGACGCGCGTAGAAATCGACGAAGTCCACGCCCCCGCTTCCGCCGGCGCCTGCCAGTTTCGGAGTCTGTGATGGTCTCTTCCCTGCCGAGAACGGCCGCCGTGCCGGCCCTCGTCGCCCTCGCCCTCGCGGGCGGGCTCATCGTGACCGCGGGGCCCGCGTCGGCCGCCGGGGTACGCATCCACGGCATCCAGGGCACCACGAGGATCTCGCCGCTCGTCGGGTCGCCTGTCGCCGACGTGCCCGGCGTCGTCACCGGCGTACGGGCCTACGGCAGCTCGAAGGGGTTCTGGTTCCAGGACCCGGAGCCGGACGACGACCCGGCCACCAGCGAGGGCCTGTTCGTCTACACCGGCTCCGACCCGGCGGTCGCGGTGGGCGACAGCGTCACGGTGTCGGGCACCGTCAGCGAGTTCGTGCCCGGCGGCGCCGCCTCGGGCGAGCAGTCGGAGACCGAGCTGACATCCCCCGAGGTGACGGTCGTCTCGTCGGGCAACGCACTGCCCGCCCCCGTGAAGATCACCGCCAGGTCCGTCCCCGCCGCGTACGCTCCTACGGGCACCGCCGCGACCGGCGGCTCGGTCAACGGCCTGAAGCTGAAGCCCCGGCAGTACGCGCTCGACTACTTCGAGTCGCTCGAGGGCATGAACGTCAGCGTCTCCGACACCCGCGTCGTGGGCGCGAGCGACCAGTACGGCGAGCTGTGGGTGACGGTGAAGCCGTCGGAGGACGCCGACCGGCGTGGCGGCACGGTCTACGGCTCGTACGACGAGCAGAACACCGGCCGGGTGCAGATCCAGCAGCAGGCGTCCACGGCGCAGAGCCCCTTCCCCGCGGCGAACGTGGGCGACCGGCTCAAGGGCACCACCGAGGGCCCCCTCGACTTCAACCAGTTCGGCGGCTACACCATCGTCGCGGGGCGGCTCGGCACCGTCGTCGACAAGGGCCTGCGGCGCGAGGTGACGGCGAAGCAGAAGAAGGACCAGCTCGCCGTCGCCACGTACAACGTGGAGAACCTCGCACCCACCGACCCGCAGTCGAAGTTCGACTCGCTGGCGTCCGCCGTCGTCACCAACCTGTCCTCGCCCGACATCGTGTCGCTTGAGGAGATCCAGGACGACAGCGGCGCGAAGGACGACGGGACCGTCTCCGCGGCCGGGACCGTGCGGAAGTTCGTCGACGCGATCGCCGCGCACGGCGGCCCCGCGTACGCCTGGCGCTCCGTCGACCCGGAGAACGACAAGGACGGCGGCCAGCCCGGCGGCAACATCCGCAACGTCTTCCTCTACAACCCCGCCCGGGTCTCCTTCGAGGACCGCGGCACCGCGGACGCCACCACCGGGACGCGGGTCGTCTCCGCGCAGGGCGGGCCCGACCTGACGCTCTCCCCCGGCCGCCTCGACCCGGGCAACCCCGCCTGGCAGGACAGCCGCAAGCCGCTCGTCGGCGAGTTCACCTTCCGCGGCAAGCGGGTCTTCGTGGTGTCGAACCACTTCGTCTCGAAGGGCGGCGACGAGTCGCTCACCTCGCAGCACCAGCCGCCGACGCGCTCCTCGGAGGCGCAGCGGCAGGAGCAGGCGAAGGCCGTCAACTCCTTCGTCAGGGACATCCGCGCGGTACGGAAGAACGCGGACGTGGTGGTGCTCGGCGACCTCAACGACTTCCAGTTCTCCGGCACGCTCGCGGCCCTGACCAAGGGCGGCGTGCTCCACGACGACATCGACACGCTGCCGGTGCCCGAGCGCTACTCGTACGTCTACAACGGCAACACGCAGACGCTCGACCACATCCTGACCACGCCGTCGATCACGGACTTCCGGTACGACAGCGTGCACATCAACGCGGAGTTCGCCCGGCAGGACAGCGACCACGACCCGCAGGTGCTGCGCCTGCGCCCGTGAGGCGCGCGCGGCGCGCGCGGGGGCGCGGGAGCCAGCCGTGTGCCCCCGCGCCCCCGCCGCGCCCGACCCGCCGCTGCCGCCGTCAGTTGTGCGCGTGCAGCACGTCGTTGAGGCCGCCCCAGGCCGCGTTGTTCGGGCGGGCCTCGACCCGGCCCGTCTCCGAGTTGCGGCGGAAGAGGATGTTGCTCGCGCCGGACAGCTCGCGCGCCTTGACGACCTGGCCGTCGGGGAGCGTGACCCGGGTGCCGGCCGTGACGTACAGGCCCGCCTCGACCACGCACTCGTCGCCGAGGGCGATGCCGACGCCGGCCTCGGCCCCGATGAGGCAGCGCTCGCCGATCACGATGCGCTCGGTGCCGCCGCCGGAGAGCGTGCCCATGGTGGAGGCGCCGCCGCCGATGTCGGAGCCGTCACCGAGCACGACGCCCTGCGAGATCCGGCCCTCGACCATGGACGTGCCGAGCGTGCCCGCGTTGAAGTTGACGAAGCCCTCGTGCATCACGGTCGTGCCGGCGGCGAGGTGGGCTCCGAGCCTGACCCGGTCCGCGTCGGCGATCCGCACGCCCTGGGGCGCCACGTAGTCCGTCATGCGGGGGAACTTGTCGACGGAGGTCACCTGGAGGTGCAGGCCGTCCGCGCGGGCGTTGAGCCGCACGGTCTCCAGGCTGTCCACGGGGACCGGGCCGAGCGAGGTCCAGGCCACGTTGGCGAGCAGGCCGAAGATGCCGTCGAGGCTCTGGCCGTGCGGGGGGACGAGCCGGTGGCTGAGCAGGTGCAGCCGCAGGTAGGCGTCGTGTGCGTCGAGCGGCTTCTCGTCCAGCGAGGAGATGACCGTACGCACGGCCACGACCTCCACACCGCGGCGCGGGTCGGGGCCCGCGGCGCGCCGGGCGGCGTCGCCGAGCAGTTCGGCCGCGCGCTCGGCGGAGAGGCGCTCGGTGCCCGCGGGGCCCGGCTCTGCCACGAGCTCGGGGGCGGGGAACCAGGTGTCGAGTACGGTGCCGTCTGCGGCGACGGTGGCGAGGCCCGCGGCGGCCGCGCCTGAGGGGCGGGAGGTCGTATCGGTCATACCGAAAACCTATCCGCAGCGGCGCGCCCGGGGCCAACCGCCCCGGTCCGCCGGGGCCGCTCAGCCCAGTCGGTTGGCGTCGGCCCCGCAGCCGTGGCCGCGGTGCTCGTCGTCCTCGGCGCGCGGCAGGGGCCTGTGCCCCTCGGAGTGGTGGTTGACCCAGCCGCAGACGCCGCAGCTGTAGCGGCCGTCGAGCCCCGCGATGAGCGTGCCGCACTGGCGGCACTCGGCGTAGGTGATCTCGGGGGCCGTGCCGGGGCCGGCGGGGCTGCCCTGCGGCTCGGCCTCAGGCGGTACGGGCGTGTTCACACGGGCCAACCTACCCGTCCCCGCCCGGTGCCGCGGCGCCCTCGCGCGGCCCGCTGCCGCCGCCGAGCAGCACCCTCCCGAACATCTCGCGCGCGTACGCCTCGTCGTAGGTGTCGCCGGTCAGCAGCACCTGGAGGCAGATGCCGTCGAGGAGGGCGACCAGGGCACGGGCGGTCGTCGGGTCGGTGTGCGCGGAGAGGATCTCCGAGACGGCGTCGGTCCACTCGGCGGCGACGGGGCGCAGGGCGGGCCTGCGCAGGGCCGCGAGGTAGAGCTCGTACTCCAGCTCCACCCCGGTGCGCTCGCCCGCGAGCCACTCGCCGGTGAGCCGGGCGAGTGTGGTGGCGACGTCCGCGCCGGGGCCCGCGAGGCGCCCGCCGTCCCCGATCAGCGCGGCGAAGCCCTCGTTGGCCTGGCGCAGCGCCGCGATCAGCAGCTCGTCGAGCGAGGCGAAGTGGTACGTGGTCGAGCCGAGCGGCACGTCCGCCTCGGCCGCCACGGTGCGGTGGCTGAGCCCCGCGATGCCGGAGCGGCCGACGACCCGGATGGCGGCGTCGATGATCCGCCCGCGCCTGTCGGGGTCGTAGCGGCGCGTCATGAGTGGCTTCCGCCGAGGTTGAGCAGCACGACCCCGACGATAACGAGGGCGATGCCCGCGAGCCGCGCGGGGCTCACGGACTCGTGCAGGAACAGCATGCCGATCACGGCGATGACGGCCGTGCCCGCACCGGCCCAGATCGCGTAGGCGGTCCCCACGGACAGCGTCCTGAGCGTCTGCGAGAGCAGGGCGTACGAGAGCACGTATCCGCAGAGCGTGACGAGCGAGGGCCACAGCCGGGTGAAGCCCTCGCTGAACTTCATGGCGGTGGTGGCGGCGATCTCCGCCGCGATGGCTCCCGAGAGGAGCAGATATCCCATGCGTACGAGCGTACACAGCACTGTGTACGACCGTACACAGTCCCTCGGCGAGCGCGGCCGGCCCGGTCAGGCCGTGGGCCCGGTGTCCTCGCCGGGGCGGGGAGCGGTGGCGGGGGGCGAGTCGTACTCGGCGGTGCCGCCGTCGAGCAGCGGGGGCTGGGGGGTCCCCGCGGTCTTCGAGAGCCAGCGCAGGCCGTGGTACGCGGTGAGCACGACCAGCGTGCCGAGGGCGATGCCGCTCAGCTCGAAGTCGCCGGTGATCTTCAGCGAGACGCCGCCGACGCCGATGATGACGCCCGCGGCGGCCGGGACCAGGTTGAGGGGCTGGGCGAAGTCGACCTTGTTGCGGATCCAGATCTGCGCGCCGAGCAGCCCGATCATGCCGTAGAGGATGACGGTGATGCCGCCGAGCACCCCGCCGGGGATCGCGGCGACGACCGCGCCGAACTTCGGGCAGAGCCCGAACAGCAGCGCGAAGCAGGCGGCGGCCCAGTAGGCGGCCGTCGAGTAGACCCGGGTCGCGGCCATGACGCCGATGTTCTCCGCGTACGTCGTGGTGGCGGGCCCGCCGAAGGCGGTGGAGAGCACGGTGGCCGCGCCGTCCGCGACGATCGCGGTGCCCATCACGTCGTCGAGCGGGTCGCCCGTCATCTCGCCGACGGCCTTGACGTGCCCGGTGTTCTCGGCGAGCAGCGCGACGAGCACCGGAAGCGCGACCAGGATCGCGGAACCGGTGAAGTGCGGGGCGTGGACGTGCGGCAGGCCGATCCAGTGGGCCGAGCCGACACCGGAGAAGTCGACGCGCCAGTGGTCGACGACCTTGCCCGAGCCGTCCGCCGCGTGGATGCGGCCCGCGGTGCGGTCGAGCACCCAGGACAGCACGTATCCGAAGACCAGCCCGAGGAAGATCGCGACACGGGACCAGAAGCCGCGCAGCACGACCAGGGCGAGGCCGGTGAAGGCCATGGTCGCGAGGGCCGTCCACTGGTCCTGCGGCCAGTACGTGCCGGCCGTGACGGGCGCCAGGTTGAAGCCGATCAGCATGACGACCGCGCCGGTCACGGGCGGCGGCAGCACCGCGTGGATGATCCGCGCGCCGAGCACCTGCACGGCGACGCCGCACCCCGCGAGGCAGGCACCGACCACGAGCATCGCGCCGGTGAGGGTGCCGGCGTCGCCGCCCTGGCCGGCGATGGCGGCGGAGACGCCGACGAAGGAGAGCGAGGAGCCGAGGTAGCTCGGCACCCGCCCGCGGGTCGCGAGCAGGAACAGCGCGGTGGCCACCCCCGACGCCATCAGGGCGAGGCTGGGGTCGAGGCCCATCAGGACGGGCGCGACGAAGCACGCGCCGATCATGGACACCACGTGCTGGGCGCCGAGGCCGACCGTGCGGCCCCAGGAGAGCCGCTCCCCCGGCCTGACCACGTCCCCGGGTCCCAGGTGCTTGCCGTCGCCGTGCAGCTTCCACCCGAAGCCCGCCATGGCCGTTCTCCCGCTTCGTCGCTCTCGCCTGCGTCGCCGCTTCCGGCGGAGCCGCGCCGCTCCGCCACCGGTCGAACAGCTGAACAGCTCATTTAAAGCGGAACATCAGCGCGCGGCCAAACCGGACGGGCCCGGGACACCGGAAGGGGCGGAGAAACGGAGAAAACACGAACGGCCCCGTGGCCGGCCCTCGCAGGGGCCGGCCACGGGGCCGTGCGGCGCCGCCCGGTGCGGGCGCGGTCAGACGTTGAAGCCGAGCGCCCGCAGCTGCTCGCGGCCGTCGTCCGTGATCTTCTCCGGGCCCCACGGCGGCATCCAGACCCAGTTGATCCTGAGCTCGTTGACGATGCCGTCGGTGGCCGCCTTCGCCTGGTCCTCGATCACGTCGGTCAGCGGGCAGGCCGCGGACGTCAACGTCATGTCCAGGGTGACGGTGTTGTCGTCGTCGATGTGCATCCCGTAGATGAGGCCGAGGTTGACGACGTCGATGCCCAGCTCGGGGTCGACGACGTCGTACAGCGCCTCGCGGACCTCGTCCTCCGAGGCCGGCTTCATCAGGGTCTCGTTCTCGCTCATGCCGTCTCCTTGTGCGGGCTCTCGCCCAGGGCCTGGGCCGTCGCGTCCTTCCAGGCCATCCAGCTCAGCAGGGCGCACTTCACACGGGCGGGGTACTTGGAGACGCCGGCGAACGCGACCGCGTCCTCCAGCACCTCCTCCATGGCGTCGTCGGGCTCGACCTGTCCCCTGGACTGCATCAGCTCCAGGAACGTGGCCTGGATCTTCTGCGCCTCCGCGAGGTCCTTGCCGACCAGCAGGTCGTTCAGCACCGAGGCGCTGGCCTGGCTGATGGAGCAGCCCTGGCCCTCGTAGCTGACGTCGGCGACGGTCGAGCCCTCGTAGCGCACGCGCAGCGTGATCTCGTCGCCGCACGTGGGGTTGACGTGGTGCACCTCGGCGTCGCCGTCCCGCAGACCACGCCCGTGCGGGTGCTTGTAGTGGTCCAGGATGACGTCCTGGTACATCGAATCCAGTTTCACGACTCGGCCCTGTCCCTATCCGAAGAAGTCACGGACGTGCTCCAGGCCGTCGACCAAGGCGTCCACCTCGGCCGGGGTGGAGTACAGATAGAACGACGCCCTGGTGGTCGCGGGAATTCCGTACCTGAGGCAGACGGGCCGCGCGCAGTGGTGGCCGACGCGCACGGCGACGCCCTGCTCGTCCAGCACCTGCCCCACGTCGTGCGGGTGGATGTCGCCCAGGGTGAAGGAGATCGCCGCGCCCCGCTCCTCGGCCGTGGTGGGTCCGATGATGCGCAGGTCGGGGACCTGGAGCAGACGCTCGACCGCATATGCGGTGAGGGCCTTCTCGTGTGCGAGCACCCTCTCCATGCCGATGGCGGAGAGGTAGTCCACCGCCGCGCCGAGGCCCACGGCCTCGGCGATCGGGGGCGTGCCCGCCTCGAACTTGTGCGGTGCGGGGGCGTAGGTGGACGAGTGCATCGACACGGTCTCGATCATCTCGCCGCCGCCGAGGAACGGCGGCAGGTCCTCCAGCAGCTCCTGGCGGCCCCACAGCACACCGATGCCGGTGGGGCCGAGCATCTTGTGGCCGGTGAAGGCGACGAAGTCGGCCTGCAGCGCCTGCACGTCGAGCGGCATGTGCGGGGCGGCCTGCGAGGCGTCGATCATGACGAGCGCGCCGACCTGCTGCGCCCTGCGGACGATCTCCTCGACCGGGTTGTGCGTGCCGAGGATGTTGGAGACCAGCACGAAGGAGACGATCTTCGTCTTCTCCGTGATGACCTCCTCGATGTTCGACAGGTCGAGGCGGCCTTCGTCGGTGAGGCCGAACCACTTCAGCTTCGCGCCGGTGCGCTGCGCGAGCAGCTGCCACGGGACGATGTTGGAGTGGTGCTCCATCTCCGTGATGACGATCTCGGTGTCGCTGTCGACGCGGTACGGCTCGTCGGCCCAGCCCAGCATGTTGGCGACCAGGTTCAGCGACTCGGAGGCGTTCTTGGTGAAGATGACCTCGTCGCGGCTCGGGGCGTTGACGAACGACGCGATCTTGTCGCGCGCGCCCTCGTAGAGCGCCGTGGCCTCCTCGGCGAGCACGTGCACGCCGCGGTGGACGTTGGCGTTGTGGCGCTCGTAGTACTCGGTCATCGTGTCGAGGACCTGGCGCGGCGTCTGGGACGTCGCGGCGTTGTCCAGGTACACGAGCCTGCGGTCGTCGTGGACCAGTCGGCCGAGGACGGGGAAGTCCTTGCGGATCGCCTCCGTGTCCAGCAGGCCGTGCGGTTCCCGCGTCTGTGTCACGCCGTCGCGCCTCCCTTCACATATGCCTCGTAGCCCTCGTTCTCCAGCTTGTCGGCGAGCTCGGCGCCGCCGGACTCGGCGATGCGGCCCTGCGCGAAGACGTGCACGAAGTCGGGCTTGATGTAGCGCAGGATGCGCGTGTAGTGGGTGATCAGCAGCGTGCCGACCGTGCCGGTGTCGCGGACGCGGTTGACGCCCTCGGAGACGATGCGCAGGGCGTCCACGTCGAGGCCCGAGTCGGTCTCGTCGAGGATCGCGATGTGCGGCTTGAGCAGTTCGAGCTGGAGGATCTCGTGGCGCTTCTTCTCGCCGCCCGAGAAGCCCTCGTTGACGTTGCGCTCGGCGAAGGCGGGGTCGATCTGGAGGTTCTCCATGGTCTCCCGCACCTCCTTGACCCAGGTGCGCAGCTTGGGGGCCTCGCCGCGCACGGCGGTGGCCGAGGTGCGCAGGAAGTTGGAGACGGACACGCCGGGGACCTCGACCGGGTACTGCATGGCGAGGAAGAGGCCGGCGCGGGCCCGCTCGTCCACGGTCATCGCGAGGACGTCCTCGCCGTCGAGGGTGACGGTGCCGCCGGTGACCGTGTACTTGGGGTGGCCCGCGAGGGAGTAGGCGAGCGTCGACTTGCCGGAGCCGTTGGGGCCCATGATGGCGTGCGTCTCGCCCTGCTTGACGGTCAGGTCGACACCCTTGAGGATCTCGCGGGGGCCGCCCTCCGCCTCGACGGTGACGTGCAGGTCGTTGATTTCGAGCGTTGCCATGGGTGCCTCAGGACTCCTGGGTGACGGAGACGAGCACATCGTCCCCTTGGATCTGTACGGGGTATACGGGGACGGGGCGCGTCGCGGGCAGTCCGGACGGCTTGCCGGTGCGCAGGTCGAAGCTGGAGCCGTGCAGCCAGCACTCGATCTGGCAGTCCTCCACCTCGCCCTCCGAGAGGGAGACGTTCGCGTGCGAGCAGATGTCGTTGATCGCGAACACCTCGCCCTCGGTGCGGACGACGGCGACGGGGGTGCCTGAGAGCTCGATCCGTTTGGGGGTGTCCTCTTCGAGCTCGCTCAGGGCGCAGACGCGGGCGAAGGCCATCAGACGGATGCCTCCAGCTCCGCCTCGATCTTCGCGATGAGCCGCTCCTCGACGTCCGGCAGGCCGATCTGCTGGACGAGTTCCGCGAAGAAGCCGCGGACGACGAGGCGGCGCGCCTCGGTCTCCGGGATGCCGCGGGCCATCAGGTAGAACAGCTGCTCGTCGTCGAACCTGCCGGTGGCGGAGGCGTGTCCGGCGCCGGCGATCTCACCCGTCTCGATCTCCAGGTTGGGCACGGAGTCGACGCGGGCGCCGTCGGTGAGGACGAGGTTGCGGTTCATCTCGTAGGTGTCGGTGCCCTCGGCCGCCGCCCTGATCAGCACGTCGCCGATCCACACCGCGTGCGCGTCGTCGCCCTGGAGCGCGCCCTTGTAGGTCGCGTTGGACTTGCAGTGCGGGGTGTTGTGGTCGACGAGGAGGCGGTGCTCCTGGTGCTGGCCGCGGTCGGTGAAGTACAGGCCGAGCAGCTCGGCCTCGCCGCCGGGGCCCGCGTACTCGACGCGGGGGTGCAGCCGCACCAGGTCGCCGCCGAAGGTGACGACGACGGACTTGAACGACGCGTCGCGGCCGACGCGCGCGTTGTGCTGCGCGACGTGCACGGCGGTGTCGTCCCAGTCCTGCACGGACACGACGGTCAGCTTGGCGCCGTCGCCGACGAGGAAGTCGACGTTGGCCGCGACGACCGCGTCCCCGCTGTGGTCGAGGACGACGACGGCCTCGGCGAAGGCCCCGAGCTCGATCACCTGGTGGCTGAAGGCGGTCCCGCCCTGCCCGTGCACGGCGATCCTGATGGGCTCGGTGAGGACGGTCTCCTTGGGGACCGTCACCACGGACGCCTTCTCGAAGGAGGAGTACGCCTGCGCGGCCACGCGGTCGGCGGGCACACCCGCCCGGCCCACGCGGGGGTCGTCGCGGCCCACGGTCTCCTGCGTGACGCCCTCGGGCGCGGTCAGGTCCACCCGGATGCGGCCGTCGGCGACCGCGGTGCCGTCGTGCAGCCCGCGCAGGCGCTCCAGCGGGGTGAACCGCCACTCCTCCTCGCGGCCGTGCGGCACGGGGAAGTCGCCGACGTCGTAGGAGGGCGGCGCGCTCATGCGCGTGGCCACGGTGGACTCGGCCGCCACCGCGATGGCACCGGTGGTCGTGGAGCCCGCGGGTGCGGGGGAATTCTGGGCCTCAGCCATGGCTGTCGTCGTGTTCTCTCTGTCTGTCACTGGTGCTGTCTCGGGGCGGGGGCGGGGGCCGTCAGCCGACCGCGCCCTCCATCTGCAGCTCGATCAGCCGGTTGAGCTCCAGCGCGTACTCCATGGGGAGTTCCTTGGCGATCGGCTCGACGAAGCCGCGCACGATCATCGCCATCGCCTCGAACTCGGAGAGGCCGCGGCTCATCAGGTAGAACAGCTGGTCCTCCGAGACCTTGGAGACGGTGGCCTCGTGGCCCATCGACACGTCGTCCTCGCGCACGTCCACGTAGGGGTACGTGTCGGAGCGCGAGACCGTGTCGACGAGGAGCGCGTCGCACAGCACGTTGGACTTGGAGCCCTCGGCGCCCTCGCCGATCTCGATCAGGCCGCGGTAGGAGGTGCGGCCGCCGCCGCGCGCCACCGACTTGGAGACGATGTTGGAGGACGTGTGGGGCGCCATGTGCACCATCTTGGCGCCGGCGTCCTGGTGCTGCCCCTCGCCCGCGAAGGCGATGGAGAGGGTCTCGCCCTTGGCGTGCTCGCCCATCAGGTAGACGGCCGGGTACTTCATCGTGACCTTGGATCCGATGTTGCCGTCGACCCACTCCATGGTCGCGCCCTCGTACGCCACGGCGCGCTTGGTGACCAGGTTGTAGACGTTGTTCGACCAGTTCTGGATCGTCGTGTAGCGGCAGCGGCCGCCCTTCTTGACGATGATCTCCACGACGGCGCTGTGCAGCGAGTCGGAGGAGTAGATCGGCGCGGTGCAGCCCTCGACGTAGTGGACGTAGGCGTCCTCGTCGACGATGATCAGCGTCCGCTCGAACTGGCCCATGTTCTCCGTGTTGATACGGAAGTAAGCCTGGAGCGGGATGTCGACGTGCACGCCCTTCGGCACGTAGATGAAGGAGCCGCCGGACCACACGGCCGTGTTCAGCGACGCGAACTTGTTGTCGCCGACCGGGATGACCGTGCCGAAGTACTCCTTGAACAGCTCGGGGTGCTCCCTGAGGGCCGTGTCGGTGTCCTGGAAGATGACGCCCTGCGACTCCAGGTCCTCGCGGATCTGGTGGTAGACCACCTCGGACTCGTACTGCGCGGCGACGCCCGCGACGAGGCGCTGCTTCTCCGCCTCGGGGATGCCGAGCTTGTCGTAGGTGTTCTTGATGTCCTCGGGCAGCTCCTCCCAGGACTCGGCCTGCTTCTCGGTGGAGCGCACGAAGTACTTGATGTTGTCGAAGTCGATGCCCGACAGGTCGGAACCCCAGCTGGGCATGGGCTTCTTGCCGAACAGCCGCAGGCCCTTGAGGCGCAGCTTCAGCATCCACTCGGGCTCGTTCTTCTTCGCCGAGATGTCGCGGACGACCTCTTCCGAGAGGCCTCGCTTGGCGGCGGCACCCGCGGTGTCGGGGTCGGCCCAGCCGAATTCGTAGTTACCCAGGCCTTCGAGTTCGGGATGGGCGGTATCCGTGGGGAGCGTCATGCGGGGTTCCTCCCGGCTGTGCTGTCAGTGGTGGGGTCGGTGCGGGGGGCGGCGCCGTGGGGCGTCCGCGGTACGAAGGTCGTGCACACGCCGTCCCCGTGGGCGATGGTCGCGAGCCGCTGCACGTGCGTGCCGAGGAGCTGGGAGAAAGCCTCCGTCTCGGCCTCACAGAGCTGCGGGAACTGCTCCGCCACGTGCGCGACGGGGCAGTGGTGCTGGCAGAGCTGCTCGCCCTGGCCGTTCGGCGCGGCGCGGGTGGTGGCCGCGAAGCCGTCGGCGCTGAGCGCCTCGGCGAGCGCCGCGGCGCGGGTGCCGGGGGGCGCGGCCTCGACGGGGGCGCGGTACGCCTCCATCTGGGCGGCGAGCCTGGCGCGGGCGAACGCCGCGACGGCGGCCTCGCCCGCCTCGCCGCCGCCCGCGGCGGCGGCGATCCAGCGGAGCGCGTCGGCGGCGAGCTTGTCGTAGGACTGGTCGAAGGCGTCCCTGCCGCAGTCGGTGAGGGCGAAGACCTTCGCGGGGCGGCCGCGGCCGCGCGAGCCGTAGACCCGCTTCTCGCGGGGCTCGACCACGCTCTCGGCGGCCAGCGCGTCGAGGTGGCGGCGCACGGCGGCGGCGGTCAGGCCGAGGCGGTCGGCGAGCTCGGCCACCGTGGAGGGGCCGTGGTCCAGGATGGACCGCGCGACGCGGTTGCGGGTCGAGTGCTCACCGGTCGCCAGGTCGTCCTGCGGGGTCCCCTTGGGGGCCTCCCGAGTCTCGCCGACGTTTTTCACAACGCCATTGTTGCGTAATTCCGAGCACAGTGACAACCACGGTCCGCGACGATCGACGGTGCCCTACATCACTTAGGGTAACCTAACCAAGGGGGCGGGTCCCCGGTGGTCCCGGCCCCCGGAAGCGCTGCCTAGACTTCCGCCATGCACAGCGACTCCCCCGACACCACAGGCGGCGGCCCGGATCCCGTCGTGTCGATCCGGGGCCTGGTCAAGCGCTACGGGACCAAGACCGCCGTGGACGGCCTCGACCTGCTGGTGCGCGCGGGCACGGTGACCGCGGTGCTCGGACCGAACGGCGCGGGCAAGACCACCACCGTCGAGATCTGCGAGGGCTACCGCAGACCCGACGCGGGCAGCGTACGCGTCCTCGGCCTCGACCCGGTCGCCGACGCGGCGGCGCTGCGCCCCCGCGTCGGCGTGATGCTCCAGTCGGGCGGGGTGTACTCCGGCGCGCGCGCCGAGGAGATGCTGCGCCACATGGCGCGCCTGTACGCCAACCCGCTGGACGTGGACGCGCTGATCGAGCGCCTCGGCCTCGGCTCCTGCGGCCGTACGGCCTACCGGCGGCTCTCCGGCGGCCAGCAGCAGCGGCTCGCGCTCGCGCTCGCCGTCGTCGGCCGCCCCGAGCTCGTCTTCCTCGACGAGCCCACCGCCGGCCTCGACCCGCAGGCACGCCACGCCACCTGGGACCTGCTGCGGGAGCTGCGCGCCGACGGCGTCAGCACCGTGCTGACCACGCACTTCATGGACGAGGCCGAGAGCCTCTCGGACGACGTGGTGATCGTCGACGCCGGGCGTGTCGTCGCGCAGGGCGACCCCGAGGAGCTGTGCAGGGGCGGCGCGGAGAACACCCTGCGCTTCACCGGCCGCCCCGGGCTCGACCTCGGCTCGCTGCTGAAGGCCCTGCCGGACGGCACGGGCGCCGCGGAGCTGACGCCTGGCGCGTACCGGATCACCGGCACGGTCGACCCGCAGCTGCTCGCGACCGTCACCTCCTGGTGCGCGCAGCACGGCGTGCTGCCGGACGGCATCTCCGTGGAGCGGCACACGCTGGAGGACGTCTTCCTCGAACTGACCGGCAAGGAGCTGCGCCGATGACCGCCACCACCGGCCCCGCGGGTACGGGCACGGGCTCGGGCACGGGCGCCCACGCACCGGCGCCCGGCGCGGCGCCGCTCGTCCGGATGATCGCCGCGCAGACCGCGTTCGAGACCAAGCTGCTGCTGCGCAACGGCGAGCAGCTGCTGCTCACGGTGGTCATCCCCTCGCTGCTGCTTGTGCTGTTCTCCACGGTCGATGTCGTGGACACCGGCAGCGGCAGGTCCGTGGACTTCCTCGCCCCCGGCGTCCTCGCGCTCGCCGTGATGTCCACCGCCTTCACCGGGCAGGCCATCGCGACGGGCTTCGACCGGCGCTACGGCGTGCTCAAGCGGCTCGGCGCCTCGCCGCTGCCGCGCTGGGGTCTGATGGCCGCGAAGACGCTGTGCGTGCTGGTCACGGAGATCCTCCAGGTGGCACTGCTCACGGTCATCGCGCTGCTGCTCGGCTGGTCGCCGCACGGGGACCCGGCCGCCGTGGCGCTCCTGCTCCTGCTCGGCACGGCCGCGTTCTCCGGGCTCGGGCTGCTGATGGCGGGCACGCTCAAGGCCGAGGTGACGCTCGCTGCCGCCAACCTGGTCTTCATCCTGCTGCTGGTCGCGGGCGGGGTGGTCGTGCCGCTCGACAAGTTCCCCGACGCGGCGCGCGAGGTGCTCCAGCTGCTGCCGATCGCCGCGCTCTCCGGCGGGCTGCGGGACGTGCTCCAGCACGGCGCCTCGATGCCCTGGGGCGACCTCGGCGTCCTCGCCGCGTGGACGGTCGCGGGGCTCGGCGCGGCCGGCGCCCTCTTCCGCTGGGAGTGACCCGCGCGGCCCCCTCGTGCGGTCGGGCTCTCCGCGGAGCACCCCTCGTGAAAACGCGCACAAGCGGGCGCCTACGATGAGGCCCATGCCGAACGTCACCCGGGCGGCCGTGGCCGAAGCGGCCCGCAACCCCCTGGCCTTCCTCGCCGCGCGCTGGACGCCCTCCCCCCGCCTGGTCCGCTGGTCGCTGCTCGCGGCGGTGGTGATGAGCGTGGTCATCGTGGTCACCGGCGGCGCGGTCCGCCTGACGAGCTCGGGGCTCGGCTGCCCCACGTGGCCCAAGTGCTCGGACGCCAGCCTGACGGCGACGCCCACGCTCGGCGTGCACGGCGCGATCGAGTTCAGCAACCGGATGCTGACCGACGTGCTCTGCGTCGTCGTCGGCTGGGCGATCGTCGTGGCCCGCTGCGCCGAGCCCCGCAGGCGCAGCGTCACCCGGCTCGCCTGGTCGCAGTTCTGGCTGGTCGTGGCGAACGCGGTGCTCGGCGGCATCACCGTGCTGGTGAAGCTCAACCCCTGGACCGTCGCGGGCCACCTGCTGCTCGCCATGGTCTTCGTCACCGTCACCACCCTGGCCTGGCTGCGCTCCCGCGAGGGCGACCTGCCCGCCCGGCCGCGCGCCCCGCTGCCGCTGCGCCGCCTGACGGCGTGGATGGTCGCCGCGACGGCCGCGCTGATCGCCGCGGGCACCGTCACCACCGGCTCCGGCATCCACGCGGGCGACAGCAGCAAGGTGCCGCGGATGCCGTTCGACTGGCTGGACACGGTGTACGTGCACGGCGGCCTCGCCTGCCTCGTCGTCGCGATGTCCGCCGCCGTCTGGATCGGCCTGCACGTCGTGGACGCGCCGCGCGACACCCGTGCGCTGGCCCGCAACTTCCTCTTCGTCCTGCTGGCACAGGGCGTCGTCGGTGTCGTGCAGTCCGCGACCGGCGTGCCCGAGACGCTCGTCGCCGTGCACATGCTGGGCGTCTGCGCCGTGTGGATCGGCGTCCTGCGCGTCGCGGTGAGCCTGCGCGAGCGCCCGGTCACGGCGCCGGGCCTCCCGGCGCAGACCGAGCCGCCGCTCGCCGCCACGGTCTGACCGCGGCCGCCGCCCGCCGTACGGCCGACGGCCCGGTCCCTCCCCCGCGGGGGTGGGACCGGGCCGTCGTGCGCGGTACGGGTGGTGCGTACGGGCGTCAGGGCGACGCCGGCGGGTAGAGCGCGCGGGGCAGCTTCGACGCCGCCGCCTCGTCCATCAGCCAGAGCGTGCGGGAGCGGCCGGTGGCGCCCGCCGCGGGCGCCTGGAGCTCCCCCGCACCGGAGAGCGCGATCTCCGCCGCCTCCGCCTTGTCCTCGCCCGCTGCCAGCAGCCACACCTCGTGCGCGGCCCTGATCGCGGGCAGCGTGAAGGAGATCCGCAGCGGCGGCGGCTTGGGCGCGCCGTGCACCGCGACGACCGTGCGCTCCTTCTCCCGTACGCCCGGCAGCTCGGGGAAGAGGGACGCGACATGCGTGTCGGGGCCCACCCCCAGCATCAGGACGTCGAAGGAGGGGACCTTCGCGTGGTCCTCGGGGCGCGCGGCCGCGGCCAGCTCGGCGGCGTAGGCGGCGGCCGCCGCCTCGATGTCGCTGCCGTAGGGGCCGTCCGAGGCGGGCATCGCGTGCACCCGCTTCGGGTCGAGCGGCACGCTGTCGAGCAGCGCCGCACGCGCCTGGGTGGCGTTGCGCTCGCCGTCGCCCTCGGGGAGGAAGCGCTCGTCGCCCCACCACAGGTCGAGGCGGGCCCAGTCGACCGCGTCACGCGCCGGGGACGACGCGAGCGCGGCCAGCAGGCCGTTGCCGTTGCGGCCGCCGGTCAGGACGATCGAGGCGGAGCCGCGCGAGGCCTGCGCGTCCACGATCTTCGTGATCAGCCGCGCGGCGGTGGCGCACGCCATCAGCTCCTTGTCGCGGTGGACGACGAGCTGGGGCGTGGTGCTCACTTCGACGCCGCCTTCCTGGCCGCCGTCTTCTTCACGGGTGCCGGGGCCGCGCCGTCCTTCCCCTGGCCCGCGTCAGCCGAGGCCTCCCGCAGCCGGTCCACGCCGAAGCGCAGCGTCGCCGCGTAGGTGTCGTCGGGATCGAGCCTGCGCAGCTCCTCCGCGATCAGCTCGGCCGTGTCGCGGCGGTTGAGCGCGACGGCGCGGTCGGGCTGGCCCTCGATGGAGAGCGTGGCGAGGGAGCCGTCCGCGCGGTCGATGGCGACCGGGCCGCAGGTCGTCTCCATCCGGACGGCGGTGAGGCCCGGTCCCTTGGAGACCGCGCGCCTGACCGGCACGCCGAGGCGGTCGGCGAGCCACATGGCGAGCAGCTCGCAGCTCGGGTTGTCCTGCTCACCCTCCACCTCGACGGAGCTGACCTTGCAGGTCACCTGGTCGAGTGCGGCGGCGAGCATGGAGCGCCAGGGGGTGATCCTGCTCCAGGCGAGGTCGGTGTCGCCCGGCGTGTAGACGGAGGCGCGCTTCTTGAGCTCCTCGACCGGGTTCTGCGCGGCGAACGAGTCCGTGACGCGGCGCTGGGCGAGCGCGCCCAGCGGGTCCTTGGCCGGGTTGGCCGGCGCGTCGACGGGCCACCAGGCGACGACGGGCGCGTCGGGCAGCAGCAGCGGCAGCACCACCGACTGGGCGTGGTCGATGACCTCGCCGTACAGCCGCAGGACGACCGTCTCGCCGATGCCGGCGTCCTCGCCGACCCGCACCTCGGCGTCGAGGCGCGCGTTGGCGCGGTCGCGCGGGGAGCGCGAGGGGCGCTTGACGACGACGAGCATCCGCGAGGGGTGCTCGCGTGAGGCGTCGCTCGCCGCCTTGAGGGCGTCGTACGCGTTCTCCTCGTCGGTGACGACGACGAGGGTGAGGACCATGCCGACCGACGGTGACCCGATGGCCCTGCGGCCCTGCACCAGCGCCTTGTTGATCTTGCTGGACGTGGTGTCCGTGAGGTCGATCTTCATGGCCGCCGCCAGCTCCGTCCGTCTCGTGCGAGCATTTCGTCCGCCTCGGCGGGGCCCCAGGTCCCGGACTCGTACTGGGCGGGCCTGCCGTGCTTGTCCCAGAAGTCCTCGATCGGGTCGAGGATCTTCCAGGACAGCTCGACCTCCTCCGTGCGGGGGAAGAGGTTGGCGTCGCCGAGCAGCACGTCGAGGATGAGCCGCTCGTACGCCTCGGGGCTCGACTCCGTGAAGGACTCGCCGTACTGGAAGTCCATCGAGACGTCCCGTACCTCCATGGAGGTGCCGGGGACCTTCGAGCCGAAGCGCATGGTCACGCCTTCGTCCGGCTGGACCCGGATGACCAGGGCGTTCTGCCCCAGCTCGTCGGTGGCGGTGTGGTCGAAGGGCGAGTGCGGGGCACGCTGGAAGACGACCGCGATCTCGGTGACGCGGCGGCCGAGGCGCTTGCCGGTGCGCAGGTAGAAGGGCACACCCGCCCAGCGCCGGTTCTCGATCTCCAGCTTGACCGCCGCGTAGGTGTCGGTCTTCGACTTGGGGTCGATGCCGTCCTCTTCGAGGTAGCCGACGGCACGCTCGCCGCCCTGCCAGCCCGCGGCGTACTGGCCGCGCACGGTGTCGGCCGCCAGGTCCTTCGGCAGCCGCACGGCGCCGAGGACCTTGGTCTTCTCCGCGACCAGCGCGTCCGCGTCGAAGGAGGCGGGCTCCTCCATCGCGGTCAGCGCCATCAGCTGGAGCAGGTGGTTCTGGATGACGTCGCGGGCGGCGCCGATGCCGTCGTAGTAGCCGGCACGGCCGCCGATGCCGATGTCCTCGGCCATGGTGATCTGCACGTGGTCGACGTACGAGCGGTTCCAGATCGGCTCGAAGAGGGTGTTGGCGAAGCGGAGCGCCAGGATGTTCTGGACGGTCTCCTTGCCGAGGTAGTGGTCGATCCTGAAGACCTCGTTCGGCGGGAAGACCTCGTGGACGACCGCGTTGAGCTCCTTCGCGGACTTGAGGTCGTGGCCGAAGGGCTTCTCGATGACGGCGCGGCGCCAGGAGCCCTCCTTCTGGTCGGCGAGCCCGTGCTTCTTGAGCTGCTGCACGACCTTGGGGAAGAACTTCGGCGGCACCGACAGGTAGAAGGCGAAGTTGCCGCCCGTGCCCTGGGACTTGTCGAGGTCGTCGATGGTCGACTTCAGCGTGTTGAACGCCTCGTCGTCGTCGAAGGTGCCCTGCACGAACCGCATGCCCTGGCTCAGCTGCTGCCAGACCTCCTCGCGGAACGACGTGCGCGCGTGCTCCTTGACGGCGTCGTGGACGACCTGGGCGAAGTCCTCGTCCTCCCAGTCGCGGCGGGCGAAGCCGATGAGCGAGAAGCCGGGCGGCAGCAGGCCGCGGTTGGCCAGGTCGTAGACGGCCGGCATCAGCTTCTTGCGGGACAGGTCCCCCGTGACACCGAAGATGACCAGGCCCGAAGGCCCCGCGATGCGCGGGAGCCTCCGGTCCGCGGCGTCACGGAGCGGGTTGGCTCCGTGTGTTGCGGTCAAGGGGATCAGCCCTCCGAGGGGGCGAGGCGCTTGAGCTCCGCCTCGGTCGACTTGAGCAGGTCCGTCCAGGACGCCTCGAACTTCTCGACGCCCTCTTCCTCAAGCAGCCGGACGACCTCGTCGTAGGAGATCCCCAGCTTCTCCACGGCGGCCAGGTCGGCACGGGCCTGGTCGTAGGTGCCGCGGACGGTGTCACCGGTGACGCCGCCGTGGTCGCCGACCGCTTCGAGGGTCGCCTCTGGCATGGTGTTCACCGTGTTCGGCGCGACCAGGTCGTCGACGTACATGGTGTCCTTGTACGCCTTGTCCTTGACGCCCGTGGAGGCCCACAGCGGACGCTGCTTGTTGGCCCGCTCGCGGTCGAGGGCGGCCCAGCGGTCGCTGCTGAAGACCTCCTCGTACGCCTCGTAGGCCAGCCGGGCGTTGGCGACGGCGGCCTTGCCGCGGGCCGCCTTGGCCTCGTCCGTGCCGAGCGCGTCGAGGCGCTTGTCGATCTCGGTGTCGACGCGGGAGACGAAGAACGACGCCACGGAGTAGATCGTCGAGAGGTCGAGGCCGGCCGCCTTGGCCTTCTCAAGGCCGGTCAGGTAGGCGTCCATGACCTTGCGGTAGCGCTCGAGCGAGAAGATCAGGGTCACGTTGACGCTGATGCCGCGGGCGATGGTCTCGGTGATCGCAGGCAGGCCCGCCTCGGTCGCCGGGATCTTGATCAGCGTGTTCGGCCGGTCCACCAGCCAGGCGAGCTGCTTGGCCTCGGCGATCGTCGCCAGCGTGTTGTGCGCGAGACGCGGGTCCACCTCGATGGAGACCCGGCCGTCCTGGCCGCCCGTCGCGTCGAACGTCGGGCGCAGGATGTCCGCGGCGTCGCGGACGTCGGCCGTGGTGATCATCCGGATGGCTTCCTCGACGGTCACCCTGCGGGCCGCGAGCTCGGTGAGCTGGGTGTCGTACCCGTCGCCCTGGGAGATCGCCTTCTGGAAGATCGACGGGTTCGTCGTGACGCCCACCACGTGCTGCTCGTCGATCAGCTCGGCGAGGTTGCCCGAGGTGATCCGCTTGCGCGACAGGTCGTCCAGCCAGATCGCTACGCCTTCGTCGGAGAGGCGCTTCAGTGCGTCTGTCATGTCGGTTGCATCTCCTACTTGTCGTGTACAGGCGTCAGCGTGCGGCGGCGGCCAGAGATTCCCGCGCCGCGGCGGCCACGGCCTCGGGCGTGAAGCCGAACTCGCGGAAGAGGACCTTGCCGTCCGCGGAGGCGCCGAAGTGCTCAAGCGAGACGACCCGGCCCGCGTCGCCCACGTACCGGTACCAGGTCAGGCCGACACCGGCCTCGACCGCGACCCGCGCCTTCACGGACGGCGGCAGCACGGACTCCCGGTACCCCTGGTCCTGCTCCTCGAACCACTCGACCGACGGCATCGACACGACGCGCGTGGCGACCCCCTCGGACTGGAGCTGCTCGCGGGCCGCGACGGCGAGCTGCACCTCGGATCCGGTGGCGATCAGCACGACCTGCGGCGCGCCGCCCTCGGCCTCCGCGAGCACGTAGCCGCCGCGGGCCGCGTCCTCGTTCGGCGCGTAGGTCGGCACGCCCTGGCGGGTGAGCGCGAGGCCGTGCGGGTGGCCCTTGCCGTACTCCTTGGTGTAGCGGCGCAGGATCTCGCGCCACGCGATGACCGTCTCGTTCGGGTCGGCGGGGCGGACGATGTTCAGGCCGGGGATCGCGCGCAGCGAGGCCAGCTGCTCGACCGGCTGGTGCGTGGGGCCGTCCTCGCCGAGGCCGATGGAGTCGTGCGTCCACACGTACGTGACCGGCAGGTGCATCAGCGCGGACAGGCGCACGGAGTTGCGCATGTAGTCCGAGAAGATGAGGAACGTACCGCCGTACACACGGGTGTTGCCGTGCAGGGTGATGCCGTTCATCGCCGCGGCCATGGCGTGCTCGCGGATGCCGAAGTGGATCGTGCGGCCGTACTGGTCCGCCTCCGGCAGCGGGTTGCCGACCGGGAGGAACGACGAGTTCTTGTCGAACGTCGTGTTGTTCGAGCCCGCGAGGTCGGCGGAGCCGCCCCACAGCTCGGGCACGATCGGGCCGAGCGCCTGCAGGATCTTGCCGGACGCGGCGCGGGTGGCGAGGGACGTGCCGGTCTCGAAGACGGGCAGCGCGTCCTCCCAGCCCTCGGGGAGGGTGCCGGACGCGACCCGGTCGAAGGTCGCCGCGTGCTCGGGGTTGGCGGTGCGCCAGGCGGCGAACGACTTCTCCCACTCGGCCCGCGCCTCGCGGCCCCGGTCGAGGGCCTTGCGGGTGTGCGCGACGACCTCGTCGGCGACGGCGAAGCTCTGCTCGGGGTCGAAGCCGAGGACGCGCTTGGTCGCGGCGACCTCGTCGGCGCCGAGCGCCGAGCCGTGCGCGGCCTCGGTGTTCTGCGCGTGCGGGGCGGGCCAGGCGATGATCGAACGCATCGCGATGAAGGACGGCCGGTCGGTGACGGCCTTGGCCTCCTGGATCGCCGCGTACAGCGCGTGCGGGTCGAGGTCGCCGTCCGCCTTCGGCTGGACGCGCTGGACGTGCCAGCCGTACGCCTCGTACCGCTTGACGGTGTCCTCGCTGATCGCGACCTCGGTGTCGCCCTCGATCGAGATGTGGTTGTCGTCCCACAGCAGGATCAGGTTGCCGAGCTTCTGATGGCCCGCGAGGGAGGACGCCTCGGCCGAGATGCCCTCTTCGAGGCAGCCGTCGCCCGCGATCGCGTAGATGTAGTGGTCGAACGGGGAGGTGCCCTGCTCTGCGTCCGGGTCGAAGAGGCCGCGCTCGTACCGGGAGGCCATGGCCATGCCGACGGCGTTGGCGACGCCCTGGCCGAGGGGGCCCGTCGTCGTCTCGACACCGGTGGTGTGGCCGTACTCCGGGTGCCCCGGCGTCTTGGAGCCCCAGGTCCGCAGGGCCTTCAGGTCGTCCAGCTCAAGGCCGAAGCCGGCCAGGTAGAGCTGGATGTAGAGGGTCAGGGACGAATGCCCGGCGGACAGCACGAACCGGTCGCGGCCCGTCCAGTCGGCGTCGGCGGGGTCGTGCCGCATCACCTTCTGGAAGAGGGTGTACGCGGCGGGGGCCAGGCTCATCGCCGTACCGGGATGGCCGTTGCCGACCTTCTGCACGGCATCCGCTGCCAGGACTCGGGCGGTGTCGACCGCCCTCTGGTCCAGCTCTGTCCACTTGAGGTCTGTGGTGGTCGGCTTGGTGCTCACCCTGAGTCAGGGCTCCTCTCCACATGTCGCGGCCGGTGTCCTGCGGGCGCACCGGATCGGTGTCGAGCCTACCCTTGCGCCCGTGGCCGACCGCGCACGCATTTCCCCTGTATTTCCCGTGCATTCCCAGGGTGCGGTCTCGGCCGGAAGTCCGCCTCCCGATGAGCCGTTCGCCGCGCCTTTGAGCACCCCCAACACGAGCGACCCCCGCGGGGGACGGCATCTGGGCAACGTCTAGAGTGGCGTGGTACGCGCAAGGCTTCACCGGGGCTTCACGACGCCCGGGACTTGCTGGGATTTCTCTGTCAGGGGTGTACGTGACGGCCGTCGAGTCCCGACCCGCAGGGGTCGCCGCGACGTCGAGCCCGAGGGCCCAACGGCCGTTCGGAGCCCGCGTCAGGGCATTCGTGGAGCTGACGAAGCCGCGGATCATCGAGCTGCTGCTGATCACCACCGTGCCGGTGATGTTCCTCGCGGCCGGGGGCGTGCCCGATCTGTGGCTGGTGCTCGCGACCTGCCTCGGCGGTTACCTCTCCGCGGGCGGCGCCAACGCGCTGAACATGTATATCGACCGTGATATCGACGCTCTGATGGACCGGACGTCCCAGCGGCCCATCGTGACCGGAATGGTCTCGCCGCGCGAGGCGCTCGTATTCGGCATCGCACTCGCGGCGGTCTCGACGCTCTGGTTCGGTCTGCTGGTCAACTGGCTGTCGGCGGCGATGGCGCTCGGCGCGCTGCTTTTCTACGTCTTCGTCTACACCCTCGGCCTCAAGCGCCGTACGTCACAGAACGTGGTCTGGGGCGGCATCGCGGGCTGCATGCCGGTGCTCATCGGCTGGTCCGCCGTGACGGACTCGATGTCATGGGCCGCGGTCGTCCTCTTCGTCGTCATCTTCTTCTGGACGCCGCCGCACACCTGGGTCCTGATGATGCGCGTGCGCGACGACTACGAGCGGGTGGGCGTGCCGATGCTGCCCGCCATCGCCACGAACAAGGCGGTCGCCAAGCAGGTCGTGGTCTACAGCTGGGTCATGGTCCTGGTCTCGCTGACGCTCACCCCGCTCGGGTACACGGGCTGGTTCTACACGGCGGTCGCGGCGCTGTCCGGCGCGTGGTGGCTCATGGAGGCGCACCGCCTCAGGGCGCGCGCCAACGCGGGCGTGACGGGCGCGAAGCTCAAGGAGATGCGCCTGTTCCACTGGTCCATCACCTACGTGTCGCTGCTGTTCGTCGCGGTGGCCGTGGACCCGTTCCTGCGCTGACCCGTACGCTCCCCGGCGCCCCGGTGATCGCGTGGCCCACACCACGCGCCCGGGGCGTCGCCGTACCCGCTACCCGTGGGTAGCCTTCGCACATGGCAGAGAGCGAAGACAAGGGCGCCACGGACGCCGAAGACGCCGGTACGCCCGGGGACACGAAGCCGGCGGGGCCGCCCGCAGCGGAGGCGACGTCCACGTCCGCACCGGCGGCGGCGCCGAAGGCGGACGCGGCGGCGGCCACCGAGGAGCCTGGGGCTGGGTCCGCCGCGAAGACGGAGGCTGCGGCCGACAGGCCCGCGACCACGCGCGAGACCGCCCCGCGGGCCGAGTCCGAGCCGGAGCCCGCCGCACGGGCCGAGGCCGCGGACGCGAAGCCCGCGCCGGAGGCGGACGCGGCGGCGGCCACCCCGGAGGCCGGGGCTGGGCCCGCCGCGAAGGCCGGGGGCGCGGCGGAGAAGCCCGCCGCCAAGGCTGAGGCTGCGGCCGAGAAGACCACGTCGAGGGCCGCGGCCCCGGAAGCGGAGCCGGCCGCCAAGGCCGAGGGCGGGGACGGGAAGGGCGCGCCCACGGGCGAGTCCGGCGCGCGGGCCGAGGGCGGGGCCGGCGTGGATCCCGCGGAGCGGCGGCGGGCGGCGCGGGCTGCGCGGAGCGCGGCACGGCTCGCCAGACGGATCGGCGCGTTCGCGGCGCGGCACGGCGGCGCCGAGGGCCAGGTCGCGTACCTCGGCAGGCGGGGCACCCGCATCGTGCTGGTCGGCGCGGACGGCGGCTGGGGCGACCTCGTGGCGCCGTCCGACGAGGTCGCCCGCAGGGCGGCCGGGCAGGCGGGGCTCGAACTGCGGGAGTCCTTCGACGGCGAGCTCGCCGCGAAGGTCGTCACGGGCCCGTACGAGTGGAAGCGGATGGCGGGCATCCAGCTCGGCGGGCGCGGCGCGGCCTGAAACCGGGCACCGCCCGCCTGCTGCCCTCCCCGAGGGGCGACGCCCGTCAGGGACCGTGCGGCGGCCACGGCGTGAGGAACGGGGCCAGCAGGCCGGGTACGGCCTCCTCCGCGAAGGCCAGCGCCTCGGACTCCGCGGCGTCCGGCACGCGGTAGCGGCCCCGGCCCGCCGCCGTGGTCGCGGTGAGCGTGACGAGCCCGGCCCTGCGCTGGACGTACGACTGCCGTACGGTCCAGCCGATCACCCCCGAGCGCTGCAGCGCCACCGTGGACCTGCGGACCGCGCCGGAGCGTGCCACCAGGTAGGGGCCGCTCAGGCGGTGTCCCAGGGCCCGGTACGCGCTCCGGGCCAGCGCCGCCGCCACGGGCAGCGCGACGGTCGCCACGCACACCGCCGCCCACCAGGGGCCGAGCACGACGGCGAGGCCGACCGGCACGAGCGCCGCGGCCAGCGCCCGGCGCAGCCGCCTGCCCCCGGCCGCCGCCGGGTGCGCGGCCAGCGGGGCGGCCGTGGGCGGCACCGGTTCCCTGAGCACCCGCGCGGCGACCTGATGGGCGACGGCGCGCGGCGCGGCGGGCAGCAGGTTGCGGTGGTCGACGTGCCTCTCCCGGGCCTCCTTGTGCACGAGCCCCGTCGCGACCGCGTCGACCCGCGCGGCGCGGAGCAGCCGTACGCCGAGCGGCTCCACCACTTCGACACCCCGCAGCCGCCGCTCCTCGACGGAGACCGACCGCGCGGTGAACAGGCCGCGCCGCACCCGCAGCGTGCCGCCCGGCTCGCGCTCAAGGCGGTGGTTCCACCACATCTCGGTCCACACGCCGAGCGCGCCGACCGCCCCTGCGGCCAGCGCGGCCCCCGCCGAGCCCGCGACGGCCCACCCGAGCGGCGCGTGCCGGAAGCAGCGCGCCACCAGTCCGATCACGTCGCGCTGCGCCCCGAACCAGTCGCTGATCTGGAGCAGGCCGCCCGCGGAGGCGCCGGCGAGCAGCGGGGAGAGGAACGAGACGGGCGCGTACAGCACCCAGGCGGGCCGTATCGAGCCGAGCGTGCCCTCGTCGGGCGGCGGCGCCTGCGGCGCCGGGGGGTGCGCGAGGAGCTCCCGCCGCAGCCGCTCGCCCTCGGCGCGGGCCACCGACTCCAGTTCGAGGGCGCCGTCGCGGGCGTGCTCGCCGGTGCCGATCCGTACGGTGACCAGGCCGAACACCCGCAGCAGCGGGTTGGCGGTGAGGTCGACGGTCCGGATGCGCTCCAGCGGCAGCGAGCGGCGCTTCACCAGCAGCAGGCCCTGACGGAGCTCGGCGCGCTCGGGGCCGACGCGGTAGCCGGTGCGGCGCCAGCGCACGTAGTCGACGCCGGTGCCGAGCGCGGTGACGAGCACGGCGCCCGCCACCGTCCACAGCGTGGCGTGTGCCACGCCGAGGGCGGCCGTGACGCCGAGCCCGGCGGGCACGCCCGCGGTGACGACGACACCGGCGAGGACCAGTGCCGTGACGATGTACGTCCGCGGGTCGAGGCGCCGCCACCGCGCGGCCCTCCCGGGGCCCGGCGGCGCGGTCCGCCCGTCCGCCTCCGCCGCGTCGGCCTTCATGTGGCGTCGCCCGGGGTCTCCTGGGTGATGCGGGTGAGGCGCTCGGCCAGGCCCGCGGCCGTGTCCCGGTCGAGGCCCCTGATGTGCACGGCCCCCTTCGCGGACGCCGTGGTCACCGTGACGGTCGACAGGCGGAACAGCTGTTCCAGGGGGCCGCGCACGGTGTCCACGGTCTGGATGCGGGACATCGGCGCGACCCGCCACTCCTGCCAGAGGAACCCGGAGCGCACGTAGACCGCGTCGTCGGTGACCTCCCACCGGTGCACCCGGTACCACCAGCGCGGCAGCGTGGCCGCGCAGGCGAGGCCCGCGGCCGCGACGGCGACCGCGGCCGTGAGCAGCTGCCCCCGCGCGGGCCCGACGAGCGCGCCGAGGAGGGCGAGCAGCGCGGCCGGGCCCGCCGCGGCCAGCAGCCACTGGGTGCGCCACCAGGCGACGGCGCGCGGGTCGAGCGCCCTGCTGGGCGGCCGCAGCCGGTACTGCGCGGCGGGACCGCCGGGCCCCTGGTGCGGCGCCGTGTGCGCGGACCCGGCCGCCTGCGCCCCCGTCGTCATCGGTCAGCGGCCGCGCAGCGAGCGGTAGAGGGCGACGAGCCCGGTCGTCGAGGAGTCGAGCCCCTCGGCGGACTTCTCGCCGGTGAGGACGGGCTCGATGTTCTTGGCGAGCACCTTGCCGAGCTCGACGCCCCACTGGTCGAAGGAGTCGATGTTCCAGACGGCGCCCTGCACGAAGACCTTGTGCTCGTACAGCGCGATCAGCTGGCCGAGCACCGAGGGCGTCAGGTCGGGCGCGAGGACGGTCGTCGTCGGGTGGTTGCCGCGGAAGGTCTTGTGCGGCACGAGTTCCCCGGCGACGCCCTCCGCGCGCACCTCGTCGGGCGTCTTGCCGAAGGCGAGCGCCTGGGTCTGCGCGAAGAAGTTGGCCATCAGCAGGTCGTGCTGCGCGGCGAGGGGGGCCGGCAGGTCCGCGCAGGGGCGGGCGAAGCCGATGAAGTCCGCCGGGATGACCTTGGTGCCCTGGTGGATCAACTGGTAGTACGCGTGCTGCCCGTTGGTGCCCGGGGTGCCCCACACGACGGGGCCCGTCTGCCAGTCGACGGGCTTGCCCTGACGGTCCACGGACTTGCCGTTGGACTCCATCTCCAGCTGCTGGAGGTAGGCGGTGAACTTCGACAGGTAGTGGCTGTACGGCAGGACCGCGTGGGTCTGGGCGTCGAAGAACGAGCCGTACCAGACGCCCAGCAGGCCGAGCAGCAGCGGCACGTTGGACTCGGGCGGCGCGGTGCGGAAGTGCTCGTCGACGGTGTGGAAGCCGTCGAGCATCTCGCGGAAGCGGTCGGGGCCGATCGCGATCATCAGGGAGAGCCCGATGGCCGAGTCGTACGAGTAGCGGCCGCCGACCCAGTCCCAGAACTCGAACATGTTGTCCGTGTCGATGCCGAAGTCGGCGACCTTGCCCGCGTTGGTGGACAGCGCCACGAAGTGCTTGGCCACCGCCTCCTGCCCCGCGCCCAGCTCGCCGAGGAGCCACTGGCGCGCGGAGGTCGCGTTGGTGATGGTCTCGATCGTCGTGAACGTCTTGGACGCGATGATGAACAGCGTCTCGGCCGCGTCGAGGTCGCGCACCGCCTCGTACAGGTCGGCGCCGTCGACGTTGGAGACGAAGCGGACGGTGAGGTCGCGGCGGGTGAAGGTGCGCAGGACCTCGTAGGCCATGGCGGGGCCGAGGTCGGAGCCGCCGATGCCGATGTTGACGACGTTCTTGATGGGCCTGCCGGTGTGCCCGGTCCACGCGCCGGAGCGCACCCGCCCGGCGAAGTCGGACATCTTGTCGAGGACCGCGTGCACGGCCGGTACGACGTTCTCCCCGTCGACCTCGATGACCGCGTCGCGCGGGGCGCGCAGCGCGACGTGCAGGACGGCGCGGTCCTCGGTGGTGTTGATCTTCTCGCCGCGGAACATGGCGTCCCGCAGCTCCGCGACGCCCGTGGCCTTCGCGAGGTCCCGCAGCAGCGCCAGCGTCTCGTCCGTCACCAGGTGCTTCGAGTAGTCCACGCGGAGGTCGCCGACCCGCGCCGTGTACTCGGTGCCCCGCGCGGGGCGCGAGTCGAACAGCTCCCGCAGGTGCGTGTCGCCGAACTGTTCGCGGTGCTTGGCGAGCGCGGCCCACTCGGGCAGCTTGTCCAGCCTGGTGCGAGCCCCGTAAGCGTTCATGTCGGATCAGCCCACTTCTTCTCGTGCCTCGATGCGTGCCCCTGTTCGGCTTCCAACCTAATTGATCAGGCGGACGGCCGAGGGGCCGGCGGGCACGGACCCGTCCGGCCGGGCACCCCTGGGGTGTCCCGGCCGGTCCTCCGCGTCAGATCTCGCCGCGCAGCTTCGCGAGCGCCTCGGCGAGGATCGCCTCGCCGTCCGCGTCGCTGCGCCGCTCCCGCACGTACGCGAGGTGCGTCTTGTAGGGCTCGGTGCGCGGCGGGTCCGGCGGGTTGTCCTGGTCCTGTCCGGCCGGGAAGCCGCAGCGGGGGCAGTCCCACGTCTCGGGGACCTGCGCGTCGCTGGCGAAGCTCGGCTGGGTCTCATGCCCGTTGGAGCACCAGAAGGAGATGCGCAGGCGGGGCGCGGACTCGCCGCGCTCGGCCTCGCCCATCGGCCCCGCTCCGACCCGGCTGCCCCGGATCGCGTTGCCACTTGCCACGGTCGTAACTCCCTGCGTGATGGTGCCGCAAAGCATCGAACGGCAGCTGCGCTGCCGGGCTCCCCGACGGCCGGGCGCCCCTGGGCGCCCCAGTCTAGAGAGCGCCGAACACGCGTCCAGTCAAGGGAGTTGCTGCCCCTCGCGCCGGGCGCGGACCCTCATGATAGGCCGCGCCGGGCAGGGCGGTACCCGCGCGCGCTCAGCCCTTGAGCTTGATCACCAGGCCGAGCACCACGATGCACGCCACCCACAGGAGGGCGACGACGACCGTGATCCGGTCGAGGTTGCGCTCCGCGACCGAGGAGCCGCCCACGGAGGACTGCATGCCGCCACCGAACATGTCGGAGAGGCCGCCGCCCTTGCCCTTGTGCATCAGCACCAGCAGCATCAGCAGCAGGCTGAAGACGATGAGGGCGATCGAGAACCCCAGAACCACGGCTGAACCAACTTCCTCGGACAAGCGGATCGGACAGGACGGACAGGACGTGCGGCGGCCCGGGCGGTCGCACCGCCCGCCGCGCACTGCGGGGGCCCGCCGCCGGACGTTCGCGTCCGGGGCCGGCCCCCGCAAGGGTACGACGAATCCGTACTACGGCACACTCACTGGTCGCGGAAGCGCACGATCTTGACGTACTCGTCCGTGTCCAGCGAGGCGCCGCCGACGAGGGCGCCGTCGATGTCGGGCTGCGCCATGATCCCGGCGACGTTGCCCGACTTGACCGAGCCGCCGTACTGGATGCGCACCTTGTCCGCGACATCCTGCGCGTACAGCTCCGCGATCTTGCCGCGGATGGCGCCGCACACCTCCTGGGCGTCGTCGGCGCCGCAGGTCTTGCCGGTGCCGATGGCCCAGACCGGCTCGTAGGCGATGACGAGCGTCTCGGCCTGCTCGGCCGTGACGTCCCTCAGGCCGCCCTCGACCTGGGCGAGGGTGTGGGCGACGTGGCCGCCCGCCTCGCGCACGGACTCGGGCTCGCCGACGCACAGGATCGGGGTGAGGCCGTGCCGGTAGGCGGCCTTGACCTTGGCGTTGCACAGCTCGTCGGTCTCGCCGTGGTACTGGCGCCGCTCCGAGTGGCCGACGACGACGTACGAGCACTTCAGCTTGGCGAGCATCGGGCCGGAGATCTCGCCCGTGTACGCGCCCGAGTCGTGCGCGGAGATGTCCTGCGCGCCGTACTTGATCTTGAGCTTGTCGCCGTCGATCAGGGTCTGGACGGACCTCAGGTCGGTGAACGGCGGCAGGACGGCGACCTCGACGGCCGCGAAGTCCTTGTCGTTCAGGCCGAAGGCCAGCTTCTGCACCTGGCTGATGGCCTCCAGGTGGTTGAGGTTCATCTTCCAGTTGCCCGCCATCAGCGGGGTGCGGCCGGTGCTCTCGGGTGTTGCGGTCATGGGAAGGTCAGTCCTCCAGTGCGGCGAGGCCGGGGAGCGTCTTGCCTTCGAGGTATTCGAGGCTGGCGCCGCCGCCGGTCGAGATGTGGCCGAACGCCGACTCGTCGAAGCCCAGCGTCCGCACGGCGGCCGCGGAGTCGCCGCCGCCGACGACGGTGAAGGCGGAGGAGTCGAGCAGGCCCTGGGCCACGGCCCTGGTGCCCTCGGCGTAGTCCGGGTGTTCGAAGACGCCCATCGGCCCGTTCCAGAAGACCGTGGCCGCGTCGGCGAGCTTCGACGCGTAGAGCGCGCAGGTCTCCGGGCCGTTGTCGAGGCCCATCTTCCCCGCGGGCATGGCGTCGGCGCGCACGGTCTCGGGGTGGGCGGGCGCCTTGGTCTTCAGGTCGGGGAACTCGGCGGCGACCTTCAGGTCGACGGGGAGCACGAACTCCACGCCGCGCTCGTCGGCCCGCTTGAGGTACTCCCGCACCGCGGGGATCTGGTCCTCCTGGAGCAGCGAGGAACCGACCTCGTGGCCCTGGGCCTTGAGGAAGGTGAAGGCCATGCCGCCGCCGATGAGGATGCGGTCGGCCTTCTCCAGGAGGTGGTCGATGACGCCGAGCTTGTCGGAGACCTTGGCGCCGCCGAGCACGACGGCGTAGGGGCGCGCGACGTCCTCGGTGAGCTTCTTCAGGACACCGACCTCGGTGGCGATGAGGAAGCCCGCGGCGTGCGGGAGGCGGGCCGGCAGGTCGTAGACGGAGGCGTGCTTGCGGTGCACGGCGCCGAAGCCGTCGCCGACGTACAGGTCCGCGAGGGCGGCGAGCCGGTCGGCGAAGGCGCCGCGCTCGGCGTCGTCCTTCGCGGTCTCGCCGGGGTTGAAGCGCAGGTTCTCCAGCACGGCCACCTGGCCGTCCTTGAGGTCCGCCACGGTCCCCCGGGCGGAATCGCCGACCGTGTCGGTCGCGAACGCCACGTCCTTGCCGAGGAGTTCGCCGAGGCGGGCGGCGGCGGGCGCCAGCGAGAAGGCGGGGTCGGGCGCGCCCTTGGGGCGGCCGAGGTGCGAGGCGACGATCACGCGCGCGCCGGCCTCCGCGAGGCGGGCGACCGTCGGCTCGACGGCCCGGATGCGGCCGTCGTCGGTGATGGCGGTGCCGGACAGGGGCACGTTCAGGTCGGCGCGCACGAAGACGCGCCTGCCGCGTACGCCGTCCGCCAGAAGTTCTTCGATCGTCCTCATGGGTCTCCTGGTCTCCTCAGGGCTGCCGACAGGCCACAGGGCCCGTGCTCCGCGACGCTGCGCGGGCCGGGCCCTGGGCTCGTGCCGTACGGATCAGAGCTGGTTGCCGACGAAGGCGGTGAGGTCCACGAGGCGGTTGGAGTAGCCCCACTCATTGTCGTACCAACCGATGATCTTCACGCTCTTGCCCTGAACCATCGTCAGGGAGGAGTCGAAGGTGCAGGAGGCGGGCCAGTTGACGATGTCCGAGGAGACGATCGGGTCCTCGGTGTACGAGAGGTAGGCCTTGAGCTGGCCCTCTGCGGCCTTCTGGAACGCGGCGTTGACCTCGTCCTTGGTCACCGCGCGCTCGGTCTCGACGACCAGGTCGGTGACGGAGCCCGTCGGGACGGGCACCCGCATCGCCATGCCGTTGAGCTTGCCTGCCAGCTCCGGGATGACCAGGCCGAGGGCCTTGGCCGCGCCGGTGCTCGCCGGGATGATGTTCTCGGCCGCGGCGCGGGCACGGCGCAGGTCGCGGTGCGGGAAGTCCTGGAGGCGCTGGTCGCTCGTGTAGGCGTGGACCGTGGTCATCAGGCCGGACACGATGCCGAAGTTCTCCAGCATGACCTTCGCCATCGGCGCCACACAGTTGGTGGTGCAGGAGGCGTTGGAGATGATGGTGTGCTTCGCGGGGTCGTACTTGTCCTCGTTGACGCCCAGCACGATGGTGATGTCCTCGTCCGTGGCCGGAGCCGAGATGAGGACCTTCTTCGCGCCGCCCGCGACGTGCTTCTCGGCGTCGGCCTTCTTCGTGAAGATGCCGGTCGACTCGATGACGATGTCGACGCCCAGCTCGCCCCAGGGGATGTCGGCCGGGTTGCGCTCGGAGAGGACCTTGATGGTGTGGCCGTCGACGGTGATGGTGTCGGCGGTGTGGGTCACCTCGGCCTTGAGGCGGCCCAGGATGGTGTCGTACTTCAGCAGGTGGGCCGTGGTCGCGGTGTCACCCAGGTCGTTGACAGCCACGATCTCGATGTCCGCACCCTGCTCCAGCAACGCGCGGAAGTAGTTACGCCCGATGCGGCCGAAGCCGTTGATGCCTACGCGGATCGTCACGAAACCGATCTCCTCGTTGGTACGCCGTGCGTCGCGACGCCCGGCGAGCTGTATGGGATGTCCCCGACCACCTACGACCCTACCGCCCCCGGTCCCGGGCCGTGACATCAGAGGGGGGCCTGCGGCGGGGCCGCTCACCTGCGCGCGAACGCGGCCCGATGGGCGGAAATCCGGCGGGCCTCCTGCGCCGTTCCCGGCCCCGCCGACCGGCTCCGCGCGCGGACGCAGGACCAGCCGCGACCGGCCCCGGCGAGTCCGCCACGGGCCCCGGACCGCGCGGCCGGGCGCGCCCGGGGCCCCGCGGGTCCTGCCGACCGGCTGGCCTATGTGATGCGCGCGGCGGGCGCACCCGGGCCGACTGCCCGGAGCCGGGGCGGCGCCGGACGGCCCGAGCGCGGCCGGGCGCGGCCGGCCGCCGGGGGCCGGGACGGCACAGGGGCGCCGGGCGGGCGTACTCGGACGCCCGAGGCCGCGAGGGCGCCGGGGCGACCGCCCCGGCTCGGGCGCCCGAGCCGGGGAGAGTGCCGGGTGGGCCGGGCGCTCGGCCGGGCGCGCGTCCCGGTGCCTGGCACGACGTACGACCCCGCGCCGCGCCCTGCGAGGGGCGCGGCCCCGCACTCCGGTGGCCGGAGGCGGCCCGGCCGCGGCGCTCAGACGGCCAGGCCGTCCGCCATCTCGTCGCTCAGCGTCGACTCCGTGCCCGGGATGCCCAGGTCCTGCGCGCGCTTGTCGGCCATGGCCAGCAGCCGGCGGATACGGCCGGCCACCGCGTCCTTGGTGAGCGGCGGGTCGGCGAGCGCGCCCAGCTCCTCCAGGGACGCCTGCTTGTGGTCCATCCGCAGCCGTCCTGCCGCGGCGAGGTGCTCGGGCACCTCCTCGCCGAGGATCTCCAGCGCCCGCTGCACCCGGGCGCCGGCCGCGACGGCGGCCCGCGCGGAGCGGCGGAGGTTGGCGTCGTCGAAGTTGGCGAGGCGGTTGGCCGTGGCGCGCACCTCGCGGCGCATCCGGCGCTCCTCCCACGCGAGCACCGACTCGTGCGCCCCGAGCCGCGTCAGCAGGGCGCCGATCGCGTCCCCGTCCCGTACGACCACCCGGTCGACGCCCCGGACCTCGCGGGCCTTCGCCGGGATCTGGAGCCTGCGCGCCGCGCCGACCAGGGCGAGGGCTGCCTCCGGGCCGGGGCAGGTCACCTCCAGGGAGGAGGACCTGCCGGGCTCGGTGAGCGAGCCGTGCGCGAGGAACGCGCCGCGCCAGGCGGCCTCCGCGTCGCAGGTCGCCCCCGAGACGACCTGCGGCGGCAGGCCCCTGATGGGCCGGCCCCTGCCGTCCACGAGACCGGTCTGCCGGGCCAGCTGGTCACCGCCCGTGATCACCCGAACGACGTAGCGGCTGCCGCGCCGCAACCCGCCGGGGGCCATCACGACCAGCTCGGAGTTGTGCCCGAAGATCTCCAGGATGTCCTTGCGCAGGCGCCGCGCGGCGATGCTGGTGTCGAGCTCCGCCTCGATCACGATGCGGCCGCTGACCAGGTGCAGACCGCCCGCGAACCGCAGGATCGCCGACACCTCGGCCTTCCTGCAGCACGTCCGGGTGACGGGGAGCCGGGCGATCTCGTCCTTCACCGCTGGCGTCATCGCCATGGGCCGATCCTTCCATGCATGCGAAAAATTCGGTCGTACGCGGCGGCCAGCAGCTCCGGGTCGTGCTTCGCGGAGCTGTCGCGCGCGGCCACCGGGGCCAGCTCGACGGCGGCACCGAAGCGTTTCGCGGCATCGGCGAGGGAGTCACTGTCGGGCACGGCGGCCCTGTCGGCCAGCACCACGTCCAGGGCGAGTTTAGGGGCGTGTCGCGCCAAAACCTCCAAATGACGCTGCGGTGAGAACCCCTCCGTTTCGCCGGGCTGGGGGGCGAGATTGAGCGAGAGGACCCGTCGCGCCCTGGTCTCCACCAGGGCCGTCAGCAGTTCGGGGACGAGGAGGTGGGGTATCACCGAGGAGAACCAGGAGCCGGGTCCGAGAACCACCCAGTCGGCGTCCATCACCGCCTGGACGGCCTCCGGCACGGCGGGCGGATCCGCGGGGACCAGGTGGACCGACTGGACCTCGCCGCGGGTGAGCGCGACCGTCGCCTGACCGCGCACGGTCTCGATCTCGTCGGGCCGCGCCGGGTCGTGGCCCCGCACCAGCGCCTGGAGTTCGAGCGGCACGGCGGACATCGGCAGCACCCTGCCGTGCGCGCCAAGGAGCTTGCCGACCAGGTCGAGGGCCTTGACGTGGTCGCCGAGCTGCTCCCACAGCGCGACGATCAGGAGGTTGCCCACGGCGTGGTCGTGCAGGTCGCCCTGGGACGCGAAGCGGTGCTGGATGACGTGCGACCAGGTCTGGCCCCACTCGTCGTCGCCGCACAGCGCGGCGAGCGCCTTGCGCAGGTCGCCGGGGGGCAGCACGCCGAGTTCCTCGCGCAGGCGACCGCTCGATCCGCCGTCGTCCGCGACGGTGACGACGGCGGTGAGGTCGCCGGTGATGCGGCGCAGCGAGGTGAGTGAGGCGGACAGCCCGTGGCCGCCGCCGAGCGCGACGACCTTGGGCTGCGCGCCCCGTCCGCGCGTCGACAGGGCGGGCGTGCCGGTGCGCAGCCTGCGCAGCCTGAACGTACGGCCGGTCACTCGCGCCCCAGGTCGCGGTGGACGGTGACCGTCTCGATGCCCGCGTCGGCGAGGCGCGCGGCGAGGCGCTCCGACATGGCGACGGAGCGGTGCTTGCCGCCCGTACAGCCGATGGCGATGGTCACGTACCGCTTGCCCTCGCGGCGGTAGCCGGAGGCGACCAGTTCGAGGAGTTCGGTGTAGCGGTCGAGGAACTCCTTGGCGCCCGGCTGGCTGAAGACGTAGCCGGCGACCTCCTCGTTGAGCCCGGTGTAGGGGCGCAGCTCCGGTACCCAGTGCGGGTTCGGCAGGAAGCGGCAGTCCGCGACCAGGTCGGCGTCGACGGGCAGGCCGTACTTGTAGCCGAACGACATGACCGTGGCCCGCAGTTCGGGCTCCTCCTCGCCCGCGAACCCGGCGTCGAGCTTGGCGCGCAGCTCGTGCACGTTGAGGCTGGAGGTGTCGATCACCAGGTCGGCGTCGCCGCGCAGCTCCCGCAGCAGGTCGCGCTCGGCGACGATGCCGTCGAGGGTCCTGCCGTCGCCCTGGAGCGGGTGCGGGCGCCGCACCGACTCGAAGCGGCGGACCAGCGCCTCGTCGGACGACTCCAGGAAGACGATCCTGCGCGTGACGCCCTTGGCCTCCAGGTCGGCCAGCGACTCGCGGAGGTTGTCGAAGAAGCGCCGGCCGCGCACGTCGACCACGACGGCGATCCGCGCCACGTTGCCCTGGGAGCGCGCGCCGAGCTCGACCATGGTCGGGATGAGCGCAGGCGGGAGGTTGTCCACGACGAACCAGCCGAGGTCCTCGAGGCACTTGGCCGCGGTGCTGCGGCCGGCCCCCGACATGCCGGAGATGATCACCAGCTCGGGGATGCCCGGCTCGTGTCCCGCCTCCTCCTGGCCGGCGCCCTCGGCGCCCGCGCCGCCCCTGTGCGGGGCGCCGCCCGTGCCCATCCGTCCCGCTCCGTCGTGCTGGTGCTCGCTGTGCCGGTCGTCCCGGTCGCCGTCAGTCATGCCCGCCGTCCCCGCTGTCCCCGTCGTCTTCCATGATCTCTCCGGTGGCCGTGTTCACGGCCGGTGCGGCCGGGGCCGCCTTGGCGAGGGCCACCACCACGGACTCGGCGGTCTTGCGGCCGAAGCCCGGCACCTCGCAGATCTGCTCGATTGTGGCCTGCCTGAGCCGCTTCACCGAGCCGAAATGCCTGACGAGTATCTGTTTCCTCGCCTCGCCGAGGCCGGGGACGTCGTCGAGGGGGCCCGACCTGATGCGCTTGGCCCGCTTCTGCCGCTGGTAGGTGATGGCGAAGCGGTGCGCCTCGTCGCGGACCCGCTGGAGCAGGTAGAGGCCCTCGCTTGAGCGCGGAAGCACCACCGGGTCGTCGTCGCCCGGCAGCCAGACCTCCTCCAGGCGCTTGGCGAGGCCGCACACGGCCACGTCGTCGACGCCCAGCTCGTCCAAAGCCCGCTTGGCCGCGGCGACCTGCGGCTGTCCGCCGTCGACGACGAGGAGCTGCGGCGGGTAGGCGAACCGCTTCGGCCTGCCGTCGTCGTCCTTGAGGTCCTGGAGGTCTTTGAGGTCCTGGAGCTCCTGGAGCCCGGCGAGCGCGTCGCCTGCGCGGTCCTGTGCCGGGTCCCGTCCGGGCGCGGGGGGCGCGCCGTCCCCGCGTACGGGCTCCAAGGTCCTCGCGGCCTCCGCGCGGACCATCACACGGACCGGGGCGGGGGCCGCGTCCTCGCCGGGCTCCTGCGCCTCGTCGCGGCCCTCCGGCCACTCCCCCGTGCGCTCCTTCTCCTGGAGGTAGCGGCGGAAGCGGCGGGTGATGACCTCGTGCATGGACCGGACGTCGTCCTGCCCGGCGAAGCCCTTGATCTGGAACCTGCGGTACTCGCTCTTGCGGGCGAGCCCGTCCTCGAAGACGACCATCGACGCCACCACGTCGTCGCCCTGGAAGTGCGAGATGTCGAAGCACTCGATGCGCAGCGGCGCGCTGTCCAGGCCGAGCGCGGCGGCGATCTCCTCCAGGGCGCGCGAGCGGGTGGTCAGGTCGCTCGCCCGCTTGGTCTTGTGCAGGGCGAGGGCCTGCTGCGCGTTGCGCGCGACCGTCGCCATCAGGTCCTTCTTGTCGCCGCGCTGCGGGACGCGCAGGGAGACCTGGGAGCCGCGCCGGTCACTCAGCCACTGCGCGACGGCGGCGGTCGCCGCCTCGTCGTCGCCGGGCAGCGCGGGGACGAGCACCTCCTTGGGGACGGCGTCGCCGCTCTCCTCCCCGTACAGCTGCTGGAGCGCGTGCTCGACGAGCTCGCCCGTGCCGACGGCCTCGACCTTGTCCGTGACCCAGCCGCGCTGGCCGCGGACGCGACCGCCGCGCACGTGGAAGATCTGCACGGCCGCCTCCAGCTCGTCCTCGGCGACGGCGATCAGGTCGGCGTCCGTGGCGTCGGCGAGCACCACCGCGTTCTTCTCCATGGCGCGCCGCAGCGCCCCTATGTCGTCGCGCAGGCGCGCCGCCCTCTCGTACTCCATCTCCTCGGCGGCCTCGGCCATCCGCCGCTCCAGGCGGCGCAGGTAAGCGCCGGTGCGGCCGGCCATGAAGTCGCAGAACTCCTCGGCGAGTTCGCGGTGGTCCTCCGGCTCGATCCGGCCGACGCAGGGCGCGGAGCACTTGTCGATGTAGCCGAGGAGGCAGGGGCGGCCCGTGCGCTCGGCGTTCCTGAACACCCCGGCGGAGCAGGTCCGCACGGGGAACACCCGGAGCATCAGGTCGACCGTCTCGCGGATCGCCCAGGCGTGGCCGTACGGGCCGAAGTAGCGCACGCCCTTGCGCTTGGCGCCGCGCATCACCTGCACGCGGGGGAACTTCTCGTTCAGCGTGACGGCGAGGTACGGATAGCTCTTGTCGTCGCGGTACTTGACGTTGAACCGCGGGTCGAACTCCTTGATCCAGGAGTACTCCAGCTGGAGCGCCTCGACCTCGGTGGACACGACCGTCCACTCCACGGACGCAGCGGTGGTGACCATCGTGCGCGTGCGCGGGTGGAGGCCGGAGAGGTCCTGGAAGTAGTTGGCGAGGCGCTGGCGCAGGCTCTTGGCCTTGCCGACGTAGATCACCCGGCGGTGCTCGTCGCGGAACTTGTAGACCCCCGGCGAGTCGGGGATCTCTCCCGGCTTGGGGCGGTAGCTGGAGGGGTCGGCCATACGGCCACCCTACTGGCGGGGACGGACAGTCAGGCGGACGGTCCCGCGCGTGATCAGGCTCCGTCCGCCGCCTTCGCGCCCTTGCCCTCGGGGCCCGCGACGAGCCTGCCGCCCTCGGCCCTGACCGGCACGGGCGGCAGCGGCGCCTGGGCGGGGCCACGCACGACCTTGCCGGTCGTGACGTCGAACCTGCTGCCGTGGCAGGGGCACTCGCCGGTGGTGCGCACCACCTTCGTCAGGACGCACCCCTGGTGGGTGCAGACCGCGCTGAACGCCTTGTAGGTGTCGTCGGCCTCGCGGTACACGACGACGCGGTCGTCCCGGTAGAGCCTGGCGCCGCCGACGGGCACGGCGTCGGGCGGCCCGAGGTCCACCGGAGCCGTGGGGGTGGGGCTCGCCGCGGGCCTGCCGCCCGGACCGCAGGCGGCCGCGCCGAGCGCGGTGGCGCCTGCGGCCGCCGCGCCCCTGAGCACGGCACGGCGGCGGGCGGTACGGGCGGGCAGGCCGGGCATGGGGGCGCTCCAGGCGGGGTGCGGGTGGGGTGCGGCGCGGCGGCCGCGGGGAACGTCCGCGACGATACCGGGACGGATCAGGCGCCCCGGTACCGGCCCCGCTCCCCGGGCCCGCGCCGGTCACCAGCCGCGCTCGCGCCACTCCGGCAGGTGGGGCCGCTCGGCGCCGAGCGTGGTGTCGGCGCCGTGGCCCGGGTAGACCCAGGTCTCGTCGGGCAGCGGGTCGAACAGCTTGGTCTCGACGTCGTGCAGGAGGCTCGCGAACGCCTCGGGGTCCTGGTGGGTGTTGCCCACGCCACCGGGGAAGAGGCAGTCGCCGGTGAACACGTGCGGGTGGCCGTGCGGGTCGTCGTAGACGAGCGCGATGGAGCCGGGCGTGTGGCCGACGAGGTGGCGCGCGGTGAGGGAGATCTCGCCGAAGGTGATGGTGTCGCCGTCGTCGACCGGCACGTCGGTGGCGACGGGGATGCCCTCGGTGTCGTACCGTCCGGCGTACGTGCGTGCCGCGGTGGCCTCGACGACCTCCGCGAGCGCCCCCCAGTGGTCGGCGTGGCGGTGCGTGGTGACGACGGCGGAGACGCCGTCCTCCCCGATGAGGCCGATGAGGGTCGCGGACTCGGCCGCCGCGTCGATGAGCAGCTGGCTGCCGGTGGCACGGCAGCGCAGCAGGTAGGCGTTGTTGTCCATGGACCCGACCGCGACCTTCGAGATCATCAGGTCGGGCAGTTCGTGCACGTCGGCGGGGCCGCCGACCCGCACTGCTCCGCTGTAGGTCATGGGGTCACTGTACGGGGAGCGTGACGGAGACCACTCGATCGGGTGAAGAGGTCGGAAGCCCGCCGTAAATCGAATGCGCGTGCTATAGGCTCGGGTACGGCGCCGGAAGAGGCATCCTGGTAGACGCACCTCGTGCACAGCCGCGCGGATGCCCCCTGCCCGGCGCCCGTACCGGTGCGCCTGCGGGCGGCGGCGTCCGCGCGGGCCGTGGCACCCCGTGCGCCCGCAGACACCCGTACAGCAGTCAGCAGTCCATCGCTCTGGCGACCCCCGGCACTCCGGCGAGGGGGCTCCGCCCCTGCATCCCCCAACGAAAGGTGCGGACCGGCGTGGCCGACCGTCTCATCGTCCGTGGCGCTCGCGAGCACAATCTCCGCAATGTCTCGCTGGACCTGCCCCGCGATTCGCTCATCGTCTTCACCGGCCTGTCCGGTTCCGGCAAGTCCTCGCTCGCGTTCGACACGATCTTCGCAGAGGGCCAGCGCCGCTACGTGGAGTCGCTGTCCTCGTACGCACGGCAGTTCCTCGGCCAGATGGACAAGCCGGACGTCGACTTCATCGAGGGCCTCTCCCCGGCCGTCTCCATCGACCAGAAGTCGACCTCGCGCAACCCGCGCTCCACGGTCGGCACGATCACCGAGGTCTACGACTACCTCAGGCTGCTGTTCGCCAGGATCGGCAAGCCGCACTGCCCGGAGTGCGGCCGCCCGATCACCCGCCAGTCGCCGCAGGCGATCGTGGACCGGGTGCTCGAACTGCCCGAGGGCAGCAGGTTCCAGGTCCTCTCGCCGCTGGTGCGCGAGCGCAAGGGCGAGTTCGTCGACCTGTTCTCGGATCTCCAGACCAAGGGCTACAGCAGGGCCAGGGTCGACGGCGCGACGATCCAGCTGACCGACCCGCCGAAGCTCAAGAAGCAGGAGAAGCACACCATCGAGGTGGTCGTCGACCGCCTCACGGTCAAGGACTCCGCCAAGCGCAGGCTCACCGACTCGGTGGAGACCGCGCTCGGGCTGTCCGGCGGCATGGTCGTGCTGGACTTCGTCGACCTCCCCGAGGACGACCCCGAGCGCGAGCGCATGTACTCGGAGCACCTGTACTGCCCGTACGACGACCTGTCGTTCGAGGAGCTCGAACCGCGCTCCTTCTCGTTCAACTCCCCCTTCGGCGCCTGCCCCGACTGCACCGGCATCGGTACGCGGATGGAGGTGGACCCCGAGCTGATCGTCCCCGACGAGGAGAAGTCGCTCGACGAGGGCGCCATCCACCCGTGGTCGCACGGGCACACCAGGGAGTACTTCGGCCGCATGATCGGCGGCCTCGCCGACGCGCTCGGCTTCCGTACGGACATCCCCTGGGCCGGGCTGCCGCAGCGGGCGAAGAAGGCCCTGCTGTACGGCCACAAGACGCAGGTCGAGGTCCGCTACCGCAACCGCTACGGGCGCGAGCGCGCCTATGTGACGCCGTCGTTCGAGGGCGCGGTGGCGTTCGTGAAGCGGCGCCACCAGGAGGCGGAGAGCGACTCCAGCAGGGAGCGCTTCGAGGGGTACATGCGCGAGGTGCCCTGCCCCACCTGCGAGGGCACCCGCCTCAAGCCGATCGTGCTCGCCGTGACGGTGATGGGGAAGTCCATCGCCGAGGTCTCCGCGCTGTCGATCAGCGACTGCGCCGACTTCCTCGCGCAGCTCACGCTGAACGCCCGCGACAAGAAGATCGCCGAGCGGGTGCTCAAGGAGGTCAACGAGCGGCTGCGGTTCCTGGTCGACGTCGGCCTCGACTACCTCTCGCTGAACCGCGCCGCGGGCACCCTCTCCGGCGGCGAGGCGCAGCGCATCAGGCTCGCCACGCAGATCGGCTCGGGCCTCGTCGGCGTGCTGTACGTGCTGGACGAGCCGTCCATCGGCCTGCACCAGCGCGACAACCACCGGCTGATCGAGACGCTGGTGCGGCTGCGGGACATGGGCAACACCCTGATCGTGGTGGAGCACGACGAGGACACGATCAAGGTCGCCGACTGGATCGTGGACATCGGCCCCGGCGCGGGCGAGCACGGCGGCAAGGTCGTGCACTCGGGTCCGCTCAAGGAGCTGCTGGCCAACGACGAGTCGATGACCGGCCAGTACCTCGTGGGCAGGCGGTCCATCCCGACGCCCGACGTGCGCAGGCCCGTCGACCCGGCGCGCCGGCTCACGGTGCACGGGGCGCGGGAGAACAACCTGCGGGACATCGACGTGTCGTTCCCGCTCGGGGTGCTCACCGCCGTCACCGGCGTCTCGGGCTCGGGCAAGTCGACCCTGGTCAACGACATCCTGTACACGCACCTGGCGCGCGAGCTGAACGGCGCGAAGACGGTACCCGGGCGGCACACCCGGGTCGCGGGCGACGACCTGGTGGACAAGGTCGTGCACGTCGACCAGTCCCCCATCGGCCGTACCCCGCGCTCCAACCCGGCGACGTACACGGGCGTGTTCGACCACGTCCGCAAGCTGTTCGCGGAGACGACCGAGGCGAAGGTCCGCGGCTATCTCCAGGGCCGGTTCTCGTTCAACGTGAAGGGCGGCCGCTGCGAGAACTGCTCGGGCGACGGCACGATCAAGATCGAGATGAATTTCCTGCCGGACGTGTACGTGCCCTGCGAGGTCTGCCACGGCGCCCGGTACAACCGGGAGACGCTGGAGGTCCACTACAAGGGCAAGAGCATCGCCGAGGTCCTGGACATGCCGATCGAGGAGGCGCTGGACTTCTTCGAGGCCGTCCCGACCATCTCCCGCCACCTCAGGACGCTCAACGAGGTCGGCCTCGGGTACGTGCGGCTCGGCCAGCCCGCGCCGACCCTCTCCGGCGGCGAGGCGCAGCGCGTCAAGCTCTCCAGCGAGCTCCAGAAGCGCTCCACGGGGCGCACGGTCTACGTGCTGGACGAGCCCACCACGGGCCTGCACTTCGAGGACATCAGCAAGCTGATCAAGGTGCTGTCCGGGCTGGTCGACAAGGGCAACTCGGTGATCGTGATCGAGCACAACCTGGACGTCATCAAGACGGCGGACTGGGTGATCGACATGGGCCCCGAGGGCGGCAACGGCGGCGGCCTGGTGGTCGCCGAGGGCACCCCTGAGCAGGTGGCGGGCGTCGCCACCAGCCACACCGGCAAGTTCCTCAGGGACATCCTCGACACGGAGCGGGTCAGCGACGCCACGGCGCCCGCCGGCAGGCGGACCCGCGCGGCGAAGCCCGCGGCGGCGCCGCGCAAGGCGACCGCGGGGGGCACGGCTGCCGCAGCGGGCCCGGCGGCAGCCGCCAAGAAGACGTCCGCCGCGGCCAAGAACTCGGCGGCAGCCGCCAAGAAGACCGCGGCGGCGAAGAAGACCGGGCAGGCGAAGAAGACCGCCGCTGCCCGCAAGCCGCGGGCGAAGTGAGGCCCGGGTGGGGCGTGACCGCACGCCCCGCCCTCGGCGCCCAGCCGCCGTACGCGCGCCACGGCTGTGCTCCCCGGAAGCACGGCCGCCCGTGTGCGGTCCACCCGGACGCGCCTCGCGCCGCAGCCCGTCGCCCCGGGAACGGGCCGGTCAGCCGGCGCGCCGGGCGGCAGGCAGGACCAGCCGCTGGGCGGACCGGCCGGCGGGTCGGCCGGATGCCGCGTGGGCGGCGCCGGGAGAGTGCGGGCGCTCAGGGGCCGGTCACCTCCGCGGCGTACGGGGGGTCCGCGCCGGGGCGTGAGCAGGTGACGGCGGCGGCGCGGGTGGCGAAGGCGAGGATCTCGCGCCAGCGGGCGTCGGACAGGCCGCCGGGCGCGGCCCGTCCGAGGGCGTCGTGGGCGGCGAGCCCGTGCAGCAGCGCGGCGTTGACCGTGTCGCCCGCGCCGATGGTGTCGGCGACCTCCACCGGCGCCGCGGGCACGGACACCTCGCCCGCGGCCGTGAACACCGTGAGCCCGTCGCCACCGCGGGTGACCACCACGGCGGACGGCCCGTCCGCGAGCCACTCCCGCGGTGCGCCGCCGAGCCACCCGGCGTCCTGCTCGGAGAGCTTCAGCAGCGACACGGACGGCAGCCAGGACCTGAACCTGGCACGGTAGGCGTCCGCGTCCGGGATGATGCCCGCCCGGATGTTCGGGTCGAGGAGGGTGAAGACGCCCCCGCGCGCCGCGCGCCGCAGCAGCGTCTCGTAGGCGGAGGCGCCCGGTTCGAGGACGAGCGAACAGGTGCCGAACGCGATCGCCCGTACGGACGGCGGCAGCGCGTCCGGGACGGTGAAGAGGCGGTCCGCGCTGCCCTGCGCGTAGAAGCCGAAGCCCGCGGAGCCGTCCGCCGCGAGCGCCGCCACGGCGAGGGTCGTGGGCTCGGGCCCGCGCTGGACGAGCGAGGTGTCGACGCCCGCCTCGCGCAGCCCTTCGAGGAGCGCGTCGCCGAAGGTGTCGGTGGAGATCCGGGAGCAGAACGCGGTGGGGCTGCCGATCCGCCCGAGGGCGACCGCCGTGTTGTAGGGGCCGCCGCCGCGCCGTGGCGCCAGCGGGGCGAGCGCCCCGCCTGCGCGGTCGGTGGGGACGAGGTCGATCAGGGACTCACCGGCGACGACGATCACGCGCCGACCGTAGCCCACGCCGCCTGGCCCGCGGCGCACGGGGCCGTCAACGGCCCCGGCGCATCCGCTGCCCGACCTCGCCGTCGTCGGTCTCCCACCAGGGCCGCACCCGCTCGGGTTCCGCGGCGGCGGGCGCGGGCACCCCGGGCACCCCGGCGGCGGGCGCGGGGGCCGCCGCCGGGGTCAGCTCCGCGTCGAGCCGGGCGTCGAGCTCGGCCGTCCTGGCGCGCTCGGCGTGCCACCACTGGAAGAACACCGCGATGAGGAACGGCAGCGCGACGAGCTCCGCGAGGGTCAGCATCAGGCCGCCGCCGAGCATCTGGTCGAACTGGAGCGTGGGCCCCCAGGTGCGCAGGTGCGCCCGGTACCAGTGGCCCGCGATCAGGGTTCCGCTGGTCATCACGACGATGCCGGGGATCGAGTCGAAGAGGCCGTCGAAGAAGACCAGGGCGGCCCTGACCGGGTGGGTGCACCAGCGTGGCAGGAGTTCCTGCCCGGTCAGCATCGGCAGGACGAACAGGCATCCGGTGAGCAGCAGTTGGGCGTGCATCAGCTGCCGCACCACGTCGTTGTGCAGGGCCGTGGGGAAGTACGGCGTGAAGTAGATCGTCAGCTCGGACACGAGCACGAACACAGAGCTGACCAGCGGGAAGGTGAGCAGCCGCACCGGCCGCGAGGTCATCGCGCGGTGCAGCCGACCGTCCGGCGGGGCGAGGCCGAGCGGGTCGCCGAGGGCGAGGCCGAGCGGCGCGAGCAGGTCGAGCAGGATGTTCTGCACGGCGGCGGGCCAGAACAGCACGCGGTCGTAGACGGCGAGCGAGGACATGGTGGCGACGACGATCATGCCGAGGCCGAGCACCGCGAACGACGCGGTCCGCAGGACGGACCAGCGTCCGCCCGCGCGGACGCGCCGCACCACCCCGTACGCGTAGAGGCCGCCGAGCAGGACCACGGCGACCAGGGCCGCCGGGTCGAGCGCCCAGGACGTGAAGCCCCGGCCCAACGTCAGTTCCGGCAGCACGCCGCACCTTCCTTCGCGTACCGGCCCCGCCCGCGGGGCGTGCCGGGTCCCGGGACGCCTCCGGCCGTCCGTTTGCCGCCCACCACGCTAGACCGCGGTGTGTTCCGGACGGACGTCGGGTCGGCGGCGGCCCGTACGCACGGCGAGGGCCCCCGCAGGCATCCGGGGCGGGATGCCGGCGGGGGCCGGGTCCGTCGCCCTCGGCCACCGACCAGTCGAGGGCGACGGACGTCTCAGACGTCCACGCTGTCGTTCTCCTTGCGGCCCGCGGCCTCGCCGCGGCCGCCAGGGTGCGCGGACGGGTCCGTGGGGCGGACCGCCGCCTGTCGCCGGGTGGCGAGCAGGCTGGTGGCCGTCGTGATGAGCAGCACGCCGCCGATCACCGAGAGCGACACGGCGATGCCGATCTCCGGTACGTGCACCCCGAGTTCGTGCAGGGCGTGCAGCACGAGCTTCACGCCGATGAAGCCGAGGATCACCGAGAGGCCGTAGCTGAGGTGGACCAGCTTCTTCATCAGGCCGCCGATCAGGAAGTACAGCTGCCGCAGGCCCATCAGCGCGAACGCGTTGGCCGTGAAGACGATGTACGGGTCCTGGGTCAGGCCGAAGATGGCGGGGATCGAGTCGAGCGCGAACATCACGTCGGTGGTGCCGATGGCGAGCATGACGACCATCAGCGGGGTGAGGACGCGCTTGCCGTTCCTGCGGATGAACAGCTTGGTGTCGTGGTAGCGGTCGGCGACGCCGAAGCGGCGCTCGATGGACTTGAGGAGGCGGTTCTCCTCCCACTCGGCTTCGTCGTCGTGGCCGCCGCGCGCCTCCTGTATCAGCTTCCAGGCTGTGTAGATGAGGAAGGCGCCGAACAGGAAGAACACCCACGAGAAGCTGGCGAGGACCGCGGCGCCCGCCGCGATGAACCCGGCGCGCAGCACCAGCGCGATCAGCACGCCGAACAGCAGCACGCGCTGCTGGAGCCTGAGCGGGACCGCGAACTTCGCCATGATGACGATGAAGACGAAGAGATTGTCGACGCTGAGCGACTTCTCCGTGACGTATCCGGCGAAGAACTCGCCGCCCGCCTTCGCCCCGCCGAACGCCAGCAGGCCGAGTCCGAACAGCGCCGCGAGGACGACCCAGACGACCGTCCAGATCCCGGCTTCCCTCACCGACACCTCATGGGGCCTGCGCCCGATGAGGAAGTCGATCGCGATCAGGGCCGTCAGACCGAGCACGGTCAGCAGCCACACGGTCAACGAGATGTCCATCGTGCCTCCGGCGTCGTACGAGTACGGGCAGCGCCGAACGGGTCGGACTGCCGCGCCGGAGGTCTCTTCCACCCGGGCGGCCTTTCCACCGCTCCCCGGGCCGACGCCCCGGAACCGATGGCGGTCCGTATTGACGGGTACGTCGCGATTTGGGAGTACTCCCCTCCGCTGCACTCCACGGTACAGGGATCACCATGAATCAGTAAAGCGATGGGCAAGTAAAAACCAAATACGCAGGTCGGTGGCGTGATCCTGCGCAGGCGCAGGGCAGAGAAGCGGGCGGTCGCGCGCCAGGAGGCGCGACCGCCCGTGTCCTCGCGACCGCCCGGCCGCGGGGCCGGGACTGCGGGGTCAGAGGTGCGGGAGGATCGCCGGCATCAGGTCCTGGAAGGTGCGGCCGTTCGCGGCGCTGCCCAGCGCGGTCATCTGCCAGCCGCCGCCCGAGCGGTGCACCTTGGCCATGATCTGCGCGGTGTACTGGCCCCCGCCGTCCAGGGTGTAGCGGGCGAGCTCCTGTCCGTTGGTCTCGTCCACCAGCCGGCAGAAAGCGTTCTGCACCTCCTGGAAGGTCTGGCCGGTGAACGAGTTGACCGTGAAGACGATCTGGTCGATGTGGGCCGGGACCTTCTCCAGGTCGACCAGGATCGACTCGTCGTCCCCGCCCTGGCCCTCACCGCCGACGAGGTTGTCGCCGGTATGCCGGACAGACCCGTCGTCGCTCACGAGGTGGCGGAAGAAGACCACGTCGACCGGCTTCTTCTCGGAGAAGAGGACGGCGGACGCGTCCAGGTCGATCTCCCTGGTCCGCATCCCGAACAGTCCCCTGCGCCTGGCGGCCTGCCAGCCGAGTCCCATGCGGACCGCGGTGAGCGTGCCGCCGCCCTTCTTCTCCAGGCTGATCGCCTGGCCCTTGCTCAGGCTGACGCCCCCGCCCTTGGATGTGTCCACCACGTCTTGGCCTCCTTCGCCATGGTCCCCCCGCCCCACGGTCCGTGTGCGGTGTTCGGGCACCCTACGCGGGGACGCTGCCCCACCCGTCGCGGCCCACGCCGACTGTGTCGATCCTGCGACACAGGAACGCCACAGCAGCGCGGGCGGGCACGCGGCACGGCGCCGGGCCGGGGCGCCGGGCACACGGCGGGGCGGCGCCGGGGCCGGACGGGTCAGGCCAGCCCCGCCTCCTTCATCTGCCGCAGCTCCTTCTTGAGCTCTCCGACCTCGTCCCGCAGCCGCGCCGCCACCTCGAACTGGAGGTCCGCGGCCGCGGCGCGCATCCGCTCTGTCATCTCCTCGATCATCCCGGCCAGTTCGGTCGCGGGGCGGTCCGTGAGGACCTCGGTGCCCTTGCCCTTCCCCTTGCCGCCCTTGGCCGCCGCGCCGAGGGACGGCACCGGAGCCTTGGCGGGCTTGCCGTTCTTGTTGTTCTTGCCGCTCTTGGTCTGCCGGTAGCCCGTGCCGAGCAGGGACTCCGTGTCGACCTCCTCGCGTGCGATGGTCGCCACGATGTCGTTGATCCGCTTGCGCAGCGGCTGCGGGTCGAGACCGCGCTCGGTGTTGTACGCGATCTGCTTCTCGCGGCGCCTGTTGGTCTCCTCGATGGCGCGCTCCATCGCGGGTGTGACCTTGTCCGCGTACATATGGACCTGGCCCGAGACGTTGCGCGCGGCGCGGCCGATGGTCTGGATCAGCGACGTGCCCGAGCGGAGGAAGCCCTCCTTGTCGGCGTCGAGGATCGCCACGAGTGACACCTCGGGCAGGTCGAGCCCCTCGCGCAGGAGGTTGATGCCGACCAGGACGTCGAAGTCGCCCGACCGCAGCTCGCGCAGCAGCTCCACCCGGCGCAGGGTGTCGACGTCGCTGTGCAGGTAGCGGACCTGGATGCCGAGTTCGAGGAAGTAGTCGGTGAGATCCTCGGCCATCTTCTTGGTGAGGGTGGTGACGAGGACGCGCTCGTCCTTCTCCGTGCGCTGCCTGATCTCGTGCACCAGGTCGTCGATCTGGCCCTGGGTCGGCTTGACGACGACCTCCGGGTCGATGAGTCCCGTGGGCCGGATGATCTGCTCGACCACGCCGTCGCCCCGGGAGAGCTCGTAGGGCCCCGGCGTCGCGGAGAGGTAGACGGTCTGGCCGACGCGCTCCTTGAACTCCTCCCACTTCAGGGGGCGGTTGTCCAGCGCGGACGGCAGCCGGAAGCCGTGGTCCACCAGCGTGCGCTTGCGGGACGCGTCGCCCTCGTACATCGCGCCGATCTGCGGCACGGTGTTGTGCGACTCGTCGATGACGAGGAGGAAGTCCTCGGGGAAGTAGTCGAGCAGGGTGTTGGGCGGCGAGCCGTAGTCGCGGCCGTCGAAGTGCATCGAGTAGTTCTCGATGCCGGAGCAGGACCCGATCTGCCGCATCATCTCGATGTCGTACGTGGTGCGCATGCGCAGCCGCTGGGACTCCAGGAGCTTGCCCTGTCTGTCCAGCTCGGCGAGGCGGCTCTCCAGCTCGGCCTCGATGTCGCGGACGGCGCGCTCCATGCGCTCGGGGCCCGCGACGTAGTGGCTCGCGGGGAACACGTACAGCTGGTCGTCCTCGCTGATGACCTCACCGGTCAGCGGGTGCAGCGTGGACAGCGCCTCGATCTCGTCGCCGAACATCTCGATGCGGACCGCGAGCTCCTCGTAGACCGGGAAGATCTCGATGGTGTCGCCGCGGACGCGGAACGTGCCGCGCTGGAAGGCGACGTCGTTGCGCGTGTACTGGATCTCGACGAAGCGGCGCAGCAGCTCGTCCCTGTCGTACTCGGCGCCGACGCGCAGCGGCACCATGCGGTCCACGTACTCCTGCGGGGTGCCCAGGCCGTAGATGCAGGAGACGGAGGCGACGACCACCACGTCGCGCCGGGTGAGCAGCGAGTTCGTCGCGGAGTGGCGCAGCCGCTCGACCTCCTCGTTGATCGAGGAGTCCTTCTCGATGTACGTGTCCGACTGCGGCACGTACGCCTCGGGCTGGTAGTAGTCGTAGTACGAGACGAAGTACTCGACGGCGTTGTGGGGCAGCAGCTCGCGGAACTCGTTCGCCAGCTGGGCGGCGAGGGTCTTGTTCGGCGCCATGACGAGCGTCGGGCGCTGGAGCCTCTCGATCATCCAGGCCGTGGTGGCGGACTTGCCCGTGCCGGTGGCGCCGAGCAGGACGACGTCGTTCTCCCCGGCGCGCACCCGCCGCTCCAGCTCGGCGATGGCCGCGGGCTGGTCACCGCTCGGCTGGTAGGGACTGACGACCTCGAAAGGCGCCGTGCTGCGTTCGATCTGGGTTACGGGCCGCATGGTCTCCACCGTACGACTCCCCACTGACAACGCCTCGCGCACCGGTTCCGACCTGCGGCAGAGCCTCGGCGGCGGGCCGGCGGACGGCCCGTGCGGGCACGGCGGGGCGCCTCAGCCGTCGTGGAGGTCGCAGGAGCCCCGCCGCACCGGCTCGGGGACGAGGGCACGGGCCGCGCGGCCCCTGGGCGCCTGGTGGCGGCGCGTCCTCGCGGGCCGCCCGGCCGCCGCGCCCCCGGCCCCCGCCCAGGGGCCCGGGACGGCGCCCCGGCCGCCGGTGCGGGCCCTGGAGGCGGCGGGCGCGCTCGCCTCACGTGGCGGCCCGCCGGAGAGCAGCCGCGGCTCGAAGGCCATGACGAGCCCGGCGAGCACCAGGAACGCTACGGGCCCGGCGAGCACCGGCAGCAGCTGTGCCAGGTCGGTGCCTCCGCCGCTCCCGGCCGTGGGGGCCGCGGAGGGCGAGACGTACACGTGGGCCCCGGTCATCGCCAGATAGTGCATGCCGGTGGCGGCGCCGCCGAGGCAGACCGCCGCCGCGGCCCCGGCGAAAGCACCGCGGTGGCGCGCCGTCGTGCAGAGGGAGGCGATGCCCGCGGCGACCGCGACGGCGACGGCGGCGATCACGGTGGGGGTGTCGTACGTGACGTACCCGTCGAGCCTGAGTCCCGCCATGCCGAGGTAGTGCATGCTCGCGATGCCGAGCCCGGTGAGGGTGCCTCCGGTGACCAGCGACATCGGGGTGGCGCCGCGGTGGCCGACGACCCACAGGCCGGCGCCCGTCATCAGCAGGCCGACCCCGAATCCCGCGAACATGGTGGGGCGGTCGTAGTCGAAGCCGGCCCCGGCGATGGAGAAGCCGGCCATCGCGACGAAGTGCATGGTCCACATGCCGCAGCACAGGGCGAGGGTGCCGAGTGCGAAGGCGCCGGGACGCCGCGCGGAGCGGCCTCGCAGGGAGGGGGCGGCGCAGCGCAGGCCGAGCGCACTGCCGAGGCACGCCATGAGGAAGGCCGCGGCGGGGGTGACGAGGCCGTAGCTGAATCCGTCAACGGTACTGGCGGTGCCGACAGTGCCCTGCATCGTGTGGTGCCCCTCCGCCCCTTGGCGTCATGCGTACGACGGCGTCCCGCGTACGACCGTGCGGACGTGCCGGTCCCGGGCGAGAGTAGGACGGTCCGCCCGGTTGGCAAAGTCCGTTGCCGGTGGCGGCTTCTACGGCGGTCTGCATGAAGCGTGAAGAAATTGGCGGAATGGGCGGTTGTCGCGGCAGCCCTCGGAACTCCCGCCGTTTTCCGGGGAGATCCGGCCGCCGTGACCGCGCGCGCCGCGGCCGCAGCGCCCGGGCTCCGGCCGAGGTGGCGGCGGGTTCCACCGGACCGTGGGCCGGTGCGCGGCGGGCCGCCTCGCTGTTGTAGCGTGCCCGGCCCGCGCCTAGTGTGAAATCGAACACACAACCGTTGTGGACTCATCCGCCGGACATGGACTTCCGAAGGGACGGCGAGTCGGCATGAGTGGAGGAAACAGGGCGGTCGCCTACATCGAGCCGGGTGTGGTGGAGGTCAGGACCACCGACTACCCGACCCTGGAGCTGAAGGACGGGCCCGGCGTCGCCGAGGAGAACGTCGGCAGGGTGTGCAGGCACGGCGTCATCCTCAAGGTCCTCGCGACCAACATCTGCGGCAGCGACCAGCACATGGTGCGCGGCAGGACGACGGCCCCGCGGGGCCTGGTGCTCGGCCACGAGATCACGGGCGAAGTGGTGGAGCGCGGGCCCGACGTCGAGTTCGTCCAGGTCGGGGACGTCGTCTCGGTCCCGTTCAACATCGCGTGCGGGCGCTGCCGCAACTGCAAGGAGCGCAACACCAGCATCTGCGAGAACGTCAACCCCGCGCGCCCCGGCGCCGCGTACGGCTATGTCGACATGGGCGGCTGGGTCGGCGGCCAGGCGGAGTACGTGATGGTCCCGTACGCGGACTTCAACCTGCTGAGGTTCCGCGACCGGGACGCGGCCCTGGAGAAGCTGCTCGACCTCACGATGCTCTCCGACATCTTCCCCACCGGGTACCACGGCGCGGTCACCGCGGGCACGGAGGTCGGCTCCACGGTGTACGTGGCGGGCGCGGGCCCCGTCGGGCTGGCCGCTGCCGCGGCGGCGCAGCTGCTCGGCGCCGCGGTGGTGATCGTCGGCGACCTGAACGCCGAGCGGCTGGCGCAGGCACGCAGCTTCGGCTGCGAGACGGTCGACCTGACGGAAGGTTCGCTGGAGGACCAGATCGCGCAGATCCTCGGGGAGCCCGAGGTGGACGCCGCGGTCGACGCGGTCGGCTTCGAGGCCCGCGCCCACGGCAAGGACGCAGGCGAGGCGCCGGCCACGGTGCTCAACTCCCTGATGGGCGCGGTCAGGGCGGGCGGTGCGCTCGGCATCCCCGGCCTGTACGTGACGGACGACCCGCGCGGCGTGGACGCCGACGCGCAGTCCGGCACGCTCAAGGTCAGGCTGGGGCTCGGCTGGGCGAAGGCGCACCGCTTCGTCACGGGCCAGTGCCCGGTGATGACGTACCACCGGCAGCTGGCGATGGCGATCCTGCACGACAGGGTGCACATCGCGAAGGCCGTGAACGCCACGGTGATCTCGCTGGACGACGCGCCGCGCGGCTACGCGGAGTTCGACAAGGGCGCGAGCAGGAAGTACGTCCTCAACCCGAACGGCGCGCTGGACCACGCGGTGGCCGCGTGAGCGTGCCGTGACCGGGCGGGGCGTGGCCGCGCGGACCTCGTCGTGGCGGCGCGGCGCGCGACCGCGCGGACCTCGTCACCGCGTGGCCGCGCCCTGACGCGCGGGTCGTCTCAGGCTGGCAGGCCGCTCCACGCCGGGTGGCCGGGGCGGTCGGCGCGCACGACGGTGTCCGCGGCGGCGCGCGGGTCGGTCTCGGCCGCGTACCGCTCGAAGGCGGGCAAGGCCCACCGGTCGGCTGCCGGGGTGAGCCGGTGCAGGGCGGCGGGTGACAGGTCCAGGTGGACCGTCAGGTCGAACGGGAACCACTGGCCGAGCAGGAAGGGCCCGTGCAGCAGCAGCACCCCGCCGGGCGGCAGCGCGACCCGCTCGCTCCGGGTGGCGCGGTCGGCCCCGGGGTCCCACAGGTCGGGCAGGACGAGCCCCGAGCCGCCCGGGTCGAGCGGCCCGAAGACCTCCCGCCACAGCGCGCCGGTGTCGTACCAGCCGCCGTAGTACGCGTCGGGGTCCTCGCGCCCGTACTCGTAGCGCAGTGAGGCGGGCCGAAGGAAGTCCGCCGTGTCCACGACGACGGAGGGGCGGCCACGCAGCCGCAGCGCCTCGGCGAGGGCGGCGGCCGGGCGGCCGGTGCCGGCCGCGGGCGCGCCGTCGAAGCCGACGCGCAGCCGGGCGCCGCCGTCGTGCGGCTCTGTCTTCAGCAGCCGGTCGGCGAGCGCCTCGGTGAGCCGTTCCCAGGTGATCGGTTCGAGTCGCACCCCGCCATCCTCTCGCGCCCTTCGCGCCGGGCGCGGGCGGGCTCACGCGGGGCGTGCCGCGCTCACTGTCCCCGCAGCGCCTTGGCGAGCGGTCCGTCGCCGGTGACGGAGACCGCGCCGGCGGCCACCGCGTCCGCGAGGGGCAGGGCGCCGCCGCAGAGGGCGCGGCAGGTGGCGTCGTCGAGCGCGAGGACCGCGTCGGGGCCCGCGGGCGCGGGCCCCTCGCCGTACGCGGGGGCGGCGGGGGCACCGAGGTGGAGGTGGAAGGTGCCCGCGTCGAGCCGCACCTCGACGGTGCCCTCGGCCGCGCCCGCACGCCCGCGCAGGACGCGCAGCAGCGGGAGGGCGAACCAGTGGGCGCGCACGGCGTCCGTGGGGCCGGGATCGCCGAGGTCGGGCGCGCCCCAGGCGGCGAGCGCGTCGAGGACCGGCAGCAACCGGGCGCCGCGCGCGGTCAGTTCGTACACCACGGCGGCGGCGGGCGGCGGCAGCTTGCGGCGGGTGACCAGCCCGTCCCGCTCCATGTCCCGCAGCCGGGAGGCCAGGACGTCCGTGCTGACGCCCGGCAGGTCCGCGTGCAGGTCGGTGTAGCGGCGGGGTCCCGCGAGCAGCTCCCTGACGATCAGCAGGGTCCAGCGGTCCCCGACGGTGTCGAGGGCGCGGGCCGCTGCGCAGTACTGGTCGTAGCTTCGGCGACGTGGCATGGCTCGCAGTCTAGACATGTTGTTGGACTTTCCAAGCCGAGGCTTGGTAAAACCAAGTATCGCAATCGGTCGGGGAGGCCACGCCATGGAGTTCCGGCAGTCGAGCAAGCTCAGCAACGTCCTGTACGAGATCCGCGGACCGGTGATCGCGCACGCCGACGCGCTGGAGGAGGCGGGCCACAGCGTGCTGCGGCTGAACACCGGGAACCCGGCGCTGTTCGGCTTCGAGGCGCCGGAGGAGATCGTGCAGGACATGATCAGGATGCTGCCGCAGGCCCACGGCTACACCGACTCTCGCGGCATCCTCTCCGCGCGGCGGGCGGTCGCCCAGCGCTACCAGGCGCTCGGCGTCGAGGTCTCCGTCGACGACGTGTTCCTCGGCAACGGCGTGTCAGAGCTGGTCTCGATGGCCGTGCAGGCCCTGCTCGACGACGGCGACGAAGTCCTCATCCCGGCACCGGACTTCCCGCTGTGGACGGCGGTCACCACGCTCGCGGGCGGCCGTCCCGTGCACTACGTCTGCGACGAGTCCGCCGACTGGAACCCGGACCTCGCCGACATGGAGTCGAAGATCACCGACCGGACGAAGGCGGTCGTGATCATCAACCCCAACAACCCGACGGGCGCCGTCTATCCGCGCGAGGTCGTGGAGGGCATCCTCGATCTCGCCCGCCGCCACCAGCTGATGGTCTTCGCGGACGAGATCTACGACCAGATCGTCTACGACGACGCCGTCCACCACTCGGCCGCCGCCCTCGCCCCCGACCTGGTGGTGCTCACCTTCAGCGGCCTGTCCAAGACCTACCGGGTCGCGGGCTTCCGCTCGGGCTGGCTCGTCGTCACCGGGCCCAAGCAGCACGCCCGCAGCTATCTGGAGGGCCTCACCGTCCTCGCGTCGATGCGGCTGTGCCCCAACGCGCCCGCGCAGTACGCCATCCAGGCGGCGCTCGGCGGCCGCCAGTCCATCCGCGAGCTGACCGCGCCGGGCGGCCGGCTGTACGAGCAGCGCGACCGCGCCTGGGAGAAGCTGAACGAGATCCCCGGCGTCTCCTGCGTCAAGCCGAAGGGCGCCCTGTACGCGTTCCCGAGGCTCGACCCGAAGGTCCACCCGCTCGTGGACGACGAGAGGTTCGTCCTCGACCTGCTGCTGCGGGAGAAGATCCAGGTCGTGCAGGGCACCGGCTTCAACTGGCCGCGCCCCGACCACTTCCGCATCCTGACCCTGCCGTACGCCGACGACCTGGACGCGGCGATCAGCCGCATCGGCCGCTTCCTCAGCGGCTACCGGCAGTAGCGACGGGCCGCGGGTCCGGCCCGCGACGGCCGTACGCCCGCGCCCGCCCTGCCGCGGCGCACGGGGCACCGCGGCCGTCCCCCGGTCCGGGCACGGCCGCGACACCTGCCGTGCCGCGGCGGGATCCGCCGAAGGAGCGGGCGCGTCGGCACGTACGATCTCTGGCATGCCCCAGGACGTGCCGCCCGAGCCCGCCGCGCCGTACGGAAGGGCGGACGTCACGGGGGCGCCGCCGTCCGCCGCGCCGGCGGGCGCCCCGGCACCGCCCGCGCGGCGGGCCGGGACGGCCGCGCCCCCGCTGACGGTCCTGTACGCCGTACGCTCGGCCACCACACTGAACCGGCTGCTCGACGTGGTGCCCGCGTTCGCCGGAGACCCCCGCGTCGCGCCGGTGTTCACCATCGTCCCCGGCTCCGACTTCGGCGCGGACGCGCTCGACACGCTGGAAGGCGCGGGCGCCCGGATCGTGCCGTGGGCGGAGGCCGTGCGCCGCGGCGCCGGCCTGGTGCTCGCCGCGAGCCCCAACGGCCCCCTGCACGAAGTGGACGCCCCGCTGGTCCTCCTGCCGCACGGCGCGGGCTACAACAAGCGCCTGCCACAGGACGGCGAGGGACCTGCGGACGCTTCAGGACCCGCATCCGGCCTGCACCCGCGCCAGTTGGTGCGCGGCAGGACCCCGCTCGCCACGGTGCACGCGCTCGCGCACCCGGAACAGGCAGGCCGGCTGGCCGCCCATGTGCCGCCCTCCGCCGCGAAGCGCGCGGTCGTGGTCGGCGATCCCACGTACGACAGGATGCGCGAGTCCGTGCCGCTGCGGGAGCAGTACCGGGCCGCCCTGGGCACCGGCGGCCGGCGGCTCGTCGTCCTGGTGTCGACCTGGGGCCCGGAGTCGCTGCTCGCGCGCGAGCCGGGGCTCGCCGCCCGGCTGACGGCGGAACTCCCCCACGACGAGTACCAGGTGGGGCTCGTCCTGCACCCCAACGAGCACAGCAGGCTCGGCGGCTTCACCCTGCGCCAGCACCTCGCGCCCGCGCTCGCCGCGGGCCTGGTGACGGCCCGTCCGCACCAGGAGTGGGCGGCGCTGCTCGTCGCGGCGGACTGCGTGGTCACCGACCACGGCTCCACCGCCCTGTACTTCGCCGCCCTGCCCCCTCCGCCCGGCGGCCGGCGCCTGCTGCTCGGCTGCTACGAGGGCGGTAAGGAACTGATCCGCGGCACGCCCATGAACGGCCTCCTGTCGGCGGTGCCCGCACTGCGCCCCGGCGCCGAGCGCACCGCGGCCGAGCAGGTGGCGGCGGTGTTCGCGGACAGCGGGGCGTACCCCGACGGCGTCGCGGCGACCGCCGCCGGCGCCTTCGCGGAACCGGGATCGGCGCTCCGGCGGCTGCGCGAGCACTGCTACGCGCTGCTCGGCCTCACCCCGCCCGAGGGGCCCGTGCGGGCCCTGCCCTGGCCCCCGCCCACGACGCGGGCGCGCCGGCCCGCGGCGTTCGCCGTCCGGACCGACGTCCGGGGCGACACCGTGTCCGTCATCCGGCACCCGGTGGGCACCGGCGCCTACGACGGGCATGTCAGCGCGGAGGAAGGGGCCGCGTCGCTGAGCGAACTGGAGACCGCGGCGCTGATCCACCGCACGGCACGGCCGGCGTTTGGTGGTCCCGCGTGGACCGTCGAAGAGTGGTCGGCGCGCGTCTTCGCGCTGTATCCGGGCTGCCGCAGCGCCGCCGTGGTCCTGACGGACGGTACCGCCGCCCTGTGCAGGCGCGACGGCGGGGCCCCGCTGCTCGTACGGACCGCCCCGGAGCCCGGTCCTGCCGCACCGCGCGTGGCCCCCGCTCCCGCCGCGGTGCTCTCCGCCGTCCACGCCCGCCTCGAAGCGGGCCCGCGGCCGGCGGAACTGGTCTGCGCGGTGGGCCCGCGCCGCGCCCTGGTCCGGCTCTCCGAGGCCCCGCGGGAGGTGGCGGGCGCCGCGTTCTGACGGAGCGTCCCGCCGCCCGCGCGAGGCGGGCCCCTCTTCCGGCCGCCGGTCCCTCTGGGCGGCCGGGGCGCCGGGCGGCAGCCGTACGGGGCCGACGGGCAGCCGCCCTCCCGCGCCCCGCCGAACGAGCCGTCCCCGGCCGGGCGCCGGGACACGGGTCCACCCGGACCGGACGCGGCCCTCGGGACGGCCGGGTGCCGGGCGGCGGCCGTACGCGGGCCGACGAAGCAGCCGCCGTCCCGCGCCGCGGGGAAAGGGCCGTCCCCCTCCCGGCATCCGGCCGGGCCGCCCGGACGCGGCGTCCGGGCGGCCCGGCCCGGCTCGCGGGACTCCGGGACACGGGCCGTGTGCGCCTCAGCCCGGCTCGTCGGACTCCGGGAGCCCCGCACGGGAGCGCAGCTCCGCCGCGGCACCCCGGTGCGCCTCCGGGGCCGCGCCCAGGGCCGCCAGCCTCTCGTGGAGCGCGACCCTGAGGTCGAACTTGGCGCCCCTGGCCTCCTCATGGGCGAGCGCCTCCTCGTACGCGGCGACCGCGCCCCGCACGTCGCCCGCCGCCTCGCGCAGGGCGCCGGTCTCCGTGAGCACCCGTGCGATCAGCCGGTGGTTGCCGGTGGAGCGCGCCACGGGCAGCGCCGCCTCCTGCTCGGCCGCCGCCGACGCGGCGTCCCCCGCCCTGCGCAGGGCGCGCCCCGCCAGGAAGCCCTGGAGCGCCACGCCGTACGGGCTGTCGCCCAGCGCCTCGTGGACCGTCCGGGAGGCGCGGTAGTCGTCGACCGCGCCGGCGTGGTCGCCGCTCGCCTCCAGCGCCTTGCCGCGGAACTCCAGGGCCGAGGCGTGCAGCGGGGTGCCGGGCGCGACGGACGCCGCGGAGCGCACGGCCTGCGCCGCCTGGTCCAGCGCCTCGGTGTGGCGGCCGGTGCGCGCGAACGGCTGGGACAGCTGGCTGCGGAGCCGGGCCGTCAGCTCCACGAGCCCCGCCGCCTGCGCCATGGCGACCCCCCTGGCGAACGAGTCGGCCGCCGCGTCGTGGCCGTTGCTCTCCTCGTACTCCTTCCACAGCGGCTCGCAGAGCGCCGCGCCGTGCTCGTGGGCCGTGCCGCCCAGGTCCTCCGCGACCCTGACCAGGCCGTGCAGCGCGCCGCTCTCCGTCTCGAACCAGGTCCGGGCGTCCGCCTCCGACGTGAAGGCCACGTCCGGCCCGTACGGCTGCCCGCCGAGCCCCTCCACGACCCGCAGGCGCCGCTCGGCGATCGCCCGGTCGGCCCGCTCGGCCTGGCGCCGGTACCAGCACAGCAGCCGCAGCAGCCCGTCCGCCGCCTCCGTCTCGCCGCCGTCGCGCTGTGCGCGGCGCAGCGCGTGCGGGCGCCACACGTCGGGCAGGCGCAGCCGGAACGGGCCGTTGGCGCGGACCCGCGTGGACACGGCGGCCAACTCGGTCCCGGCCAGGGCCTCCAGCGTGTCCTCCGCCTCGTCGAGCCCCGTGCCGAGCAGCGCCGACGCCGCGTCCGTCCCGATGTCGTAGCCGGGGTGGTACGGCAGCAGCCGGTACAGCCGGCGCGCCTGGGGCGGCAGGGCCGCGTACACCTCGTCGGCCAGGCCGTTCGCCATCGTGCCCTCCTGCGTGAGCCTGCTGGTCAGTTCGGCCACGAGCCGCTCCACCCGGCGGCCTGGGTGGGCGCGCAGCAGCCCGCCCGCCATGGTCAGCAGACCGGGGAAGCCGCCGCAGACGCCGGCGACCCGGGCGAGTGCCTCGGGTGCGAGCCCCTCGCGCGGTGTGCCGCGCAGCATCGCCCGCAGCACGGCGACCGCGTGGTGCGGCGACAGGCCGTCGAGCGGCAGGCCGACCGCGGTCAGCGTGGGCAGCGGTCGCGCGCAGGCGGCCAGGACGACCGACTCGGCGGAGGCCGGGAGCAGCGCCTCCACCTCGTCGCGCGCCAGGACGCCGTCCAGGGCGAGGAGCAGCCGGACGCCGCGGGTCCTGCGCAGGTAGACGTCGCGCAGTTCGGCGTACGTGTCGGGCAGCGTCCAGTGCCGTGCCACCCCGAGGGCGCCCAGCAGGTGGCGCAGCACGCCCCGCAGGTCGGTGGCGCCGCCGGGACGGCGCCAGCGGGTGAGGTCGGCGTAGAGCGCCCGGCGGTCCTGGGCCCGGTCGACCTCGTGCGCGAAGCGCACCACGAGGCTGGTCTTTCCGATGCCCACGGGGCCGCTGAGGACGGCGACCGCAGGCCGGGCGAGGTCCTGGGCCGGGTGGCGGCGCCAGAGGCTGCGCAGCTCCGCGAGTTCCCTGGTCCGGTTCTCGAAGACCGGCCCCTCCGGCGGGGGTTCGCCGCCGTACGGCTCGCTGTCTGCCGGGTCGGCGGGCGCGGCCTGGTACACGGTGAGGTGGTCGATGCGACCCGCCTGGACCGCGACGCCGTGGTTGTCCCCGGCCTCGTTGCGGACGGAGCCCCGGGGCGCCTCCCCGCGGCTCCGCTCGCCGTCGCCGGCCGGCACCGCGCTCAGGAGCGGCCGCCGAAGTCGATGCGGCCCACGGAGCCGGTCTGGATGACCGGGGCGTAGTGGGTGCCGCCCGTGACGGAGTTGTGCACGTCACGGATCTGCGTCTGGTGCTGCTCGACGGTGAACTCGGCCGCCAGCTCGCCCAGTTCGCGCAGGGCCTCGCCGTCGCCGCGCACGGCCCTGCGGAAGCGGCCCGCGAGGTCGCTGCGGAACTCGCGCAGGGCCTCGTCGTCACCCGCCGCCCGCGCCTGCGCCAGATCAGCCCGCATGCGGTCCAGTTCGGCGCCCTCCTGGCTTTCCGTCGTGCCCCGGCGGCGGGCAAGGAACGCGGTGAAGCGGCTGCGCGCCGCGGCCCACCCGTCGAGTGCCATCTGCTGGAGCACGGCCGTCGCCGCCGCCGCCATCACACTGGCTGCCTCGTCCACAGGACTCCCCCTCCACTACCGGCCCGCCACGCTCAGCAGCGTACCGGTCACCGGCCGAGCAGGGCTATGACGGCCCCGGCCGGGTCGGTGTCGGGGATGCCCCTGGGCCACCAGTCCTCCCGGTCGCGGTCCGACTCGTAGCCGTACCAGAGGCCGTCGCGGCCGAGGCGCAGCTGCAGGGTGGGGCCCGTGAGGCGGTTGCGCCAGGGGCGCAGCGCCGGGAGGCCGGCGGCGGCCAGCGCGGGGCGCGCCCGGTCGAAGGGCCCCGCGGGCGGGTCCCAGGCGTGCTCCAGCACGTCGAGCCCGGCGAGGCCGCCCTGCCGCCACGCGGCGACGGCGCGGGCCAGGTCGGTGGGCGTGCGGTCGGTGGCGGTCGCCAGGTCGCGGGTGGACGCGGTGAGCCCGGAGCCCGGGTGGGCCGCGGCCAGCCGGACGGCGTCCTGCCAGGGCGTCAGGTCGGCGACCGGGTCCGTGCCGAGGACGAGCAGGGCGTGCGCCCGTACGGCGGCCTCGGTGGCGAGGAGGTCGAGGGCGAACGGGTCGGGTGCGCCGGGCGCCGCCGGGTAGTCGGGCGGCCTGCCAGGACGGCGGGGCACGGGCAGCGGCGGCGGCAGCGCGGGCCTGGCACGCGGGGCGAGCGCGTCGGCCGCGGCCACCGTCGGCAGTGCGGGCGCGGCGTCGGCGGCCTC
>NZ_BAABEP010000037.1:0-67448 GCF_039540215.1 Streptomyces tremellae
TGGATGCCGCGGCGTCATGTGTTCCTGCGCAGCGCCTCCGTCAGCCGGCCCGCGGGCCCGCTGCCCGGCGGGCCCTACGGCGGTCCGCGGGATGCCGCGGTGCCCGGGCACACCGCGCGGGGCGCCGTGGACCGACGCCCCCCGGAGGACGAGGCCGCAGGCCTGGAGGCGGGACGCCTCCAGGCCGGCCCCCTGTTCCGGGACGAGACGCAGCAGGAGCCCATGCCGCCGAACCCGGCACCGCAGCCCGCACCGCAGCAGGAACCGGGCGAGCCCCCGCAGAAGAAGCGCGCGGGGCGCGACCTGCGCGCGGCGATAGGGGTGGGCGTCGGGCTCGGCGCCGTCGTCGTCGCCGCACTGTTCGTCGTCAAGGCCGTCTTCGTCGGGGTGATCGCGGCGGCGGTCGTGGTCGGCCTGTGGGAGCTGACCAGCAGGCTCGACGAGAAGAAGGGCATCAGGGCGCCGATCGTCCCGCTCGCCGTGGGCGGCGCCATGATGGTCGTCGCCGGCTACGTGTGGGGCCCGCAGGGCGCCTGGCTCGCGATGGCGCTGACCGCGCTCGCGGTCCTGGTCTGGCGGATGGCGCAGCCCCCCGACGGCTATCTGCGGGACGTCACCGCCGGCGTCTTCGCGGTCTTCTACGTGCCGTTCCTCGCCACCTTCGTCGCACTGCTGCTCACGGCACACGACGGCCCCTGGCGCGTGCTCACCTTCATCATCCTCACCGTCATCAGCGATACGGGCGCGTACGCGGTCGGCTGGCGCTTCGGCAGCCACAAGCTGGCGCCGCGCATCAGCCCGGGCAAGACCCGGGAGGGCCTCGCGGGCGCAATCGCCTTCGCCATGGCGGCGGGCGCGCTGTGCATGCACTTCCTCGTCGACGGCGGGCTCTGGTGGCAGGGGCTGCTGCTGGGGCTCGGCGCCGCGGTCAGCGCCACGCTCGGCGACCTCGGCGAGTCCATGATCAAGCGGGACCTCGGTATCAAGGACATGGGGACCCTGCTGCCCGGACACGGCGGGATCATGGACCGGCTGGACTCGCTGCTGCCGACCGCGCCGGTGGTCTGGCTGCTGATGGTGGTGTTCGTGGGGTCCCACTAGCCGCAGGGGGCACGGGCCGCAGGCCGCACGCACCGCGTCGCAGGCCGCACACCGCACCGGCCGCGCCGCGCGCCGGCTGCCGGGGCCGCTTCGGCCGGGCGGGTGCCCCGGCCCGAGCAGGTACGCTGATGGGGTCCGCCGCGTGACGCGGTGGACCCCTTTGTGCTCCGCCCCGTCCCGCCCGGCCCCGCGCCGCGGCGGCCGTCCCGTGAGACCGCCGGGGCGGCCCCGGGCCCCGCGCCCCCGTGGCGCGCCGCGGCGGACGGGATCCGCCACACCACTGTCGTACCGAGGAGTTGTCGCCGATGGCCGCGCCCAAGCCGGGGGAACTGACGTTCGCCGCGCCCAAGGGCGCGAAGCGCCCGCCGCGGCACCTCGCGGACCTCACGCCCGCCGAGCGCCGGGAGGCGGTGGCCGCCGCGGGCGAGAAGCCGTTCCGGGCCAAGCAGCTGTCCCAGCACTACTTCGCGCGGTACGCGCACGACCCCGCCCAGTGGACCGACATCCCCGCCGCGTCCCGGCAGCGGCTCGCGGACGCGCTGCTGCCCGACCTGATGTCGGTGGTCAGGCACATCTCCTGTGACGACGACACCACCCGCAAGACGCTGTGGCGGCTGCACGACGGAACGCTCGTCGAGTCGGTGCTGATGCGCTACCCGGACCGGGTGACCATGTGCATCTCCTCGCAGGCGGGCTGCGGCATGAACTGCCCGTTCTGCGCCACCGGGCAGAACGGGCTCGACCGCAACCTCTCGACCGCCGAGATCGTGCACCAGATCGTGGACGGCATGCGCGCCCTGCGCGACGGCGAGGTGCCGGGCGGCCCCGCCAGGCTCTCCAACATCGTCTTCATGGGCATGGGCGAGCCGCTCGCCAACTACAACCGGGTCGTCGGCGCGATCCGCAGGCTCACCGACCCGGAGCCCGACGGACTCGGCCTGTCCCAGCGCGGCATCACCGTCTCCACGGTCGGCCTCGTCCCCGCGATGCTGCGCCTCGCCGACGAGGGCCTCAAGTGCCGCCTCGCGGTGTCGCTGCACGCCCCGGACGACGAACTGCGCGACACGCTCGTGCCCGTGAACACCCGCTGGAAGGTCCGGGAGGTGTTCGACGCCGCCTGGGAGTACGCGGAAAGGTCGGGCCGCCGCGTCTCCGTCGAGTACGCGCTGATCCGCGACATCAACGACCAGGCGTGGCGCGGCGACCGGCTCGGCCGGCTGCTCAAGAACCGGCGCGTGCACGTCAACCTGATCCCGCTCAACCCGACGCCCGGCTCGAAGTGGACCGCCTCGCGCCCCGAGGACGAGAAGGCGTTCGTCGAGGCGATCGCCGCGCACGGCGTCCCGGTGACCGTGCGGGACACCCGAGGCCAGGAGATCGACGGCGCGTGCGGCCAGCTGGCGGCGGCGGAGCGCTGAGCGCGGGGGCCGCGGACCCGCGGGGCCCGCGCCCGCGCGCGGGGCGGCGTCGCGCCCGGTGTGTACCCTGGGGGCGCACGCACGGCACACATCCATACCGTATTCACCCGACAGGGGAGCGCCACAGCGCTGAGAGTGCGGCGAAGGCCCGGGACAGCCCGGCCGCGGCCGCAGACCCTCTGAACCTCGCCCAGGTCATTCTGGGTAGGAAGTTCGGTCGTTGCTCAAGCTGTTGCGCCCTGCCCGCACCCGCCCGCCCGGCGGCCGCGGGCAGGGCCGCGTCTCTTCCTGGACTGGACGTCCCAGGAGGAACCGAGAAGTGTCCACCACCCGCAAGCTCGCCGCCGCGGTGGTCGCCGCGGCGCTCGGCGCCGCCGCCCTCACCGCCTGCGGCTCGGACGGCCCGTCCGGCGGCTCGGGCGCCACGAGGACGAAGACCGTCACGCTGGTCAGCCACGACTCCTTCGCCGCCTCGCCCGCCGTGCTCAAGGAGTTCACCAAGGAGACCGGCTACACGGTCAAGGTGCTCAAGAGCGGCGACGCGGGCGAGGCCGTCAACAAGGCCGTCCTCACCAAGGGCGACCCGCAGGGCGACGTCTTCTTCGGCGTCGACAACACCCTGCTCAGCCGCGCCCTCGACAACGGCCTCTTCACCCCGTACACCGCGAAGGGGCTCGACCGGGTCGACCCGTCGACGCAGCTCGACCGCTCGAAGCACCGCGTCACGCCGATCGACAGCGGCCACCTCTGCGTCAACTACGACCGCGCCTACTTCGCCAAGCGCCACCTCGCACCGCCCGACACCTTCGCCGACCTGGTCAAGCCGCAGTACAAGAACCTGCTGGTGACCGAGAACGTCGCCACCTCCTCGCCCGGCCTCGGCTTCCTTCTCGGCACCGTCGCCGCGTACGGCGACTCCGGCTGGCAGGGCTACTGGAAGAAGCTCAAGGCCAACGGGGTGCAGGTCGTCGACAGCTGGGAGCAGGCGTACGACGAGGACTTCTCCGGCTCGGCCGGCGGCAAGAAGGCCAAGGCGACCAGGCCCCTCGTCGTCTCGTACGCGTCGAGCCCGCCCTCCGAGGTCCTGTACGCCAAGCCGCGGCCGAAGACGCCCGCAGAGGCGCCGACCGGCGTGGCGACCGGGACCTGCTTCCGGCAGACCGAGTTCGCCGGCCTGCTCGACGGCGCGAAGAACACCGCCGGCGGCAAGGCGCTCATCGACTTCATGATCGGCAAGCGCTTCCAGGAGGACATGCCGCTCCAGATGTTCGTCGACCCGGTGGTCGACGACGCGAAGGAGCCCGCGGTGTTCAGGACGTTCGGCGCGAAGGTCGCCCACGGCGAGACCATGGCGCCCTCCCGGATCGCCGCGCACCGCGACCAGTGGGTCCGGACCTGGACCTCGCTCCTGGTGAAGTGACGTGTCCCTCGCTCCGCACGACGTGACGGGCGCCGGGCCCGCGGGAGGCGCCCCCGCGCCCCGCGAACCGCGCCCGGCAGGGCCCCGGCGCCGGGCTCTGCGGCCGGCGGCGGTGCGGCTCGCGCTGATGGCCGTGCCGTTCGCGTTCTTCGCCGTCTTCTTCGCCTACCCGGTCGCCGCGATCGTCGGACGCGGCCTCAGGACCGCGGGCGGCTGGCAGTTCGCCGCGCTCGGCGAGGTGCTCGGGCGCCCCGACATCCTGCACATCCTGTGGTTCACGCTCTGGCAGGCGCTCGCCTCGACGGGGCTCACCCTGCTGATCGCGCTGCCCGGCGCGTATGTCCTCGCGCGGTTCGCGTTCCCCGGCAAGCAGGTGCTGCGGGCCGTGGTGACCGTGCCGTTCGTGTTGCCGACGGTCGTCGCGGGCACCGCGTTCCTCGCGCTGCTCGGCCGGGGCGGCCTCCTCGACCAGCTGTGGGGCGTGCGGCTCGACACGACGGTCTGGGCGATCCTGCTCGCCCACGTCTTCTTCAACTACGCCGTCGTCGTACGGACCGTGGGCGGCCTGTGGGCGCAGCTCGACCCGCGGCAGGAGGAGGCGGCACGGGTGCTCGGCGCGACCCGCTTCGCCGCCTGGCGCCGCGTCACCCTGCCCGCGCTCGGCCCCGCGGTCGCCGCGGCCGCGCTGATGGTCTTCCTGTTCACCTTCACCTCCTTCGGCGTCATCCAGATCCTCGGCGGGCCCGGCTTCGCCACGCTCGAAGTGGAGATCTACCGGCAGACCGCGCAGCTGCTCCAGCTGCCGACCGCCGCGGTCCTCACCCTCGTCCAGTTCGCGGCGGTCGGCGCGGTGCTGGCCGTGCACGCCTGGACCGTACGGCGCAGGGAGAGCGCCCTGCGCCTGGTCGATCCCGCGCGCACCGCGAGCAGGCCGCGCGGCGCGGGGCAGTGGGCGCTGCTCGCGGGGGTGCTCGCCAGTGTCGCGCTGCTGCTCCTGCTGCCGCTCGGGGTGCTGGTCGAGCGGTCCCTCGACACCCCGGGCGGGTACGGCTTCGCGTACTACCGGGCGCTCACCGCCGTCGACACCAGCGGCACGTTCCTGGTGCCGCCGCTGGACGCCGTGTGGAACTCCGTGCGGTACGCCGTCGTCGCCGCGGCGATCGCCCTCGTCGTCGGGGGGCTCGCCGCCGCTGCCCTGACCCGCAGGGCCGGGCGAGTGGTGCGCGCCTTCGACGCGCTGCTGATGCTGCCCCTCGGCGTGTCCGCGGTCACCGTCGGCTTCGGCTTCCTGATCAGCCTCGACACGCCGCCGCTCGACCTGCGCAGCTCGTGGATCCTGGTGCCGCTCGCGCAGGCGCTCGTCGGGGTGCCGTTCGTCGTCAGGACGATGCTGCCGGTCCTGCGGGCGGTCGACGGCAGGCTCAGGGAGGCGGCGGCGGTGCTCGGCGCCTCGCCGCTGCGGGTCCTGCGCGAGGTGGACCTGCCGCTGGTGCGGCGGGCTCTGCTGGTGGCGGCGGGCTTCGCGTTCGCCGTCTCGCTCGGCGAGTTCGGCGCCACCGTGTTCATCGCGCGGCCGGACAGCCCGACCCTGCCGGTCGCCGTCGCCCGCCTGCTCGCCAGGCCGGGCGACCTCACCTACGGCGAGGCGATGGCCCTGTCCACGGTCCTGATGGCCGTGTGCGCCGTCTCGCTGCTGCTGCTCGAACGCATCCGCACCGACCGCTCGGGAGAGTTCTGATGGCGCTGCTGACCCTGGACGGAGTGACCGTGCGGTTCGGGTCGCACACCGCGCTCGACGCCGTACGGCTCGACGTGGCCGAACACGAGATCGTCAGCGTCCTCGGGCCGAGCGGCAGCGGCAAGTCCACGCTGCTGCGGGTCGTCGCCGGCCTCGGCGCGCCGGACGCCGGGCGGGTGCTGCTCGACGGCGCCGACCAGGCGGCGGTGCCGGTGCACCGCAGGGGCGTCGGCCTGATGTTCCAGGACCACCAGCTGTTCCCGCAGCGCGACGTCGCGGGCAATGTCGCCTTCGGGCTGCGGATGCGGGGCGCCTCCCGCGCCGACCAGGCGGCCCGCGTCGCCGAGCTCCTCGACCTGGTGGGGTTGCCGGACGCGGGCGGGCGCGCCGTGGCGGCGCTCTCCGGTGGCGAGCAGCAGCGGGTCGCGCTCGCCCGGGCGCTGGCGCCGCGGCCCCGCCTGCTGATGCTGGACGAGCCGCTCGGACAGCTCGACCGCGGGCTGCGCGAACGGCTCGTGGTCGAGCTGCGTGCCCTGTTCAACCGGCTCGGCACCACGGTGCTCGCCGTCACGCACGACCAGGGCGAGGCGTTCGCCCTCGCCGACCGGGTGGTGGTGATGGGCGGCGGCCGGATCGCGCAGACCGGCACGCCCGCCGACGTCTGGCAGCGCCCGGCGTCCGCCTTCGTCGCCCGCTTTCTCGGCTTCGACAACCTGGTGCCCGCCACCGTGAGCGGCGAGGTCGCCGACACCCCGTGGGGCAAGCTGCCGGTGGCGCCGGGCTCCCCGCAGGGCGAGCGGACCGTGCTGGTGCGCCCGGCCGGCGTGCGGCTCGCCGGCACGGGGGAGGGCGCGGAGGGGCTGCGCTGCACCGTCGGGGCGAGGACGTTCCGGGGCAGTCGGGTCGCCGTGCTCCTGCGCCCCGAGGACGGCTCGCCCCCGCTGGACGCCGAATGCGCGCTGGCCGAGGCACCGGCCGAAGGCGCCGCGGTCAGCGCGGCGTTCGGCCCGGCCGACGTGCTCGTCCTGCCCGACGCGCCCGGCAGGTAGGGCCCGGCGGGCCCGGCGTCAGAACAGCAGCGCGTAGTAGCGCAGCCTCGCGTCCTCGCCGATCACCCGCAGCCCCGCGGCCTTGAGCACGCGCTGCGACACGGTGTTGTCCAGGTCGGTGTCGGCCCGTACGCCCGTCACGCCGAGCGTGCGCAGCCGTGCGACGAGACCGCGCAGGGCCTCGGTGGCATAGCCGTTGCCGCGCTGCGACGCGATGACGCTGTAGCCGACCGTCACCGTCTCGTCGGCGGCCGGAGGCCCGTGCAGCCCGAGGCCGCCGATCGCGCACCCGTCGGACCTGCGGCGGATCTCGTACGTGCCGAACGGCGCGGGATCACCGCTGATCGAGCACACCGCGAGGTACGAGCTGACGCCCTTCACGTCGAACGCGTCCGGATAGCCGGGCGCCCAGCGGTCCCCGGGCCCCGGCTCGCCCGCCACCACCCGCTCGGCCTCGTCCGGCGTCAGCGCGTGCAGCACCAGGCGCGCCGTCCCCACGTCCCCGGGGGCGGCCATCAGACGCCGGCCGCCCGCCGGGTGAGCCCGGCCAGGGCCGCCGGGGCCTCGTCCACGGTGGCGACCAGCGCGATGCGCTCCGCCATCGGGCGCCCGGCGGCGAGCGCCGTCAGCAGCGGCCAGACGGGCAGGGTGCGCGTCCAGTGCTCCTCGCCGACCAGCACCATCGGGGTCGGCTCGCCGCGCGAACCGTAGTAGTTGGCCGTCGCGTCGTCGAAGACCTCCTGCACGGTGCCCGCGGCGCCCGGCAGGAAGACCACGCCCGCGGTGCAGCGGGCCAGCAGCCCGTCCTCGCGCAGCGCGTTGGCGAAGTACTTCGCGATGTGGCTCGCGAACGCGTTGGGCGGCTCGTGCCCGTAGAACCACGTGGGGATGCCCACCGAGGCGCCGCCGTGCGGCCACCGCTGCCTGATCTCGAAGGCGGCGCGCGCCCAGTCGGTCACCGACGGGCGGAACGACGGAGCCTTGCCGAGGAGTTCGAGCGCCTCCGCCAGCACCTCGGGCCCGGCGCCCGCGAGGTACGCGCCGAGGTTGGCGGCCTCCATCGCGCCGGGTCCGCCGCCGGTCGCCACGGTGAGGCCGGAGCGCGCCAGCGTCCTGCCGAGGCGGGCCGCGCCCGCGAACGCGTCGGTGCCGCGCTCCGTCGCGTGCCCGCCCATCACGCCCACCACCCGCGCGCCCGCGAGGTGTTCGTCGAGCGCGTCGGAGATCGCGTCGTCGTGCACGGCCCGCAGCATCGACGCGAAGACGTCGCCGCTGCCGTGCGTCCGCAGGGACCAGGCGTGGGCGAGGGCGTCCGGCGTCGCCTCGTACCCCTCGTCGAGGTTCTCGAAGAGCTGGTCGGGGGTGTAGAGCAGGCCGCGGTACGGGTCGAACGGCAGGTGCGGCACGGGCGGGAAGACCAGCGCACCGTCCGCGCGGACCTTGGCGAGCGCCCCGGGCTCCATCGGGCAGCCGAGGAAGACGGCGCCCGCCGTGTCCAGGCCGAGCAGTTGCCGCGTGCGGCCGGTCAGGTCGACGGACTGTACCCGGAAGCCGGCCAGCGCGCCCCCCCGCGGCCCTGCGGTCGAACTCCTTGAGCGTCTCGATCTCGCGGTCCTCGGGGAGCCCCGAGCCGCCGGCCTCGCCAGGGTCCTGTCTCTGCTGCGGTATCGCCACCGCGCCATCGTAGTGCGGCGCGGTGGCGCGGAAGGCCCCGGCCGCCGCCCCGTCAGGCGCCGAGCGGAGCCGCGGCCAGCGCGGCGACCAGCCAGGTCAGCGGGGCGAAGGCGGCGGCGAGCACGAGCACGCGCACACCCGCCGCGGTGCGCAGCACCGTCGCGGGCGCCCCCAGGTCGAGCAGCGAGCGCGAGGTGTCCTCCCTGGCCTGCACCGCCTCGACGGCCGCGGTCAGCAGCGTCGCGACGGCGCAGCCGGTGACGACGGCGGCGCCCAGGCCGGTCAGCGTGCCGTACGGGCGCTCGTCGCCGGGCCCGTAGAGCGCGGCGGCCGCGAACGCGCCCGAGACCACCGCGCACAGCACGCCGAGCGGGCGGCCGATCCGCGCCGCCTGGCTCATCAGCGCCCGGCCCGCGAGCAGCCGCACCGCTCCGGGCCGCGCGGCCTGGAGCAGCCGCCCGCACAGGTGGCTGACGCCCGGCCCGACCAGCGCGAGGCCGACCGCGGTGAGCGCCCAGCCCGCCAGCACCCCGGCCGGGCTGCCGTCGAAGTGACCGGGCAGCGGCACGGGGGCGCCGTGGCCCCGGCTCGCGTAGGTCTCCACGGCGAGGCCCGCCGCGGTGAGCGCCACGCCCCACGGCAGCCCGACCGGCGCGGGCGCCTCACCCGTGGCCCTGGCGTACCGGGCGCGGGCCGCGGGGCGCAGCGCGAACGCGGCGGCGGCCGACGCGAGCACCGGCACCACGGCGAGCAGCAGCGCCACCGCCGCCGCCGGCAGCGGCCGGTCGGCGGCCAGCAGGTCGCCCGCGGCGCCGTCCAGGGGGAGCCCGCTGCCGTCGCCGCGCAGGTGCCAGAAGACCAGCAGCGCGAGGAGCGAGCCCGCGGCCGAGGAGGCCGCGGTCGTCACGGAGGCGTACGCGGTCAGCCTGACCGGGCCGAGGCCGATCGCGGAGAGCCCGGGGCGCGGCGTGGTGCCGGGGTCGGTGCGGGCCACCGCCACCGCGAGCTGCACGACGGCGGCGGCCGGGATCACGCACCACACCAGGCGCACCACGGCGCCCTCGGGGTGCCCGATCGCCCACATCAGGGTGGCGAGCAGCAGGAAGCCGACCCCGGCCGACGCGGTGGCGACCAGCAGGCGGCGGAGCTGGACCAGCGGGCGCGAACCGCGCGCTAGACGGAGAGCGAGCACGCTTCCTGCCCCTCGTCCGAGCCGGTGGCGGAATCCGCGCGGCGGCCGTCGACCAGCCGGACGGCGCGGTCGGCGAACTCGGCGGCCTCCTCGTCCACGGAGGCGAGCACGACGGTGATGTGGTGCGAGCGCGCGGCCGTGGTCAGCGTGCGCAGCACATGGGTGCGGTCGCCCGCGTGCAGCGCGGCCGTCGGCTCGTCCGCGAAGAGGACCGTGGGGGCCGCGGCGAGGGCGCGGGCGACGGCGATCCGCTGCCGCTGGTCGCGGGGCATCCGGTCGGGTCTGGCGCGTGCGCAGTCCGCGACGTCGAGGCGTTCGAGCCAGTCCATGGCGGCGGCTCGCGCGGCGCGGTGCGGGGTGCCGCGCAGCAGCAGCGGCAGCGCGGCGTTCTCCCAGCCGCTGAGTTCGGGCACGAGCGAGGGCTCGGCGCCCACCCAGGCGAAGCTGTCGGCGCGCAGCCGCTCGCGGCGGGCCGCGCTGAGGGTGTGGATCGGGTGTCCGTCGAACCAGACCTCGCCCTCGTGCGGCACCTGCTGCCCGGAGAGGCAGCGCAGCAGCGTGGTCTTGCCGCTGCCGCGCGGGCCGAGGACGGCGAGGATGTCGCCCTCGCGCACCCCGAGCGAGACCCCGGTGAGCGCGGGGAAGCCCCCCGGTGAGCAGTGCAGGGAACGAGCCTGGAGGACGTCGTTGTCGGGCGGGGCCACCATGGCGTACACCTCGGTTCTGATCGGACGGCCCGCAGCCGCCGCGGCGGCGGGCTTCGGAGCAGATCGTCAGGGGCACGGTAGGAGGCGGGGCGCGGGCCGGGGGAGAGGTACGCGGCGCGGGTGCCCCTCTCTCACCCGATCGGTGGCACCCGCGGCGCGGTGGCCTTCGGGGGTGCCCGTGGAGCCCCGGGCTCCACGGGCACCCCCGCGTGCTCAGAGCTTCGTCCAGGCCTCCGTGAGGACCTGGCGCAGGATGCCCTCGATCTCGTCGAACACCGCCTGGTCGGAGATGAGCGGCGGCGCGAGCTGGACCACCGGGTCGCCGCGGTCGTCGGCCCTGCAGTACAGGCCGTTGTCGTAGAGCGCGTGCGAGAGGAAGCCGTACAGGACCCGCTCGGTCTCCTCGTCGGTGAACGTCTCCTTGGTGGCCTTGTCCTTGACGAGTTCGATGCCGTAGAAGAAGCCGTTGCCGCGGACGTCCCCGACGATCGGCAGGTCGTGCAGCTTCTGGAGCGTCGTCAGGAACGCGGACTCCTGGTCGAGCACGTGCTGGTTGAGGCCCTCGCGCTCGAAGATGTCGAGGTTGGCGAGGCCGACCGCGGCGGAGACCGGGTGCCCGCCGAAGGTGTAGCCGTGCAGGAAGGTGTTGTCGCCCTGGTAGAACGGCTCGGCGAGCCGGTCGGAGACGATGCAGGCGCCGATCGGGGAGTAGCCGGACGTCATGCCCTTCGCGCAGGTGATCATGTCCGGCACGTAGCCGAACTTGTCGCACGCGAACATCGTGCCGAGGCGGCCGAAGGCGCAGATCACCTCGTCGGAGACGAGCAGCACGCCGTACTTGTCGCAGATCTCGCGGACCCGCTGGAAGTAGCCGGGAGGCGGCGGGAAGCAGCCGCCCGCGTTCTGCACGGGTTCGAGGAAGACCGCGGCGACGGTCTCGGGGCCCTCGAAGAGGATCTGCTGCTCTATCTGGTCGGCGGCCCAGCGGCCGAACGCCTCCGGGTCGTCGCCGTGGATCGGCGCCCGGTAGATGTTGGTGTTGGGCACCTTGTGCGCGCCGGGGACCAGCGGCTCGAACGGCGCCTTCAGCGCGGGCAGTCCGGTGATGGACAGCGCGCCCTGCGGGGTGCCGTGGTAAGCCACGGCGCGGGAGATGACCTTGTGCTTGGTCGGCTTGCCGGTGAGCTTGAAGTACTGCTTCGCCAGCTTCCACGCCGTCTCCACGGCCTCGCCGCCGCCCGTCGTGAAGAAGACCTTGTTGAGGTCGCCGGGCGCGTAGTGCGCGAGCCGCTCGGCGAGTTCGACCGCCTTGGGGTGCGCATACGACCAGACGGGGAAGAAGCCGAGCTCCTGGCCCTGCTTGTACGCGGTCTCCGCCAGCTCGTGCCGGCCGTGGCCCGCGTTGACCACGAACAGGCCGGAGAGCCCGTCCAGGTAGCGCTTGCCCGCGTCGTCGTAGATGTAGGTGCCCTCGCCACGCACGATGGTGGGCACGGGTGCGTTCTCGTACGACGACATGCGGGTGAAGTGCATCCACAGGTGGTCGTACGCGGTCTTGGAGAGGTCCTTGCTCACGGCTATCGGGTTCCCCACATGTAGGTCTGCTTCTTCAGCTTGAGGTAGACGAAGCTCTCGGTGGAGCGCACGCCGGGGAGCGTGCGGATCCGCTTGGTGATCACGTCGAGCAGGTGGTCGTCGTCCTCGCAGACGACCTCGACCATCAGGTCGAAGGAGCCCGCGGTCACCACCACGTACTCGCACTCGGACATCGCGGTGAGCGCCTCGGCCACGCTCTCGATGTCGCCCTCGACGCGGACGCCGACCATCGCCTGCCGCCTGAAGCCCACGGTGAGCGGGTCGGTGACCGCGACGATCTGCATCACGCCCTGGTCGAGCAGCTTCTGCACGCGCTGGCGCACCGCTGCCTCGGAGAGCCCCACGGCCTTGCCGATCGCCGAGTAAGGGCGGCGCCCGTCCTCCTGGAGCTGCTCGATGATGGCGAGGGAGACGGCGTCGAGCCCGTGGGCGGAGCCGTTCCCGTTCCTGAACTCTGCGCTGCGACTGACCACGCTCCTCACTCTGCCTTGCTCCTCGTCCGTCCCGCAACCCTCTGCCGATGAAATTCGTTGTTCTGAGGCCTGAAATAAACCGAATCCGAAGTTACGGGGCGTCGGGCCTGTCGAAAGCGTCGCCCTCCTGGCTAGGGTGGGTGTCTCACGTATCGGACAACGGAACGACAGGAGGGGTGGCAGTGACCACCGAGCCGCGCCGTCTGCGCAACTACATCAACGGAGAGTTCCGGGACGCCGCCGACGGGCGCACCACCGACGTGGTGAACCCGGCCACCGGCGAGGTCTACGCGACGGCGCCCCTGTCGGGCCCCGCGGACGTGGACGCCGCGATGGAGGCCGCCGCCGCGGCCTTCCCCGCCTGGCGCGACACCACGCCCGCCGAGCGCCAGAAGGTCCTGCTGAAGATCGCGGACGCCTTCGAGGAGCGAGCGGAGGAGCTGATCGCCGCCGAGTCGGAGAACACCGGCAAGCCCCTCGGCCTCACCCGCACCGAGGAGATCCCGCCGATGGTGGACCAGATCCGCTTCTTCGCGGGCGCCGCCCGGATGCTGGAGGGCCGCTCGGCCGGCGAGTACATGGACGGCCTCACGTCCTTCGTGCGCCGCGAGCCGCTCGGCGTCTGCGCGCAGGTCGCCCCCTGGAACTACCCGATGATGATGGGCGTGTGGAAGTTCGCCCCGGCGCTCGCCGCGGGCAACACCGTCGTCCTCAAGCCCTCGGACACGACGCCCGCCTCCACGGTCCTGATGGCCGAGATCATCGGCTCGGTCGCGCCCGCCGGCGTGTTCAACGTGATCTGCGGCGACCGCGACACCGGCCGCGCCATGGTCGAGCACCCGACGCCCGCGATGGCCTCCATCACCGGATCGGTCCGCGCCGGCATGGAGGTCGCGGGAGCCGCGGCCAGGGACCTCAAGCGCGTCCACCTCGAACTCGGCGGCAAGGCACCCGTCATCGTCTTCGGCGACGTCGACATCGCCAAGGCCGTCGAGGGCATCTCCGTCGCCGGGTTCTTCAACGCGGGCCAGGACTGCACGGCCGCCACCCGCGTCCTCGTCCACGAGTCCGTCCACGACGACTTCGTCACCGCGCTCGCCAAGGCGGCGGCCGAGACGAAGACCGGCGCCGCCGACGACGAGGACGTGCTGTACGGGCCCCTCAACAACGCCACCCAGCTGGAGCGCGTCGCCGGCTTCATCGACCGGCTGCCCGCGCACGCCAAGGTCGAGGCGGGCGGCCACCGCGTCGGCGACCGCGGCTACTTCTACGCGCCGACCGTCGTCTCCGGCCTCAGGCAGGACGACGAGATCATCCAGAACGAGGTGTTCGGGCCCGTCATCACCGTCCAGTCCTTCACCGACGAGGCCCAGGCGCTCGCGTACGCCAACGGCGTCGACTACGCCCTCGCCTCCTCCGTGTGGACCAGGGACCACGCCCGTGCCATGCGGCTGTCCAAGGCCCTCGACTTCGGCTGCGTCTGGATCAACACCCACATCCCGCTGGTCGCCGAGATGCCGCACGGCGGCTTCAAGAAGTCCGGCTACGGCAAGGACCTCTCCTCGTACGGCTTCGACGACTACACGCGCGTCAAGCACGTGATGACCGCCATCGAGGACTGACCCGGCGCCAACGCCCCGGGCCGCGGGCGGCGGGGGTCAGAGCCTGCGCAGCCCGTCGCGCACGGCGGCCAGCAGGCCGAGGTGCCCGGCGCCCGCCACCGTCAGCGGGGGGCGCGCGAGGAGCAGCCCCGCCGCCACCAGGTCCCCCGCGAGCACCTTCGTCACCGAGACCGGCAGGCCGAGCGCGGCGGACACCTCGGCGAGCGCCGTCGCGTGCCGGCACCGCTGGAGGATCAGGCGGTGCTCGGGCTGGAGCCCGGCCGGCTCCACGGCGCCGCCCCGTGGGTCGGGGACCGTGGCCAGCACCGTGATCAGAGTGAGGTCCGCGTACTCGGGCGCGGTGCGGCCCGCGGTGATGGTGTAAGGGCGGACCATGGTGCCCGCGCCGTCGTCCTCGCCGTCGGGATCCCCGTCCCCGGGGAGCCCGGGGTCCGCGGGCGGCTCGCGGCCTGTGCCGCCGCCCGCGGGGTCCGCCGCGCCGTACACGTGGCGGTTCACGCCCCGTGCGCGCCCTGCGCGGTCCCGGCGGGGCCGCCTGCGGGCGTTTCGGCGCCGAACGCGTCGCGGGCGCGCGCCCCCAGCTTCCTGCCGACCTGCTGCACCAGCTCGTGCATGGCGAGCGACATCACCTCGGCGTCCACCTCCTGAGAGGCGACCACCGCCAGGTGGGCGCCCTCGCCCGCGGAGACGATGAACAGCCACAGGTCCGCCAGCTCCACCAGCACCTGGTGCACGGTGCCTCCGTCGAACAGCCGGCCCACCCCGCGGGCGAGACTCTGCTGCCCGGTGCAGATCGCGGCGAGCCGCTCCGCGTCGGCCGGACCGATCGTGGCGGACGCGGCCATCACCAGGCCGTCGTCGGAGAGCAGGACGGCGTGCCTGGTCCCGGCCACGGAGTCCACGAGGCCGTCGAGGAGCCAGTCCAGGTCCTGGTGCGGGGCGGTCGTACGCGTCATGGCCGTTCTTCTCTCGTGTCCGGAGGGGTGGGGACGGGGGGTGGCTGCTGCGCGCGCGGCTCCGCCGCTGCCCTGCGGGCGCGGGACTGCCGCTGGAAGGCGCCGATGGCGGCGCCCGCGTGCCGGGCCGAAGGGGGCGGCGGCGGGTCCCCCGCAGGGCCGCCGCCGGGGGCGCCGCGCAGCCCGTCCGCCAGGGCGGCCTGCCGCACCCGGCGCGGCAGGGGCGCGTCGACGGGCCCCGCACCACCTGAGGCGTACGCCCGGTCCCCGCCGGCCGGCGGCGGGCGGGGACCCGCGGGGCCCAGCAGCTCGGCCGGGTCGGGCGGGGGCGGCGGGCCCGCCGCAGGCGGTGGGGGAGGGGCGGCCGTCAGCTCGTCCGGTACGAAGACCACGGCGCGCGTGCCGCCGGAGGCCGAGGGCAGGAACTCCACGCGCAGCCCGTACTGGCCGGCGAGGCGTGCCACGACGTGCAGGCCGAGCCGCACGTCCTCGGCGCGCGCCAGCACGTCGGGGCGCGGCGCGCTCAGCATCAGCTCGTTGGCCTCGGCGCGCTGGTCCTCGTCCAGGCCGAGGCCCTGGTCCTCCACCTCGATCACGACGCCCCTGCCCACCCGGGCGGCGCGCACCTCGACGGGGCTCGGCGGTCGGGAGAACGCGAGCCCGTTCTCGATCAGTTCGGCCAGCACGTGCCCGACGGGGCCGACCGCATGCGCCGCCAGCCACCCGCCGTCGCCCGGGTCGAGCACCACCCGCCGGTAGTCGTGCACCTCACCCTGCGCGGAGCGCAGCACGTCGAGCAGCGGCACGGGCCTGCGCCAGCGCCGGTGCGGCGAACCGCCCGACATGATCACGAGGTTCTCCTCGTACCGCCGCAGCCGCGCCGTCAGGTGGTCCAGGTCAAAAAGCCCTTCGAGCACCTCGGGGTCGTCGTGGCGGCGCTCCAGCTCGTCCAGCTTCCTCAGCTGCTGGCCGATCAGCCGCTGGGTGCGGCGCGCGATGCGCTGGAGCAGCCGCTCGAAGCCCCTGTGCAGCTCGGCCTGGCGGACCGCGGCGCCCAGCGCGCTCGCCCGCGCCAGGTCCAACGCCCGTCCGAGCCTGGCCAGTTCGTCGCCGCCCTCGGCGTCCTCGCCGGGGCCTGCCCCGGCGTCCACGTCGATCGCCTCGCCCTGCGCGAGCCGCTCCACGACGTCGGGCAGTGTCCGCTCCAGCTCCTCGGCGCGCTCCTGGAGCGCGCCGATCCTGCGCCGCAGCGACCTGGTCAGGCGCCACGTGGTGAGGACCACGGCCACCACGGCGGCCAGGCCGACCGCCGAGGTCAGCACCATCCGCCACAGCAGCGCGCGCACGGTGTCGTCGCCGGTGGCGACCACGTCGGCGGTGCGCCGGCGCACCAACTCCCCGATGCGGGGCGTCAGCGCGTCCATGGAGCGGCGCCAGGACGCACCGTCGGCGGTGAGCGGCACCAGGCCGTCGGGGCCCGCCGCCACCGGGACCAGCAGGCTCTGCTCCACCGCGGTCTTCGCCTGCCAGTCCTCGCCCGCCATCAGCCCGTCCCACGCGTCGCGCTCGTCGTCGGGGAGGTAGGGCAGCACCTTCACCTCGAACTCGAACGACTCCTGCGCCACCGCGTCCCTGACCTGCTGCACGGTGTCGGGAGCCAGGGCGCGCCTCGGCCAGCCGCGGGCGAGCAGCGCGTCGGAACGCGAGCGCATCTCCTCGGCCCAGAACAGGTCCATCAGCGGCTGCGCCACCGAGTTGACCCGGCTGTCGTCTGCGTGGCTGAGCGCCGTGAACAGGTGCAGGTCCACCGTGATGAGGTTCGTGTACGAGCGGTACACGGACGCCTGGTCCGCCGCGCTGCCCCGGTCCACCAGGGCGCGCTGCGCGGGCAGTTGGCGCAGCGCCTGGCGCGCCTTCGCCACCGCGTCGCGCATCTCGCCCGGCACGCCCGCCGTCTCGGCGGCGGGCCCGGCGAACGCGGCCACCGCCGCGTCCGTGCGGGCCCGCTGTGCGCCCAGGGCATCGGCAGCGCCCCGGGCACCGGCCAGCGCGCCCGCGCTCAGCGCGCGCTCCGCCTGCAGGTCCGCGTAGACGGCGACCGCGGGCAGCCCGGCCCGCTGCACCAGCCGGTTGTGCGCCTGCTCGCGCTGGAACTGGGCGTACGTCTGGCCGCTGGTGACCGCCCACAGGGCGGTGAGCGCGACACCCGGCACGAACGCCAGGATCAGGAGGGCCGCCCGCAGCGAAAGGCTCGTGGTGTCGGACCGCCGGGACACAACGCTGCGCAGGACTCGCTCCTTGCGTGGGACCGGTCGCGCACAACCGGTCAAAACCATTGGGAGGTCTGGCGATTTCGATACTAGCCATACCGCAAAAGAGGAAGAAAGTTCAGATGTCGTGCGCATGCGGTTCCCGGGCGGCGGGGCCCCGCGCCCCGCGCCCCGCAGCCCGTCAGCCCGTCAGCGCGACAGCAGCCGCACCAGGACGTCGACCCGGTTGGTGGTCAGCGCGTCGATCCCGCCGCGCACCAGCCGGCGCATCGTGTGCGCGGTGTCCACGGTCCACGCCGACACCAGCACGCCGTCCCGGTGTCCGCGCGCCACGACCTCGGAAGTCACCACGCCGAAGCGGTAGTTGACCCAGCGGGGGCGTACCGCCGCGAGCAGCGAGGGCGGCGGCGGCACCACCGTCTTCCAGGTCATCGCGATCTCCGCCGCCGCGTCCTCCGCGCGCACCGCGAGCATCGTGGACGGCGCGCCCGTCCAGTAGACGCGCCCGGCAGCGCCGCACTCGCGGACCACGCCCACCATGGTGCGCACGGCCTCGGGGGTCGCGCCCGGCAGGTCGAGCTGGAGCCGGCAGTCCGTGGCCGCGAGCACCTCCCGCAGCGCCGGCACACCGCCGCCGGTCAGCTCGGCCACGTCCGCCGCTCTCAGGTCGGCGAGCTGCCGCGGGTGGCCCCAGAGCCGCTTGAGCGAGGCGTCGTGCAGCAGCACCGGCACCCCGTCGCGGGTGAGCCGCACGTCGGTCTCGACGGCGCCCGCGCCGCGCGCGGCGGCCGAGCGGATCGAGGCGAGCGTGTTCTCCCGCACCCGGTAGGGGTCCCCGCGGTGCGCCACCGCGACGACCGTGCGCCCCGGCGCGGCGGTGGCCCGCCCGGTCACCGGGCGAGCCAGGCGTCGGTGTAGGCGTCGATCTCGGCGGCGATGCGCTGCTTGCCCGCCGCGTCGAGGAAGGACGCCTCCACGGAGTTCTTCGCCAGGTCCGCGACGCCCCGCTCGTCGAGGCCGAGGAGACGCGCGGCGACCCCGTACTCCTGGTTGAGGTCGGTGCCGAACATCGGCGGGTCGTCGCTGTTCACGGTCACCAGCACGCCCGCCTCCACCATCAGCGCGATCGGGTGCTCGTCCAGCGTCGCGACGGCCCGGGTCGCGATGTTGCTCGTCGGGCAGACCTCAAGCGGGACGCGGTGCTCGGCGAGGTACCGCAGCAGCTCCGGGTCGCGCACGGAGCTGGTGCCGTGCCCGATCCGCTCGGCGCGCAGCTCGCGCAGCGCGTCCCACACGGTCTCGGGGCCCGTGGTCTCGCCCGCGTGCGGCACCGAGTGCAGCCCGGCCGCGACGGCCCGGTCGAAGTACGGCTTGAACTGCGGGCGCGGCACGCCGATCTCGGGTCCGCCGAGGCCGAAGCCGACCAGGCCCTCGGGCCGCAGGTCCACCGCGAGCCGCGCGGTCTCCTCGGCGGCGGCGAGGCCCGCCTCGCCCGGGATGTCGAAGATCCACCGCAGGACGACGCCGAGTTCGGACTCGGCGGCCTTGCGGGCGTCCTCTATGGCCTCCAGGAAGGCGCGGTCGCCGATGCCGCGGGAGGTCGAGCTCGACGGGGTGACCGTCAGCTCGGCGTAGCGGATGTTCTGCCGCGCCATGTCGCGGGCGACCTCGAACGTCAGCAGCCTGACGTCCTCGGGCGTGCGCACCAGGTCGACCACCGACAGGTACACCTCGATGAAGTGGGCGAAGTCGGTGAAGGTGAAGTAGTCGGCGAGGGCGTCCGGGTCGGTCGGCACCTTCGAGTCGGCGTGCCGCCCGGCCAGTTCCGCCACGATGCGCGGCGACGCGGAGCCGACGTGGTGCACGTGCAGCTCGGCCTTGGGCAGCCCCGCGATGAACGGGTGCAGATCGGACATGGCTCCTCCAGTGAAGCGGCGCGGTCGGGGCGGGGCCTGGCGGGCGGCGCGGCCGGGCGTCGACGGATCATCGTATGCGGAGCGGGCGCGGGAAAACCCGGGAGGCCGGTGCGGCGGCCGAGGCCGTAGCATGGCCGGTCGGACGAGGGGGAATCGCGATGCCAGACGAGAACGGGCAGCAGCCGGACGGCGAGCGGCCGAGGGACCCGTGGGCGCCGCCCGGGCAGCGGCCGTCGCTCGACAAGCCGGCCGCCCCGCCGCAGGGCGGCTCGGTGCACGACCAGCCGACGGTCGCGGGGCAGCCGGGCGCCGTGCCCCCGCCGCCGCCCGCTCCCGGCCCCTACGGATACCCGGGGCAGCCGCCTGCGGGGAGCCCCGCCCAGGGCCCCGGGCCATACCCGCCCCCGCCCGGCTACGGCGAGGCCCCCGGCTATCCCCCGGGCCCCTACGGCTACCCGCCCTACCCCGGCGGGCCCGCGCCCTACCCGGGCGCGGCCTGGGGCACGGGCACGCCCATGCCGTCCAACGGCCTGGGCACCGCGGCCATGGTGCTCGGCATCATCTCCGTGGTCGGGTTCTGCCTGTACGGCATCTTCGGCATGATCGCCGGCATCGTCGCGATCGTCCTGGGCGTCAAGGGCCGCCGCAAGGCCGACAGGGGCGAGGCGACCAACCGCGGCGCCGCCACGGCCGGGCTGATCCTGGGGTGGATCGGCACGGTGATCGGGGCCCTGGTGATCGCCTTCCTGATCGTGGCGATCGTGATCGGCGTGCGCTCCGACCACCGCCACGACGACGACCCGTTCTCGGACGGCGACCCCTTCGCCACATCCCTGACGGTCAACCCCTGAGCCGCGCGCCTGACGGCCGGCTCGGGGCGATCATGTCGCCGAGTTCACCGTCGAGCCTGAGCCCGCGCGCCTGACGGCCCCGCAGCGGCCGTGCCCGGCGGCCTCGCGGCGGCTCCTCACACCCGGTCTCGCGGCGCTCCCCCTCATGTCATGCCGGGCCGCGGGGCCCGGCTCAGGCCGTGGCGGCGAGCCGGGCGCGGGCCTCCATCAGGGCGAGTCCAGGGGGGTGGGGCCGCGCCGGAGTGCCGGGTCCGGGGCGCGCCCGGCGTCCGCGGAGAGGCCGATACCCCAGATCCGGTCCACCGGGCTCGCCTCCACCAGGACCCGCCCGCCCGTCCCCGGCAGGAACGCCCGCAGCGCCGGGCCCCGGCCGAACTCGTGCACGCGGGCCGTCGCCACCACCAGGGCGAAGCGCTCCCGCCGCCAGACCTCCTCGTCGATGCCGCGCACCAGCCGCACCGCCGTGTCCGCTCGGCCGGGTCCGCCGCCGGGCCGTCCGCCTCCGGGTCCGTGCGGCCGGTCTGGCAGCGGGCCCCGTGACGCCCGCGGCGGACGCGTCCCCGGGTCCCGAGTGGTCGACCGATTCCGTTGCGTAACCAAAAGGAAACAACGGAATCCCTTGTTGCATGGGCGATGCTCTGCCAGGATCGGCACTCAATCGAAGCTGGAACAACGGAGAACGTTCATGAGGGACCGCTTCCAGGCAGAGAAACGCTTCGTCGACGGGGCGCAGTTCATCGGCGGGCGGCTCACGCACGGCACCTCGGGACGTACCCAGGACGTGGTGGATCCGGCCACCGGCGAGACGGTGTTCTCCTACCACCTCGCCTCCGCCGCCGACGTGGACGCGGCGGTCGCCGCCGCCGTCGCCGCCTTCCCCGCCTGGTCCTCGGCCACCCCGGGCGAGCGCTCCGACGCCCTGCACCGCTTCGCCGCCGTGCTCGCCGGGCGCGCCGACGACCTCGCGCACGCCGAGTCCCTCCAGTGCGGCAAGCCGCTGAAGCTCTCCACCGGCTTCGACGTGCCGGGCACCGTCGACAACGCCGCGTTCTTCGCGGGCGCCGCCCGCCACCTCCAGGGTGCCGCGGCCGGCGAGTACAGCGCGGACCACACCTCGTACGTACGGCGGGAGGCCATCGGCGTCGTCGGCTCCATCGCGCCCTGGAACTACCCGCTCCAGATGGCCGCGTGGAAGGTGCTGCCCGCCGTGGCCGCGGGCAACACCATCGTGCTCAAGCCCGCCGAGACCACGCCCCTGACCTCGCTGCTGTTCGCGCAGGCCGCCCGGGACGCCGGGATCCCCGACGGGGTCGTCAACGTCGTGTGCGGCACGGGCCCCGAGGCGGGCGAACACCTCGTCGCCCACCCGGACGTCGCGATGACGTCCTTCACCGGCTCGACCGCCGTCGGCAGGCGCGTCGCGGAACTCGCCGCCGCCACCGTCACCCGGCTCCACCTCGAACTCGGCGGCAAGGCGCCCTTCCTCGTCTTCGACGACGCCGATCTGGAGGCCGCGGCGCGCGGCGCCGTCGCCGGCTCCCTGATCAACACCGGCCAGGACTGCACCGCCGCCACCCGCGCCTACGTACAGCGGCCGCTGTACGACGCGTTCGTGGCACGCGTCGCCGCGCTGATGGAGAGCGTACGCGTCGGCGATCCCTTCGCCGAGGACACCGACATCGGGCCGCTCATCTCCCACGCCCACCGCGACCGGGTCGCCGGCTTCGTGGACCGGGCCCGCGCCCGCGCCCGCGTCGTCACCGGCGGCGCCGCGCCCGCCGGCGACCTCGCGGGCGGCGCCTACTACCTGCCCACGCTCATCGCGGACGCCCCGCAGGACAGCGAGGCCGTGCAGGCCGAGATCTTCGGTCCCGTCCTCGTCGCCGTCCCCTTCGACACCGACGACGAGGGCATCGCCCTCGCCAACGACACCCCCTACGGTCTCGCGGCCTCCGCCTGGAGCCGCGACGTCTACCGCACGGGGCGCGCCACCCGCGCACTGCGGGCCGGCTGCGTCTGGATCAACGACCACATCCCGATCATCAGCGAGATGCCCCACGGCGGCTACCGGCACAGCGGCTACGGCAAGGACATGTCGGCGTACTCCTTCGAGGAGTACACGCAGGTCAAGCATGTCATGTACGACAACACCGCGACCGCGGCCAAGGACTGGCACCGCACGGTCTTCGGGGACAGGACGTGACGGAAACTTCCGGGAGGGCACAGGCCATGGCAGACGAAGAACCCGAGGGCCTCTCGCCGGTCCAGCTCGCGGCGATACGGCGGCACCTCACCACGGGCAGGGGCGCCCTCACCCGCCGCTCCCTGCTGCGGTCCTGCGGGCTCGGCGCCCTGACCTTCGGCGGCTTCGCCGCGCTCACCGGCTGCGGCATCCCGGCGGCCAGGAAGGAGACCGGGCCCGGGGGCGACCCCGACCACTCGGCGCGCGAGAAGAAGGTCGTCTTCTCCAACTGGACCGAGTACATCGACGTCACCGACGACGGCAAGCACTATCCGACGCTGGAGGAGTTCACCCGGCGCACCGGCGTCAAGGTCGCCTACAGCACCGACATCAACGACAACAACGAGTTCTTCGGCAAGATCCAGCCGCAGCTCGCCGCGGGCCAGGACATCGGCCGCGACATCATCGTGCTCACCGACTGGCTCGTCGGCCGCATCATCGGCCTCGGCTGGGCGCAGACCCTCGACGCCGAGCGGCTGCCGCACGCCTACGCCAACCTCATCGACCAGTTCCGCAGCCCCGACTGGGACCCCGGCCGCGCGCACTCCTACCCGTGGGCCGGCATCCCCGCCGTCATCGCGTACAACGTCAAGGCCACCGGCGGCCGGAAGGTCGACTCCGTCTCCCAGCTCCTCGACGACCCCCGGCTCAGAGGGCGGGTCGCCTTCCTCACCGAGATGCGCGACACCATGGGCATGACCCTGCTCGACATGGGCAAGGACCCCGCCACCTTCACCACCGACGACTACGACGCGGCGATCGCCCGGCTCCAGAAGGGGGTCGACAGCAACCAGATCCGCCGCTTCGCCGGCAACGACTACACGTCCGACCTGGACAAGGGCGACATCGCCGCGTGCGTCGCCTGGGCCGGCGACATCGTCCAGCTCCAGGCGGAGAACCCCGACATCCGCTACGCCGTGCCCAAGGCCGGCTACATGATCTCCAGCGACAACATGATGGTCCCCGCGAAGGCCAGGCACCGGGCCAACGCCGAGCGCCTCATGGACTACTACTACGAGCCGCCCGCCGCCGCGCGGCTCGCCGCCTACATCAACTACGTCTGCCCCTGCGACAACGTCAGGCCGGAGCTCGCGAAGCTCGACAAGGACGCCGCGGCCAACGTACTGATCATCCCGGACGCGAAGATGCAGGCCGCATCCCACTCCTTCCGCGCCCTGAGCAACAAGGAGGACACCGCCCTCGAGCAGAAGTTCTCCCGGCTCATCGGCGCCTAGCCGGCGCGCCCGCCGCCCCTCGACCCACCAGCCACGGGACCGGAACCGATGACAGAGACCGCATCCACCGCGCCGGCCGGCGGCGACGTCCGCCTCACCGGGATCAGCAAGAAGTACGGCACCTTCCAGGCCGTCAGGCCCCTCGACCTCACCGTGCCCCAGGGGACGTTCTTCGCGCTGCTCGGCGCCTCCGGCTGCGGGAAGACCACCACCCTGCGGATGATCGCGGGCCTGGAGGACCCCACCACGGGCACCGTCTTCCTCGGCGACCGCGACGTCACCGACCTGCCCCCGCACAAGCGCCCCGTCAACACCGTCTTCCAGAGCTACGCACTCTTCCCGCACCTCGACATCTACGAGAACGTCGCCTTCGGACTGCGCAGGCGCGGCATCACGTCCGTGAAGAAGCAGGTCGGCGAGATGCTCGACCTCGTACAGCTCGGAGGCTACGCGCGCCGCAAGCCGCAGCAGCTCTCCGGCGGCCAGCAGCAGCGCGTCGCCGTCGCCCGCGCCCTGATCAACCGCCCGCAGGTGCTGCTGCTCGACGAGCCGCTCGGCGCCCTCGACCTCAAGTTGCGCCGACAGATGCAGCTCGAACTCAAGCGCATCCAGACCGAGGTCGGCGTCACCTTCGTCCACGTCACCCACGACCAGGAGGAGGCCATGACGATGGCCGACACCATCGCGGTGATGAGCGCGGGCCGCGTCGAACAGCTCGGCACCCCGGGCGAGCTGTACGAGAACCCGCGTACGACGTTCGTCGCGAACTTCCTCGGCACGTCCAACCTGATCGAGACCGAGGTCCTCGGCGCCGACGGCACGGGCCTGACGGTCTCGGGCGGCGGCTGCAGGCTCACCCTGCCCGCCGGCCGGTGCACCGCCCCCACCGCCACGGGCGGCAAGGTCCTCGTCGGCGTGCGGCCCGAGAAGATCGCCCTCACCCACGCCGACGACGCGGAGACCGTGCCCGAGGGCCGCAACCGCGTGCCAGGACGCATCACGGGCGCGAGCTTCATCGGCGTCTCCACCCAGTACGTCGTCGACAGCCCTGCCGGCCGGGGTCTTGAGGTGTACGCGCAGAACATCGAGCGCGACGGCCGCCTCGTGCCCGGTGCCGACGTCGTCCTGCACTGGAACCCCGACCACACCTTCGGCCTCGGCGCCGACCAGGACATCACCGCGGGCGAGGGGGAAGCCGCATGAGCGCCGCCACCGCGCCCCCGGCGCAGGCGGCGCCCGAAGCCGGGGAGCCGGCCGCGCGCCGCACACCGCGCCGCAAGCGGCTCGTGCCGTACTGGCTGCTGCTGCCCGGCGTCCTGTGGCTCCTCGTCTTCTTCGTCGTCCCGCTCGTCTACCAGGCGTCCACGTCCGTGCAGACCGGCTCGCTCGAAGCGGGCTTCCGCGTCACCTGGCACGTCCAGACGTACTGGCACGCGCTCCAGCTGTACTACCCGCAGTTCCTGCGCTCCCTGCTGTACGCCGCCGTCGCGACCCTGCTGTGCCTGGCCGCGGGCTACCCGCTCGCGTACCTCATCGCCTTCCGGGGCGGGCGCTGCCGCAACCTGCTGCTCGTCCTCGTCATCGCGCCGTTCTTCACCAGCTTCCTGATCCGCACCCTGGCGTGGAAGACGATCCTCGCCGACGGCGGGCCCGTGGTGGCGCTGCTGAACTCGGCGCACGTCCTCGACCTGACCAACGCCCTCGGCTGGACCAGCGGCGACCGGCTGCTCGCCACCCCGCTCGCCGTCGTCACCGGACTCACCTACAACTTCCTGCCGTTCATGATCCTGCCGCTCTACACCTCGCTCGAACGCATCGACCACCGGCTGCACGAGGCGGCGGGCGACCTGTACGCGACCCCGCTGACCACCTTCCGCAAGGTGACCTTCCCGATGTCGCTGCCCGGCGTCGTCTCCGGCACCCTGCTCACGTTCATCCCCGCGAGCGGCGACTACGTCAACGCGCAGCTGCTCGGCTCCGCCGACACCAAGATGATCGGCAGCGTCATCCAGTCGCAGTTCCTCACCGTGCTCGACTACCCGGCCGCCGCCGCGCTGTCCTTCATCCTCATGGCGGTCGTCCTCCTCGTGGTCACCCTCTACATCCGCCGGGCGGGAACGGAGGAACTGCTGTGACGACCGCGCTGCGCGCCCTGCGGCGGCACCTGGTGGTGATCGCCGGCCTGCTCACCCTGGCCTATCTGGTCCTGCCCAACGTCGTCGTCCTGGTCTTCTCCTTCAACAAGCCCACCGGCCGGTTCAACTACTCGTGGAACCACTTCTCCCTCGACGCGTGGACGTCGCCGTGCGGCGCCGCGGGCCTCTGCGGCTCGCTCGGCCTCTCCCTCCAGATCGCCGTGTACGCGACGATCGGCGCGACCCTGCTCGGCACGATGATCGTCTTCGCCCTCGTCAGGCACCGCTTCCGCGGTCGCGGCCCGGTCAACTCGCTGATCTTCCTGCCGATGGCCATGCCCGAGGTGGTGATGGCGGCCTCGCTGCTGACCCTCTTCCTCAACCTCGGCGTCCAGCTGGGCTTCTGGACCATCCTCATCGCCCACATCATGTTCTGCCTGAGCTTCGTCGTCGTCGCCGTGAAGGCACGCGTGATGTCCATGGACCCGCGTCTCGAGGAGGCCGCGCGCGACCTGTACGCGGGCCCCGCGCAGACCTTCCTGCGGGTCACCCTGCCGATCGCGGCGCCCGGCATCGTGGCGGGAGCGCTGCTGTCCTTCGCGCTCTCGTTCGACGACTTCATCATCACCAACTTCAACGCCGGCTCCACGGTGACCTTCCCCATGTTCGTCTGGGGCTCCGCGCAGCGCGGCACGCCGGTGCAGATCAACGTGATCGGCACGGCGATGTTCATCATCGCCGTACTGGTCGTCGTCACCGGCCAGGCCGTCAGCCGCCGGCGCGGCAGGGCCGCGTCCTGACCGCCGGCGCCAGGAAGGAGCTGCCAGAGATGCCCCAGGGAGCCACGGACACCCCGCACGCCGCCCGCTCGGCCGCCGCGTCCCTCGCGGGCGCCAGGCCCGTGCCGTACTGGCTGGACGACCCCGGCAGGCCCGCCGCGCTCCCCGCGCTCACCGGCACGGAGCAGTGCGACCTGCTGGTCGTCGGCGGCGGCTACAGCGGCCTGTGGACCGCGCTGATCGCCAAGGAGCGCGACCCGGGACGCGACGTCGTCCTCATCGAGGGCCGCGAGGTGGCCTGGGCGGCGTCCGGCCGCAACGGCGGCTTCTGCGCCGCCTCCCTCACCCACGGCCTGCCCAACGGCCTCGCCCGCTGGCCCGGCGAACTGCGCACCCTGGAGGAGCTGGGGGCACGCAACCTCGACGCGATCGAGGACGCCGTCGCCCGCCACGGCATCGACTGCCACTTCGAGCGCACCGGCGAGATCGACGTCGCCACCGCACCCCACCAGCTCGCCGAGCTGGCCGCGCTGAAGGACGCGGCGGAGGCGGCCGGCGTCACCGGGCTCGAACTCCTCGACCGGGACGCCGTACGCGCGGAGGTCGACTCGCCCACCTTCCTCGGCGGACTCCGGGACCGCGAGGGCGTCGCCCTCGTCAACCCGGCCGCCCTCGCCTGGGGCCTCAAGCGCGCCTGCCGCGGACTCGGCGTCAGGATCTACGAGAACACGCCCGGTCTCGCCCTCGCGCGCTCCGGCGAGGGCGTCGCCGTGCGCACCCCGTACGGCGCGATCGGCGCGCGGCAGGCCGCGCTCGGCACCAACGTCTTCCCCTCGCTGCTGCGCCGCGTCCGCCCGTACACCGTGCCCGTTTACGACTACGCGCTGGTGACCGAGCCCCTCACGCCCGCGCAGCTCGCCTCGGTCGGCTGGCGCGGCCGGCAGGGGCTCGGCGACAGCGCCAACCAGTTCCACTACTTCCGGCTGACCGCGGACAACCGTGTCCTGTGGGGCGGTTACGACGCCGTCTACCCCTTCGGCGGGCGGCTCGACGCCGACCGCGACCAGCGCCCCGAGACCTTCCTGAAGCTCGCCACGCACTTCTTCCACTGCTTCCCGCAGCTCGAAGGCGTCCGCTTCAGCCACGCCTGGGGCGGCGCCATCGACACCTGCACCCGCTTCGCCGCCTTCTACGGCACCGCGCACCAGGGGCGCGTCGCCTACGCGGCGGGCTTCACCGGCCTCGGCGTCGGCGCGACCAGGTTCGGCGCCGACGTCATGCTCGACCTGCTCTGCGGCGAGCCCACCGAGCGCACCTCGCTGGAGATGGTGCGGCGCAGGCCGGCGCCCTTCCCGCCCGAGCCCCTCGCGTGGGCCGGGATCGGCCTCACCAAGTGGTCGATGGCCCGCGCGGACGCGACGGGCGGCCGGCGCAACCTGTGGCTGCGCGCCCTGGACCGGCTCGGCCTCGGCTTCGACAGCTGAGGCGGACCGGACGCCGGCCCACCGGACGCCGGCCCACCGGACGCCGGCCCACCGGGCGCCCGCTCGCCGGGGGCCCGGCCGGACCCGGTCGCGGCCCCGCGGCGGTCAGGGCCCGCCTCCGGCGCGCCGGCTCCCGCACGGGGCCCGTACCGCCGCGCGCGTGATCCAGATCACCGGAAACAATCCGTCATCCGTCGCGGAACCCGCGTCATAACGGCGCCCCACCCCGCTCTCCCCTGGTGGACACGGTGTCCGGCACCGCGCCGACCGCGCGGTGCCCGTACCGGACGAGAGACGAGAAGGGGAGACGGGGCGGATGGCTGACTCGGGTGGGACCTCTGGCACGAGGAGCGCGGTGGAGTGGCTCGCGTCGGCGGCACCCGATCCCGCGGTGTGCCGCTGGGAGTGGGAGCGCAATCCGGCGGGCGTGGCGCTGCTGCCCGCGGGGCGCCGCTGGGACGTGCTGATGCTCCCCTCGGAACTCGGCCGCCGCACGCTCGACGTGCTGGCGCGGCTGGTCCCGCGGCCCGGACCCGTGCTCACCGACCCGGGCGAGGACCGCACCTGGTTCTTCGTGCCGCCGGGCACGGCCGCACGCTGGCTCGGCACCGGGGTGCGCGGAGCGGGCCGCGGCACCTGGATCGTCGTCCCGCACCCGGGCCGCGGGTCGGCGGGGATGCGCTGGCTCGTCGTACCGGACGGCTCGGGCACACTCACCGACCCCGCCGTGCTCGAACTCGCCATGCACGAGGCCGCGGCGAGCCTCGCCGAGTCGGCAGGGACCGAGGCCCCGGAGGAGGGGGCGCGGGGCCGGCCCGCCGGCCGAGGGGAGGGGCAGGGCGCCGGGCCGTGGGGCAACGGGGAGTCTTGACAAGGCGATTGGTCTGGACCATCTTGTCGGGATCATGTCATGAGTGGCTCCCGCGCGGACACGCGTCCCGTGCCCGGCGCCGCTCCGTCCCCCCACCCGCTCCTCCGGAGGCACTCGTGGACCCCACCAAGCGGCGCTCCCCCTACACCCTGCTTGTCGCGGCGTTCGCCACGGCGCTGCTCACGGCAGGCGGCCTCGTCGCCGCGTCCCAGACCGCCGACGCGGCGGCGCCCGCGCGGGCCGAGGCCGCCCCCGCCGCCGACCTCCCCTCCCACGCCCTCGTCGGCTACGTGCACGCGAGCTTCGCCAACGGCTCCGGCTACATCCCGCTCGCCGACGTCCCCGACTCCTGGGACGTCATCGACCTGGCCTTCGCCGAGCCGACCTCGCCCACCTCGGGGCAGATCGACTTCAGCCTCTGCCCGACGAGCGAGTGCCCCAACGTCGAGTCCGCCGACGCCTTCAAGGCGGCGGTCAAGGCCAAGCAGGCCGAGGGCAAGAAGGTGCTCGTGTCGATCGGCGGCGCCAACGGCAAGGTGCAGCTCACCACCACCGCGGCCAGAGACGCCTTCGTCGCGTCCGTGTCGAAGATCATCGACACCTACGGACTCGACGGCGTCGACATCGACTTCGAGAACGACTCGCTCTCCCTCGACCCCGGCGACAATGACTTCCGCGCCCCGACGACACCCGCGATCGTCAACCTCATCTCCGCGCTGAAGACGCTCAAGTCGACGTACGGCAGCGGCTTCACCCTGACCATGGCGCCGGAGACCTTCTTCGTCCAGCTCGGCCACCAGTTCTACGGCGCCGGCGCCTCCGGCACCCAGGACCCGCGCTCCGGCGCCTACCTGCCCGTCATCTACGCGCTGCGCGACGACCTCACCCTGCTCACGGTCCAGGACTACAACTCCGGGCCCATCATGGGTCTTGACAACCAGTACCACTCCATGGGCGGCGCCGACTTCCCCATCGCGATGACGGACATGCTGCTCACCGGCTTCCCGGTGGCCGGCGACACCTCGCGGGTCTTCCCCGCGCTCCGCCCCGACCAGGTGGCGATCGGGCTGCCCGCCTCCGTCAACGCCGGCGGCGGCTACATCGACTCCTCCGCCGTCACGAGCACCCTCGACTGCCTGACCAAGGGCACCTCCTGCGGCTCGTACACCCCGCACGGCACCTGGCCCGACCTGCGCGGGCTGATGGCCTGGTCGGTGAACTGGGACGTCTTCGGCGACAACACCTTCGCCGACACCTTCGACGCGTACTTCGGGTGACCGCCCAGGGCTGAGCGCGGCGGCGGTGCGGGCCACCGCCCTGGCGCCGCGCTCAGCCCCGCAGGTCCACCAGGAGCGGCGGCGCGTGCTCCCCGCCGACCGTGCGCAGGGAGAGCACGGCGTGCCCCGCGGGCACCGCGTGCGCCAGGTCCGACGCCGACCAGCGCTCGCGCTCCACCTGGCGCACCGTCACCGCGTCCGTGGTGACGGCCTTGCCCGTCACCATCTTGCGGAACGAGTGGATGGCCCGGGTCAGCGGCTGGTCCGCGAAGACCGTGCGCTGCGTGACCACCTTGGTCTCCACCCACTCGGTGCCCCACGCCTCGGCGAACCGCTTGCCGTCCCAGGTCGTGACCCCGGCGAACGCCATCCGGCAGCCGACCGCGCCGAGCAGCGCCGTGTGCAGCGACTCCGGCACGTCGTCGAGGGTCCGCAGCGTCAGCACCGCGCCCGCGTTCACCGACCGCAGCCGCTGCACCCCGCGCAGCGTCTCCGCCGTGAGGGTGCGCGTCGCGTCGTCGAGGACGAGGCACGCGAACAGCGAGTGGTCCGTGCGCGCGGCGGCACTGGCCGTGAACTGCGCCAGCACCAGCCGCGCGAGCAGCCGCGACGCCTCCGCGTGGCCACGCTCGGGCAGGTCGATCCTGACCCGCAGCGGGTGCTCAAGCGTCCGCAGCGAGAACAGCCTCGTCCTGCCCGTCGTGTCGAAGAACTCCGCGAACGCGGGCCGGTCCAGCAGCGCGACACGGTCAGCGAGCGCCCGCCCGGGATCGCCGGGCGCGGCGGACTGGCGCTCGCGCGCGTCCAGTTCGCGCGCCATGGCCCGGTGGCCGCCCGCGTCGAGCGCCGCGCGCAGCGCGGCCGGCGCCTCGGGCCCCCCGTCGAGCAGCTCCCGCAGCTCCGGCACGGTCGGCAGGCGGCCGTGAGCCGCCCCGAACGGGCCGAGCAACTGGGCGAGCGCCGTCGCCGCCCGCCTGCTGTCCGTGTCCGGCAGATCCCCGACCAGGCCCTCGGCGAGCACGGCGGCCGCCTCGTCCGGGTCGGTGGCCCCGCCGTACAGGTCCAGGTCGTACACCGAGTCCGGGTCGCCCAGCTTCACCACGACGTCGAACGCCGCGTCGGCGCCCAGCCGCGTGCCCGCCGCGCCCACCGCGACGACGGCCGCCTGCCCGGCGAGCGCCTGGAGGGAGAGCGACTCCACCACGGGCCGCACCAGCGCCCGCGTCTTGCCGGCGCCCGGCGGGCCGACCGCGAGCAGCGAGGTGCCGAGCAGCCCCGGGTCGAGCGCGAGGCCCGTGCCGCGCCTCGCGTACGGGTTGCGCTCGCCGTCCTGGACCGTGCCCAGCCGCACCTGACGGGTGAGCAGGTCGTGCCGCGCCGCCCTCACCGGCAGGTCCCGCCCGCCCGAGGGGTGCACGCAGGCCGCGGCGCCGTCCCGCCGCACCGCCTCGGCGAAGGCGGCCAGGCGGGACGGGTCGACCCGCACCGAGGTCCAGGCCCGGCGGATGCGGGTGAAGTCGACGTCGTTCATCCGCCCCTCCCGCACCTCGGCCGCCAGCCGCCCCGCCAGCTCGCCCTGCCCCGCCGCCCGCAGCTCGGGCCACTCGGCGAGGTCGCGCTCGGGCGTCGGCGGCGCGTCGGCCTGCGCCTCCTCGCCCCGCGGCCCGGGCCGCCGCCCGAAGACCCGCCGCAGCAGCTCGGGCCAGCGGCCCAGGCGGCCGAAGACGACGGCGAGGATCGCGATCACGATCGCGTAGTAGAGGTAGGCGACCACCGTCGCGGTGGTGGACGAGCCGTCCGTGAACCACGAATCAGGGGTGAGGGCCTCAAGCGGCCAGAGCCAGAACCCCCCCAGGTAGCGGTTCCAGAGCAGCGACCACAGCAGGACCCCCACAAGCAGCGAGATCACCGCCCCCACCGCGAGCTGCCGCACCGGCGTCAGCTCCGGCTCCACCGCGGGCCGCGGCCGGTGTCCGTACGCCCAGGTGCCGGGGCCGTCGGAGCGGCGCGGTGTGTGCAGCCAGTCCCGCAGCGTGGGGCCCGTGGTCGGGGCGTACCCGGGCGCGGGCGGCAGGTGGGCGGCGCCCTGCGGGGGCATGCCGCCCGCGGCCGGCGGGCCGATGGGCAGCGGCGGGGGAGGCGCCGCCGGACGGGGCACGGGCGTGGCGCGTGTGCCCCGTGGGTCGTGCGTGCCGTCGGATTCCATACTCACCCTGCCCCCTGACCAGCCAGGACCGCTCTGTGCACCCGTCAATCTAGTGCCCCTGCACGGGCAGTTCACCGTTCCGCGCGCCGGGAGGTGTCCCACCTGCCGCTTTGCCGCCCCTCCGCACCGGTCCAGGGGGGCCGGGCGGCGGGGCGGAGACCGCCATGGACGCCGCGGACAACGACACGCGCCGAGCACTACCGAACGGAGCATGCCCACCGCGCCGCCGCGCCCCTAGCCTGCGGACAAGACACGGATCTGCTCACGAACCCGGACCAGCACCACGCAGCGTCGGGACAGACCCACAGGAGCCCGCATGACCGCCCTTCCGCAGGAGCGCCGCCTCGTCACCGCCATCCCGGGGCCGAAGTCGCAGGAGTTGCAGGCCAGGCGCGCGGCCACGGTCGCGGCCGGCGTGGGCTCGACCATGCCCGTCTTCGCGGCCCGCGCCGCCGGGGGCGTGCTGGAGGACGTGGACGGCAACCGGCTGATCGACTTCGGCTCCGGCATCGCTGTGACGACCGTCGGGTCGAGCGCCGAGGCCGTCGTACGCCGCGCCTCCGCGCAGCTCGCGGACTTCACCCACACCTGTTTCATGGTCACCCCGTACGAGGAGTACGTGGCGGTCTGCGAGGAACTCGCCGCGCTCACGCCCGGGGACCACGCCAAGAAGTCCGCGCTGTTCAACTCAGGAGCCGAGGCCGTCGAGAACGCGGTGAAGATCGCCCGCTCGTACACCGAGCGGCAGGCCGTCGTCGTCTTCGACCACGCCTACCACGGCCGTACGAACCTCACGATGGCGCTGACCGCGAAGAACATGCCGTACAAGAACGGCTTCGGCCCGTTCGCGCCCGAGGTCTACCGGGTGCCGATGGCGTACCCGTACCGCTGGCCGACCGGGCCGGACAACTGCGGGCCGGAGGCGTCCGCACAGGTCATCGACCAGATCAGCAAGCAGGTCGGCGCGCAGAACGTCGCCGCGATCATCATCGAGCCGGTCCTCGGCGAGGGCGGCTTCGTCGAGCCGGCCAAGGGCTTCCTGCCCGCGCTCGCGCGGTTCGCGAAGGACAACGGGATCGTGTTCGTCGCGGACGAGATCCAGTCCGGCTTCTGCCGCACCGGGCAGTGGTTCGCCTGCGAGGACGAGGGCGTCGTCCCCGACCTGATCACCACCGCGAAGGGGATCGCCGGCGGCCTGCCGCTCGCCGCGGTCACCGGGCGCGCCGAGATCATGGACGCCGCGCACCCGAGCGGCCTCGGCGGCACGTACGGCGGCAACCCGGTGGCCTGCGCCGCCGCGCTCGGCGCCATCGAGACCATGAGGGAGCTCGACCTGCCCGCGCGCGCACGCCGCATCGAGGAGGTCATGAAGGGCCGCCTCTCGGCGATGGCCGGGAAGTACGACGTGATCGGCGACGTGCGCGGGCGCGGCGCGATGATCGCGATCGAGCTGGTCGAGGACCGGACCACCAAGAAGCCCGCCCCCGAGGCCGCCGCGGCCCTCGCCAAAGCCTGCCACCAGAAGGGCCTGCTCGTGCTGACCTGCGGCACCTACGGCAATGTCCTGCGCTTCCTGCCGCCGCTCGTGATCGGCGAGGACCTGCTGGCCGAGGGCCTCGACATCATCGAGCAGGCGCTCGCGGAGCTCTGAGGCCCGGCGGCCTTCCCCCGTGCGGGTGACCGCTGTGAAGAAGGTGTGCGGGGGCGATGGCGGGATGGGGGTGCGGCTGTCCCGCGTGACGCGGGCGGCGTACTGTTCCCGCAGATGAGAGAAACACCCCGCCCGCGGGAGACCGCGGGCGAATCCGGTCAGGGGCATCCCCAGTCCAGGGCCGGGCGTGCGTTCGCGCACGTGTCCGGGGCCGAGAGCCCCGGATCTCCTCACCGATCGGACGGCCGAGCGCTCCAACCCCCCCGGGGCGCGCGGCGTACCGGTCCCGTCGGCCGTCCCGGAACCACCCCCCCTGTTCCGGGACGGCCGACCTCTTTCCTCTCCGCACTCGCCGCGGCCCTCACGGTGTCCGCCGGGCGGCTGCGGGCCACCGTCGCCGCGCTGTACGCCGTGGTCTTCGCGCTGAGCACCTGGCAGGTCCTGGTGCGCGGGCCGCTCCTCGACGCCGACGAGCGGCTCGACCGCGCCGTCGTGGGTCACGGCCCGCGGGCCCTCGCGGAGGCGCTCTCCGACCTCGGGTCCATGCCGGTCGCGCTGCCGGTGCTCGCCGCGGCGCTCGCCTGGGCGCTGTGGCGCGGCGCCCGCGCCTCCGTCGTCGCGGGCGCGCTGACGATGGCGGCGGTGCCCGCGCTCGTCGTGCCGCTGAAGATCTGGACGGACCGCCGCGGCCCGCTCACGGAGGCCACCGGCTACTACCCGTCAGGCCACACGGCCACGGCGATGGCGGCCTACGGCACGGCGGCGCTCGTGCTGCTGCCGTACGCGGGCCGCCGCGCCACGGTCCCCGTGGCGGCGCTGCTCACGGCCGCCACGGCGGCGGGCCTCGTGCTCCGCGGCTACCACTGGCCGTTGGACGTCCTCGCGAGCGGCGCCCTGTGCGGCCTGCTGCTCCTGGCCCTCGCCGCGGTCCTGCGCCGCCTCACCGACACCCCCGCCGAGCACGCACCAGCCCCGGAGGACCGGGCCGAGCGCTGACCCCGCCCCACCGGGCCGGTCGGCTGCTGCACCGGGCCGGCTGCTGCACCGGGCCGAGCGCTGACCCCGCCCCACCGGGCCGCCTGCCCCACCGGGCCGCCCGCCGCACCCCGCCCGTCCCGCCGAGGGTCGGCCCTCGGCGGGATCCGGGCCGTTTCGGCCGCGCCCCTGCGGCCCGCTTCGGGCCGGGCCCGCCACGGGGGCGCCGGAGCGACCTGCAACCGGGTACGGGCATGTTCCTCGCCCGCCGGCCCCCGCGGCCTCGCGACTGCCTCCGCGCCCCCCGACCACCGGGTTCTTCATACACCGCGGCCCAAACGGGCGAGGCCCTTCATACAGGCCGTAGCATTCGGGACATGCCGCCCACGCTCGCCTCGCTCGTTCAGCACTCGGCGCTCAGGCTTTCCGTGCGCGCCGGGGAGGACCGGCTCGACGTGCCCGTGCGCTGGGTGCACGCCAGTGAGCTGGTGGACCCGGTGCCGTACATGGAGGGCGGCGAGCTGCTGCTCGTCACCGCCACCAACCTGGCCGCCTCGGACGCCGACGCCATGCGCCGCTATGTGCGGCGGCTCGCCGCCGCGGGCGTCGCGGGCCTCGGCTTCGCGGTCGGCGTCAACTACGACGACGTGCCCGCCGCGCTGGTCGACGCGGCGCGCGCCGAGAACCTGCCGCTGCTGGAAGTGCCGCGCCGCACGCCGTTCATCGCCATCGGCAAGGCGGTGTCCGAGGCCGTCGCGGCCGACCAGTACCGTGCGGTCACCGACGGCTTCGAGGCCCAGCGCGACCTGACGCGCGCGGCGCTCGCCGAGGGCCCAGCCGAACTCCTCGCCCGCCTCGCCGCGCACGTCGACGGCTGGGCCGCGCTGTACGACCCGGCGGGCGCGGTCGTCGCGGCCGAGCCCGCCTGGGCCGCGCGCCGCGCCGCCCGCCTCTGCGAGGACGCGGCCCTGCTCGCGCTGCGGGGCCCGCACACCAGCTCCGTCGTGGGCGACCCGGACGCGGAGGACGGCGAGAGCGGCGACCGGGTCGAGCTCCAGACACTCGGCAGCGGGCGCAGACCCGGCGGCGTCCTCGCCGTGGGCACCGCGGGCGCCCCCGGCACCGCCGCGCGCTACGCCGTGCACTCGGCCATCGCCCTGCTCACCCTCACCACGGAGCGCAGCAGGTCGCTGCGCGAGGCGGAGCAGCGGCTCGGGGCCGCCGTGCTGCGGATGCTCCTCGCGGGCGAGTCGGAGCACGCCCGTACGGTCGCGGGCGACCTGTACGGCGCCCTGCTCGACGCCCCCTTCAGGCTGCTGGCCGCCGAGGCCGTGGAGGCGGTCGCCGAGGCGGGCGGCGACGCGCCGCTCGACGTGCTCGCCCGGGGCCTCGACACGGCGGCGGCCCGGGCGGGCGAGCCGGTGCTCCTCGTGCCCGACGGGGCCGGGCGGCTGGTCGCCATCGTGGTCGACGGGGGCGCGGCCGCGGCCCTGTGCGCCGGCTACGCGGACCGGTCGGCCGAGGACGAGGGCGTGGTCACCGGCCTGTCCGCGCCGACAGGACCCATCGCGGCGGGCACCGCCTACCGGCAGGCAGAGGCGGCGCTCACCGTCGCGCGGCGGCGGCGCCGCGCGCTGGTCGAGCACGAGGACCTCGCCGACGGCTCCCTGCTGCCGCTCCTCGCCGACGAGGCGGTACGCGCCTTCGCCGACGGCATGCTGCGCGCCCTGCGCGAGCACGACGCGAAGGGCCGCGGCGACCTCGTCGACTCTTTGCGCGCCTGGCTGTCCCGCCACGGCCAGTGGGACGCGGCCGCCGCCGACCTCGGCGTCCACCGGCACACCCTGCGGTACCGCATGCGCCGCGTCGAGGAGATCCTCGGCCGCTCCCTGGACGACCCCGACGTGCGGATGGAGCTCTGGCTCGCCCTCAAGGCCACGGCGGGCCACACCGCGCACGCCCCCGCCGTGCCGCAGGACCCCGCGTAGCGCCTGCCGTCTCGCGTCACCACCGCACCGGCAGCGTCGCGAGCCCGCGCAGGAGGCTCGGCCGTCAGGCGGCGGGTGGCGCGTCCGGGTCCCGCCGCAGGCCAGGGCAGCGCTCCAGCAGGGCGCGCAGCGCGACGGGCGCCTCAAGCTGCGCCAGGGGCGCGCCGAGGCAGTGGTGGATGCCGTGGCCGAACGCCAGGTGGGCCCGGGTCTCGGCGCCGTCGCGGCGGATGCCGAAGGCGCCGGGGTCGCGGAGGCGCGCGGGGTCGCGGTGGCGGACGCCAGCGAGACGATCACCGCCGCTTCCCCGACCGCGCGGCCCTGATCGAGGCGGTCTTCCAGGACGACCTCGCGGCCACCACGCGGGTCGGCGAGGAGGCCCGCGCCGCCGCGGACCCGCTGGCGGGCCTCGTCGGCTATCTCGGCCATGTCTTCGCAGGGCTCGCCGTCGACCGGGGGATCACCGACCTGATGACCACCCGGATCGCCCGGGTGCCCACGCTGGAGCGCGTGCACGAGCACAACGCGCGGACCGTGGGCCTGCTGCTTGCGCGCTGCCGCGCCGAGGGCACGGTACGGGCCGACGCGACGCTGGAGGACGTGCTGTTCGCGCTCGCCGCGCTCGGCCGCGCCGTCCCCGCGGCCGAGGCGGCGCGGTCCGGCTCCCGGCGCCGCTTCCTCGCCCTCCTCCTCGACGGACTGCGCACCGACGAGGGCCGCCGCACCCGCGGGGAGCCGGGCCGGGACGGCGGCGCGCCCCCAACCCTGCCGGGAGCCCCGTAACCCTGCCGGGAGCCCCGTACGACGCCGCCGCCCTGCACACCGCGCCCGCCGCCCGCGGCACCGGCTGAGCCGCCGCCCCGCCGCCCCGCCCCAGCGCGGAGGCGGTGTCGGCGCACACACACCCGCGCGTCACGCCGCCCGCGCCGCCGGAAGCGGTACGGGCGGACGGACCGGGCCCCCGCCCCCGCCGGACCCCGCGCAGCCCGTCGGCCAGTCGGCCCACCTCCGCGCCCGCCTCCGCGCCTGCGTTCACGCCCGGCGCGGACCAAGGCCCGCCCCGGGCGTGAAGACCCGCCCGTCGTGCCCGCGGCCTGCCAAACCGTAGAAGCCGTCAGGTCCACTACTACGCCGCGGCCAAGCGACCGCGTCCCCGCGCGGGCCTACGGTGTGGCGGGGGCGTCCACCGGACGCCCGCCTGTCAGGTCGGGCGGGCGGCCCGCACGCCGCCCGCCGCACGCCACTCGGAAGGGCCGGGACTCCATGTCGACCTCCACTCACGCCTTCTGGCTCGCGGGCCGCCGGGCCACCGGCGACCACACGTTCGACGTCACCTCCCCGTGGGACGGCCGCACGGTCGCTGCCGTCTCCGTGCCGACCGACGCGCAGGTCGAGGAGGCCGTCGCCGCCGCGCACGCGGCCGTGGCCTCCTTCGCCGCGACGCCCGCGCACGTGCGGGCCGCCGCGCTCGACCACGTCGCGCGCCGCCTCGGCGAGCGGGCCGAGGAGATCGCCCGGCTGATCTCCGACGAGAACGGCAAACCCGTGAAGTGGGCGCGCGGCGAGGTCGGCAGGGCCGTCTCCGTCTTCCGCTTCGCCTCGGAGGAGGCGCGCCGTTTCAACGGCGGCGAGGCCCAGCGCCTGGACACCGACGCGGGCGGCACCGGGCGGCTCGCGCTGACGCGCCGCTTCCCGAAGGGCGCGGTGCTCGGCATCGCGCCGTTCAACTTCCCGCTGAACCTGTGCGCCCACAAGGTCGCGCCCGCGCTCGCCGCCGGTGTGCCGATCGTCCTCAAGCCCGCGCCCGCGACCCCGCTGTCCGCCCTTCTGCTCGGTGAGCTGCTCGCGGAGACCGACCTGCCTGCCGGGTCCTGGTCCGTGCTGACCGTGCCCAACGACCGGATGCCCGCCCTGGTCGAGGACGAGCGCCTGCCCGTCATCTCCTTCACCGGCTCGGAGAAGGTCGGTTACTCGATCATGGACTCGGTGCCCCGCAAGCAGTGCACCCTGGAGCTGGGCGGCAACGGCGCGGCCGTCGTACTCGCCGACTACGCCTCGGACGAGGACCTCGACCGGGCCGCGTCCCGGATCGCGACGTTCTCCAACTACCAGGGCGGCCAGTCCTGCATCTCCGTGCAGCGCGTCATCGCCGACACCGCCGTCTACGACCGCCTGGCCGAGAAGGTCGTCGCGGCCGTCGAGGCGCAGGTCACCGGCGACCCGGCCGACGACGCCACCGACGTGGGGCCGCTGATCAGCGAGGACGCCGCCCAGCGGGTGGAGAGCTGGGTCGACGAGGCCGTACGCGAGGGCGCCACTCTGCTGACCGGCGGCAAGCGGGACGGCGCCGCCTACGCGCCCACCGTCCTCGCCGACGTGCCCGAAAACGTCGCACTCGCCCGCGAGGAGGTCTTCGGGCCGGTCCTCACCCTGCGCAGGGTGGACGGCGAGCAGGCCGCTTTCGCCGCGGTCAACGACTCCAAGTACGGGCTCCAGGCAGGGGTGTTCACCCACGACCTGCAGGCCGCGTTCCGGGCCCACCGCGCCCTGGAGGTCGGCGGTGTGATCGTCGGCGACGTCCCGTCCTACCGCGCCGACCAGATGCCCTACGGCGGCGCCAAGCTCTCCGGCGTCGGCCGCGAGGGGGTGCGCTACGCGATGGACGACTACACCTACGAGCGCGTCCTGGTGCTCACCGGCCTCGCCCTGTAGCCGCCGGCCCGCGGACCCGCCCCACCCGGGCGGGTCCGCCCCCGCGCGCGGAATAATGGGCACGTGACCGTCATCGAGATCCCCGGCTCCAAGTCCGTGACCGCCCGCGCCCTCTTCCTCGCCGCCGCCGCGCGGGGCGAGACGGTCCTGCGGCGGCCCCTGCGCTCCGACGACTCCGAGGGGTTCGCCGAGGGTCTTTCCCGGCTCGGGTACGCCGTCGTGCGGGAGGACGGGGACCGGGTCTGGCGGATCGCCGGCCGCCCCGAAGGGCCCGGCGAGGCCGAAGCCGACGTGTACTGCAGGGACGGCGCGACCACCGCGCGTTTCCTGCCCGCGCTGGTCGCCGCCGCGCCCTCCGGCTCGTACCGCTTCGACGCCTCCGCGCAGATGCGGCGCAGGCCGCTCGGGCCGCTCACCCGGGCCCTGCGCGACCTCGGTGTCGACGTCACCCACGGCGAGCGCGAGGGCCACCACCCGCTGCGGATCGACGCCCACGGCATAAAGGGCGGCCACCTGGTCCTCGACGCGGGGGAGTCCTCGCAGTACCTCACCGCGCTGCTGATGCTCGGCCCGCTCACCGAGGAGGGGCTGACCATCGACGTGACCCGGCTGGTGTCGGCGCCCTACGTCGACATCACACTCGCGATGATGCGCGACTTCGGCGTGGAGGTGGTGCGCGAGGGCGACAGGTTCACCGTCCCGCCGGGCGGCTACCGCGCCGTGGAGTACGCGATCGAGCCCGACGCCTCCACCGCGAGCTACTTCTTCGCGGCCGCCGCCCTCTCCCCGGGCCGCGAGGTCACCGTCCCCGGCCTCGGCCGCCACGCCCTCCAGGGCGACACCGCCTTCGTCGACGTGCTGGAACGCATGGGCGCCGAGGTCGTCAGGGCGGACGGCGCGACCACCGTGCGCGGCCCCCGGAGGCTGCGCGGCCTCACCGTCAACATGCGCGACATCTCCGACACCATGCCGACGCTCGCCGCCGTCGCCCCGTACGCCGAAGGTCCGGTCCGCATCGAGGACGTCGCCAACACCCGGGTGAAGGAGTGCGACCGCCTCGACGCCTGCGCCGAGAACCTGCGCGCGCTCGGAGTCGACGTGTCGACAGGGCCCGACTGGATCGAGATCCGCCCGGGCGCACCGCGCGCCACCGAGATCACCACCCACGGCGACCACCGCATCGTGATGTCGTTCGCCGTCACGGGACTGCGCGCGCCCGGCATGACGTACGACGACCCCGGCTGCGTCCGCAAGACCTTCCCCGGCTTCCACGAGGCGTTCGCGGCGCTGCGCGACACCTGGGCCGCCGAGCCGCCCGCGGGGACCTGACCCCGCGGTGCCGCACCTCCGCGACCCGGTGGTGCAGCGGGTCGCGCCCCGCTGACCACCGGGAACGGCCCGGATCGGGTGGCACTCGCCCCTCGGTTGTCGGCGGGCGCGGCGAATGGGGCAAGAATGGGTGCCATGAGCGACAGTCCAGCCCCCCTCGCGGACCCCCACATCGCCTTCGATCCGGCCGAAGGCCGCCGGGACGTCGTCGTCCTCGGCTCCACGGGATCCATCGGCACCCAGGCCATCGACCTCGTGCTGCGCAACCCCGACCGGTTCCGGATCACCGCGCTGTCCGCCGCGGGCGGGCGCGTCGCCCTGCTGGCAGAACAGGCCCGCCGCCTGCGGCCCGCCGCGGTCGCCGTCGCGCGTGAGGACGCCGTACCCGCGCTGAGAGAGGCCCTGCGGGCCGAGTACGGGACCGGTGAGCCGCTGCCCGAGATCCTCGCGGGCCCCGACGCGGCCACCGAACTCGCCGCGTCCGCCTGCCACACCGTCCTCAACGGCATCACGGGCTCCATCGGTCTCGCGCCGACCCTCGCCGCGCTGGAGGCGGGCCGCACCCTCGCGCTCGCCAACAAGGAGTCGCTCATCGTCGGCGGGCCGCTGGTGAAGGCCCTCGCCAAGTCCGGCCAGATCATCCCCGTCGACTCGGAGCACGCGGCCCTCTTCCAGGCCGTCGCCGCGGGCACCAGGGCCGACGTGCGCAAGCTGGTGGTGACCGCGTCGGGCGGCCCGTTCCGCGGCCGCACCCGCGCCGAGCTGGCCGGTGTCACCCCCAAGGACGCGCTCGCCCACCCGACCTGGGCCATGGGCCCGGTCATCACCGTGAACTCCGCGACGCTCGTCAACAAGGGCCTCGAGGTCATCGAGGCCCACCTGCTGTACGACATCCCCTTCGAGCGCATCGAGGTCGTCGTGCACCCCCAGTCGTACGTCCACTCGATGGTGGAGTTCACCGACGGCTCCACCCTCGCCCAGGCCACCCCGCCCGACATGCGCGGCCCCATCGCGATCGGCCTCGGCTGGCCCGCCCGCGTCCCGGACGCCGCCCCCGCCTTCGACTGGACCGCGGCGTCGACGTGGGAGTTCTTCCCGCTCGACACGGAGGCGTTCCCCTCGGTCGGCCTCGCCCGGCACGTCGGGGCCCTGGGCGGCACCGCGCCCGCCGTGTTCAACGCCGCCAACGAGGAGTGCGTCGACGCGTTCCTCGCCGGACGGCTGCCGTTCAACGGCATCATGGACACGGTCACCGCGGTCGTCGGTGAACACGGCGGCGCCGGCGGCGGAACGAACCTGACCCTCCCGGACGTCCTGGAAGCAGAGACCTGGGCGCGCGCCCGGGCGACGGAACTCGTACGGAAGGCCACGGCGGAGGCCCGCGCATGACGATTCTTCTGACGGTCATCGGCATCCTGGTGTTCGCCGTCGGCCTGCTGTTCTCCATCGCCTTCCACGAGTTCGGGCACCTGTCCACCGCGAAGATGTTCGGCATCAGGGTGCCCCAGTACATGGTGGGCTTCGGCCCGACCGTCTGGTCGCGCAAGAAGGGCGACACGGAGTACGGCGTGAAGGCCATCCCGCTCGGCGGCTACATCCGCATGATCGGGATGTTCCCGCCGGGGCCCGACGGGCGGATCGAGGCCCGCTCCAGTTCGCCCTGGCGCAGCATGATCGAGGACGCGCGCTCCGCAGCCTTCGAGGAGCTGGAGGAGGGCGACGAGGACCGCCTCTTCTACACCCGCAAGCCGTGGAAGCGCGTGATCGTGATGTTCGCGGGTCCGTTCATGAACCTGGTACTCGCGGCGGTGATCTTCTTCGGTGTCGCGATGAGTTACGGCTTCCAGACCCAGACCACCGAGGTCGGCGGCGTCCAGAAGTGCGTGATCTCGCAGAGCGAGAAGCGCCAGACCTGCCAGAAGGGCGACCCGGTCTCGCCCGCCGCCGCCGCCGGGCTGCGCAAGGGCGACACGATCGTCGCCTTCAACGGCCAGAAGGTCGACGACTGGAACACCCTCTCCGACAAGATCCGCAAGACCATCGGCCCCGCCACCGTCACGGTCCGCCGTGACGGCCACGAGCAGGTGCTCCACGCCGACCTGCTGAAGAACATAGTGGCTCGGAAGGACTCCAACGGAGACGTCGTCCCCGGCAAGTTCCAGGCCGCCGGCTACCTCGGCTTCGCCGCCCAGACGAAGATCGTCCCGCTCACGTTCGGGCAGTCGGTCGACCGGATGGGCGGCATGATCGGCGACAGCGTCGACCGCCTCGTCGACCTGCCGAGCAAGATCCCCGGCCTGTGGGGCGCCGCCTTCGAGGGCAAGCAGCGCGACGCGGACTCGCCGGTCGGCGTCGTCGGCGCCGCCCGCATCGGCGGCGAGGTGATGACGCTCCACGTCCCGGCCGAGAGCCAGATCGCGATGATGCTGTTCCTGCTCGCCGGGTTCAACCTCTCGCTGTTCCTGTTCAACATGGTCCCGCTGCTGCCGCTCGACGGCGGGCACATCGCGGGCGCCCTGTGGGAGGCACTGCGGCGCAACGTCGCCCGCGTCTTCTCCCGGCCCGACCCGGGCCCCTTCGACGTGGCGAAGCTCATGCCGGTGGCGTACGTGGTGGCGGGCGTGTTCGTCTGCTTCACCGCGCTCGTCCTGATCGCCGACGTGGTCAACCCCGTCAAGATCACGTGATGAACGGGCCCGCGGGCCCGTTCACCCGCCGTGCGGCGGCCGTACACCCGGCCGCCGCACCGCCGCCGTGACACTTCCCTGCGGTGTGACCGCCGAGGATCCGGTGGCGTAATCTCAGGTGCTGGAGCCCGCCGATCTCGGGACCAGGTCCACACTTGGGGTTGCACAGCAGATGACTGCGATTTCTCTCGGAATGCCCTCCGTTCCTGTCAAGCTCGCCGACCGCAGGGTCAGCCGTCAGATCCACGTCGGTTCTGTCGCGGTCGGCGGCGACGCGCCGGTGTCCGTCCAGTCGATGACCACCACCCGTACCTCGGACATCGGCGCGACGCTCCAGCAGATCGCGGAGCTCACGGCGTCCGGCTGCCAGATCGTCCGGGTCGCCTGCCCCACGCAGGACGACGCGGACGCGCTTCCCGCCATCGCGAAGAAGTCCCAGATCCCCGTCATCGCCGACATCCACTTCCAGCCGAAGTACGTGTTCGCGGCGATCGACGCCGGATGCGCAGCGGTCCGCGTCAACCCGGGCAACATCAAGCAGTTCGACGACAAGGTCAAGGAGATCGCCAGGGCGGCGAAGGAGACCGGCACCCCGATCCGCATCGGCGTCAACGCCGGCTCCCTCGACAAGCGGCTGCTGGAGAAGTACGGCAAGGCCACGCCCGAGGCGCTCGCCGAATCCGCCCTCTGGGAGGCGTCCCTCTTCGAGGAGCACGACTTCCGCGACCTGAAGATCTCCGTCAAGCACAACGACCCGGTCGTCATGGTCAACGCCTACCGGCTGCTCGCGCAGCAGTGCGACTACCCGCTGCACCTCGGTGTGACCGAGGCGGGCCCCGCCTTCCAGGGCACCATCAAGTCCGCCGTCGCCTTCGGCGCCCTGCTCAGCGAGGGCATCGGCGACACCATCCGCGTCTCCCTGTCCGCGCCGCCGGTCGAGGAGGTCAAGGTCGGCACGCAGATCCTGGAGTCGCTCGGCCTGCGCCAGCGCCGCCTGGAGATCGTGTCCTGCCCGTCCTGCGGCCGCGCCCAGGTCGACGTGTACAAGCTCGCCGACCAGGTGACCGCGGGCCTCGAAGGCATGGAGGTGCCGCTGCGCGTCGCCGTCATGGGCTGCGTCGTCAACGGCCCCGGCGAGGCCCGCGAGGCCGACCTCGGCGTCGCCTCGGGCAACGGCAAGGGGCAGATCTTCGTCAAGGGCGAGGTCATCAAGACCGTGCCCGAGTCCAAGATCGTCGAGACGCTGATCGACGAGGCCATGAGGATGGCCGAGCAGATGGAGAAGGACGGCGTCGCCTCAGGCGAGCCCGAGGTCTCCGTGAGCTGACCGCCCGCCCGGCGGCGCCCGCAGCGGCGCTCATCCGCGAGTCCCGTGCACCCCCTCGGCCGAGGGCGGTCGCGGGACTCGTCCGCGTCACGGCCGCCCCCGGCGGCGGGAGGCGGCCGCACCGCCCGCCGGGTACAGTGCGCAGACAAGCAGACCGTACGGTGAGGCCCCACGTGTTGACGCAGACCACCACCCGGGTCCTCGAACCCAGCGAACTCCCCGAGGCCCTGGAGCTCCTGGAGAGCGAGCCCGTCGAGAACGCGTTCGTGACCTCGCGCGTGCTCGTCGCGGGCCTCGACCCGTGGCGGCTCGGCGGCGAGATGTGGGGCTGGTACCAGGGCGGCAGGCTCCGCTCCCTGTGCTACTCCGGCGCCAACCTGGTACCGGTCTGCGCCACCCCCGAGGCCGTGCGCGCCTTCGCGGACCGCGCCCGCAGGGCGGGCCGCCGCTGCTCCTCCATCGTCGGCCCCGCCGGGCCCACCGCCCAGCTCTGGCGGCTGCTCGAACCCAGCTGGGGCCCCGCGCGCGAGGTCCGCGAGAACCAGCCGCTGATGCTCACCGAGGAACTCCCGGCCGAGGTCGCGCCCGACCCGTACGTGCGCAGGATCCGCAAGAACGAGATGGACACGCTGATGCCCGCGTGCGTCGCCATGTTCACCGAGGAGGTCGGCGTCTCCCCGCTGGCCGGGGACGGCGGCCTGCTCTACCAGGCGCGCGTCGCCGAACTCGTCGGCTCAGGACGGGCCTTCGCCCGCGTCGAGGACGGCCGGGTGATCTTCAAGGCCGAGATCGGCGCCGCCACGCCCCGCGCCTGCCAGATCCAGGGCGTCTGGGTCGACCCCGCCTACCGGGGCCGCGGCCTGTCCGAGACCGGCATGGCCGCCGTCGTGCGCTACGCCCTCGCGGACGTGGCCCCCGTCGTCAGCCTCTACGTCAACGACTTCAACGTCCCCGCGCGCGCCTCCTACCGGCGGGTCGGCTTCCGCGAGGTGGGCGCCTTCATGAGCGTGCTGTTCTGACGGTAGGTTTCCGTCCATGCCGATCACCCCAGGGGACGCCCCCAGGACCCCGGACGCACAGGTGGGCCCCATCGACCTCGTCGCCCGGGTCGACGACGCGCTGGCCGTGCAGGCACTCGCCTTCGGCCTCAGCGAGGAGGAGATCGGCGTACGGCACCACATCGTGCTGCGCCACCTGATGTACCCGGGCTGCCGCGCGCTCGGCGCCACCACCCCGGAGGGCCGGCTCGCCGGGTTCGTGTACGGCATGCCCAACGACCGCGCCCACTGGTGGTCCACCGTGGTCGAGCCGTACCTGCGCCGCGAGGGGCTCGACGGCTGGCTCGACGACTCGTTCACCATCACCGAGCTGCACGTCCACCCCTCGTTCCAGGCCCGCGGCATCGGCCGCGAACTGATCACCGCCATCACCGACGCGGTACCCCAGCCCCGTTCCATCCTCTCCGCGATCGACATCGAGAGCCCGGCGCGCCGCCTCTACCGCTCGCTCGGCTACCGCGACCTCGCCCGCCAGGTCCACTTCCCCGGCGCGCCCCGCCCGTACGCGGTGATGGGGGCCCACCTCCCGCTGCGCAGACGGCCCCAGCCGCCCGTGGAATCGGATTAACGCCGGGCGGCGGCGCGCGGTTAGGCTCCTGCCGGACGCCCGGCAGGCCGCCGGGGTCCCACGGCGACGCAGTCCCGCAACCCCGCACCGCAGGAGAACCCCTCATGTCCCGGTCCCAGGTCCAGCGCATGTCCCGTCTGATGGCCAAGACACTGCGCGAGGAGCCGGCCGACGCCGAGACGCTCAGCCACAAGCTCCTGGTGCGGGCCGGGTACGTGCGCCGCAGCTCCGCCGGGATCTGGACCTGGCTGCCGCTCGGCAAGCGGGTCCTGGAGAACGTGACCAGGATCGTCCGCGAGGAGATGGACGCCTTCGGCGCCCAGGAGGTGCTGCTGCCCGCGCTGCTGCCCAAGGAGGCGTACGAGGCGAGCGGCCGCTACGAGGAGTACGGCGACCTGCTGTTCCGCCTCAGGGACCGCAGGGACGGCGAGTACCTCCTCGCACCGACCCACGAAGAGGTCTTCACCCAGGTCGTCCAGGACCAGTGCACGTCCTACAAGGACCTGCCGGTCGTGCTCTACCAGATCCAGACCAAGTACCGCGACGAGGCCCGCCCCCGCTCCGGCGTGCTGCGCGGCCGCGAGTTCCTGATGAAGGACTCGTACTCCTTCGACACCACGGACGAGGGCCTCGCCGCCTCGTACGCGCTGCACCGCGGGGCCTACCAGGCGATCTTCGCCCGCCTCGGCCTCGACTACCGGATCGTCTCCGCCGTCTCCGGCGCGATGGGCGGCTCCGTCTCCGAGGAGTTCCTCGCGCCCGCCGCCGCGGGCGAGGACACCTTCGCCGACTGCCCCGCCTGCGACTACGCCGCCAACACCGAGGCCGTGCGGTTCACCGCGGCCGTGACCGCGGCCGAGGCCCCGGGGCCCGTCGAGGAACTCGACACCCCCGGCACCCCGACCATCGAGGCGCTCGCCGCGCACCTCGGTGTGCCCGCCTCGGCGACGCTGAAGAACCTGCTGGTGAAGGTCGACGGGGAGATCGTCGCGGTGGGCGTGCCGGGCGACCGCGAAGTCGACCTCGGCAAGCTCGGCGAGCACCTCGCCCCCGCCGGGGTCGAGCTGGTCACCGCCGAGGACTTCGCGGGCAGGCCCGACCTGGTGCGCGGCTACGTGGGGCCGCAGGGCCTCGGCATCCGCTACATCGCCGACCCCCGGGTCGCGCCAGGCACCGCCTGGGTGACCGGCGCCAACAAGCCCGACACCCACGCGCGCGACGTGGTGTGCGGCCGCGACTTCGAGGTCGACGACTACCTGGACGTCGTCGTGGCCGAGCCCGGGGACCCGTGCCCCGACTGCGGCGCGGGCCTCACGCTCGACCGGGCCATCGAGGTCGGCCATATCTTCCAGCTCGGCCGCAAGTACGCCGACGTCTTCAAGCTCGACGTGCTCGGCCAGGACGGCAAGCCCGTGCGGGTCACCATGGGCTCCTACGGCCTCGGGGTCTCCCGCGTCGTCGCGGCGATCGCCGAGCAGACCGCGGACGCCCAGGGCCTGTGCTGGCCGCGCGAGGTCGCCCCCGCCGACGTCCACGTCGTCGCGGCGGGCAAGGCGGCCCAGACCGAGCTGGCGCTCGACGCGGCCGAGCAGCTGGCCGCGCGGGGCCTGCGCGTCCTGGTGGACGAACGCGCCGGGGTCTCGCCCGGCGTGAAGTTCACCGACGCCGAGCTGATCGGCGTGCCCGCCATCCTGGTCGCGGGCCGCCGCGCGGGGGAGGGCGTCGTCGAGCTCAAGGACCGCCGCACCGGGAAGCGCGAGGAGCTCACGGTCGCCGAGGCCGTCGCCGCCCTGACGGCCTGAGCCCCGGTCGGGTCGCCCGGTGCGGGCGTCACAGCCAGCTCGCGAACTCCAGCAGGACCTCCGCCGCAGCCCCGCGGCCCGCGTCCAGCGCCCGCGTGGCCGACTCCACCGCGCGGAACAGCGCCCACGCCCGCAGCCTGTCCCGGTCCACGTCGAGCGAGTCGGCGAGGCGGTTCATCCGCCGCCGCGCCGACGACGCGCCCGACTCCGACGCGACCAGGTCCTCCACTCGGTCACGCGCGGGCCGCGCCAGGTCGTAGGCGCGCTCGCCGACCAGCGGCTCAGGACCCACGGCCAGCCAGGGCGCCCGCTCGCCCGCGAGGACCTTGCCCTGCCGGAACGCGCCGTGCAGGAGCACCTCCTCGCGGGCCGATGCGACCATCGCGGCGCGCGCGTCGAGCGCGGCCTCCACGAGCACCGCGGGCGCCCGGCCCGCGCGCATCGGCCCTGCCTGCCGCCCGGTGCGCTCCTCGACCGTCTCGAAGCCGTGGCCCCCGGGCGGGTCGACCCAGAGCCTGCGGATCGTGCCCGCCGCTTCGAGGAGCGCCTTCGCGTCCGGCAGGGACCGCAGCGACACCTCGGGGCGCAGCCGCTCGAGGAGCACGGAGCCGTCCTCGGCCCCCTGCACGCCACCGGCGGTGTCGTACGTCTCGACCGCGCCCCAGCCCTTCCAGTGGGCGAGCGCGGCCCGCTCGGCGCCGGGGCCGGCGAACGGCGGGGCGATCTTCAGCGCGGCCGGCGCGCCGTCGGGCCGCCGCACGAGCAGCAGGAGGCTGTCCCGGCCGCCCGGCGCCACCGGCCGCTCCACCGTGAGGCCGCGCGCGGCCACCGCGTCGGCGGCGAGCCCGGGCAGCCGCCCCAGCCAGGCGTTCGCGCGGGGCGCGCCGTACCGCTCGGTGAGCGTGTCCACCAGCCGCCGAGGCGGTTCGAGAGCCATACGTCCCCGCAGTCCTGCCGGTCCGCGCCGGCGCCGGTCACGCCCGTTCGGCGAGACCCGGAAAGGCTACGCCGGAGCCCCGCCAGCGGGCCGCGCGCACGGCCGCCCCGCTCAGCGCGCCCGCCGCGTCGGCCCGTACGTCCCCCTGGCCCGCCCTGACCAGGTCCGCGTAGACGTCCGCCACCCTGTCCTCCAGCTGCGCCGCGAGGCGCACCGCGGAGTCGGCGCCTGTGACAGGGAACGGCAGCGCGTACGCGGCGGCCGCGGCCCGGGGCGTGCCGCCGAGGTCGCGCACCGCCCTGACGAGCGCGTCCCGCCTGGCGCGGTGCGCCGTGTAGGCGGCGTTCGCCTCGGCCTTGCGGTCCGCGGCCACCCGGCCGCCCACGACGCCGTAGCCGTACACGGCCGCGTGCTCGGCGTCCAGCGCGGCCTGGGTGGCGTCGAGCAGGGCCTTGTCCTCCGAGCCCTGGGGGTTTTTCTGGGCGGCGGCGCCGCGTGCACGGCTCATCGGCGGGCTCCCGTGGACAGCAGGTACTGGTGGACGGCGCAGGCCGCGGCGATCGACGCCAGCAGCCGTGCCAGCTCGGGCGGCGCCTCGAACAGGGCGGCTGACTGCTCCTTGGCCGCCTGCCGTTCCGCGGTGGCGAGGCCGCTGAGCGCCGCCGCGGGGTCCGCGGGCACGGAGACCGGGTGCTCCGCGCCCGCCACCGCCGGCCTGCCCGTCCCGGAGGCGGAGGGCGCGGCCGACGGCGAGCCCGGGGCCAGCGCCTTCACATGCTCGGCCACGGCCGCGCGCAGCGGCGCGAGCCGGGCGGACTCGGCGGGGTGGCGGGCCAGCACCGCGTCGTACTGGTCGAGCAGCGACCTGCTGGTCGCCGCAGAGCGGGTGCGCAGGGCCGCGGCCCGCGCGGCGGCCGCGCCCGTTCCGCGCCCCGTCCCGGTGGACCCGTCCCCGTCCCCCGGGCCGGTGCAGCCCGCGAGCAGGGCGGCCGCGGTGGCCGCTCCCGCGCCCGTGAGGGCCCGTCTGCGCGTCGTGCCCGTACGCCCCACGTATGCCTCCAGTGCCCGGTCCGGGCGCTCTCGTCGGGCCCGCCGAGGCCGCGGGGAGGGTCGCGGACGACCGCCCCGCCGCACGGGCCCGGGTGATCTTCGCAGGCGAGCGTACCCGCGGCAGGGGGCGGGTGGGCAGCAACACCCTTGCGGACCGGATACCCTTTGGGACGGACAGGTCCGGCACGGTTCCGGCCCCAGGACGTACGACAACAGCACACGCGGCCGAGGAGTCACCCGGATGAGCACCACTCAGAGCGACAGGCTGCGGGGTCTGCTGGAACCCCTCGTCGGCGCCGAGGGCCTCGACCTGGAGGAGATCGAACTCTCCAGGGCCGGCCGGTACCGCGTGCTGCGGGTCGTCGTCGACTCGGACGAGGGCGTGGACCTGGACACGGTCGCCGAGCTGACGCGCGCCATCTCCGCCCGGCTCGACGAGGCCGACCCGCTGGGCGACGAGCAGTACCAGCTGGAAGTGACCTCGCCGGGCGCCGAGCGCCCGCTGACCGAGCGGCGCCACTACGAGCGCGCCGTCGGCAGGCTCGCCCGGTTCAGGCTCCAGGAGGGCGGCGAGGTCGTGGCCCGCATCCTCTCCGTGGACGACGAGGGACTCGACACCGAGGTGCCGGGCGTGAAGGGCCGCAAGGCCACCGCCCGCCGCCTCGCCTTCGCCGAGATCGCGAAGGCGCGCGTGGAGGTCGAGTTCAACCGCAAGGACAAGAGCACAGAGGAGGCGTAGCCGTGGACATCGATGTGAAGCTCCTGAGGGGCTTGGCACATGAGAAGGAGATCCCCTTCGAGCTGCTGGTCGAGGCGATCGAGTCGGCCCTCCTCATCGCGTACCACCGCACCGAGGGCAGCCGCAGGCACGCCAGGGTCGAGCTCAGCCGCGACACCGGCCATGTGACCGTGTGGGCGACGGAGGACCCGGCCGACCTGGAGGAGGGCCAGGAGGCCGCGGAGTTCGACGACACGCCGTCCAACTTCGGGCGGATCGCCGCGACCACCGCGCGCCAGGTCATCCAGCAGCGCCTGAAGGACGCGGAGAACGACGTCACCTTCGGCGAGTACGCGCGCCGCGAGGGCGACATCGTCGCGGGCCAGGTCCAGCAGGGCAAGGACCCGAAGAACGTCCTGGTCAAGCTGGACGACAAGCTGGAGGCCATCCTGCCGGTGCAGGAGCAGGTGCCCGACGAGGAGTACACCCACGGCCTGCGGCTGCGCACCTATGTCGTCCGGGTCGCCAAGGGGGTGCGCGGCCCCTCGGTCACGCTCTCCCGCACCCACCCGAACCTGGTCAAGAAGCTGTTCGCGCTGGAGGTCCCGGAGATCGCCGACGGCTCGGTCGAGATCACCGCGATCGCCCGCGAGGCCGGCCACCGCTCCAAGATCGCCGTGCGCTCCACCCGCTCGGGCCTCAACGCCAAGGGCGCCTGCATCGGCCCGATGGGCACCCGGGTGCGCAACGTGATGGCCGAGCTGCACGGTGAGAAGATCGACATCGTGGACTGGTCGGACGACCCGGCGGAGATGGTGGCCAACGCCCTGTCGCCCGCCCGGGTCAGCAAGGTCGAGATCGTCGACCTCGCCGCCCGCAGCGCCCGGGTCACCGTCCCCGACTACCAGCTCTCGCTGGCGATCGGCAAGGAGGGCCAGAACGCCCGCCTCGCCGCCCGCCTCACCGGCTGGCGCATCGACATCAGGCCGGACACCGAGCAGCCGGAGGGCGCACGGACCCCGTCGGGGCAGGGCGCGGAGCCGGGGCCCGCGGACCGCGGCTGAACGGCTCCGGGCCTGCGGCGGTCCGCCACCGTGCGCAAGGCCGCCCCGTAGGGATGAGATCGGTGTGGGGAGGTAGACTTGACTGTGTCTGGCCGGACGAGCGCCCGATCCTGCCCCGAGCGAACCTGCGTGGGGTGCCGGGAGCGAGCGGCCAAGGACGATCTGCTGCGGATCGTGGCGGTCCAGGGACACTGCGTCCCGGATCTTCGCGGTACGCTGCCCGGCCGGGGTGCGTACGTGCATCCCGTTTCGGAATGCCTTGATCTGGCGGTACGCCGCCGGGCCTTCCCACGGGCCTTCCGGGTTCGGGGACCGCTCGACACCGCGCGGCTGCGCGGGACCGTCGAAGCGGTCGGCGGCACGGACGGCACGTCAGGGAAGAAGCAATGAAGTACGGCACGGAACCCCGTGCGGTTCAGGTACCTCGCGAGTCGGAAGTAGGTCGAGATTGCGATGAGCACTCGATGAGTACGCGATGAGTACGCCCATGAAGTAGCGACGGTCCGGCGGTAACCCGGACCTAAAAGGAGCGAAGTGGCTAAGGTCCGGGTATACGAACTCGCCAAGGAGTTCGGTGTGGAGAGCAAGGTCGTCATGGCCAAGCTCCAGGAACTCGGTGAATTCGTCCGTTCGGCGTCGTCGACGATCGAGGCGCCCGTAGTACGCAAACTGACCGACGCGCTCCAGGGCCCGTCGGGCAACGGCAACGGCAAGTCCGCAGCCAAGCCCGCCGCGCCGCGCAAGAGCACGCCGGCGAAGCCCGCAGCGCCCTCCCCGGCGCAGACCGGCGGCGCCAAGCCGGCGGGGGAGCGGCCCGCCGCCCCGAAGCCCGGCGCCCCGGCCCCCAAGCCGGCCGCCGCCGAGGCCCCCCGGCGCAGCGCCCCTGCCCCCCAGGCACCGGCCCCCGCGGCCCCTCGGCCCGCGACTCCCGGCCCGCGCCCCGGCCCCAAGCCGGCGCCCGCCGCGCCCGAGTTCACCGCGCCGCCCGCGCCCCCGGCCTCCGGGCCGCGGCCGGGCGCGCCGTCCCCTGCGCAGGGTGCGCGCCCCGGCGCCCGCCCCGGCCAGCGCGACCAGCGCCAGGGCGGCGACCAGCGCCAGGGCGGCCGTCCCGGCGCCCCGCGCCCCGGCCAGGGCGGTCCCAGGCCCGGTGCGCGGCCCGCGGGCCCGCGTCCCGGCAACAACCCGTTCACGTCCGGCGGCTCCACCGGCATGGCGCGCCCGCAGGCGCCCCGTCCCGGCGGCGCGCCGCGACCCGGCGGCGCCGGTCCTCGCGGCGGCCCCCGTCCGCAGGGCGCGGGTCAGGGCGGTCCCCGTCCCCAGGCCCCCGGCGGCCAGGGCGGCAGGCCCACACCAGGCGGCATGCCGCGTCCCCAGGGCGCGGCCGGCGGTCCCCGCCCCGGCGGCGGGAACCGTCCGAACCCCGGCATGATGCCGCAGCGTCCGGCAGCGGGCCCGCGGGCCAGCGGCGGCCCCGGCGGCGGCCGCGGTCTCGGCCGGGGCGGTCGTCGCGGCCGCGGTGGACGGGGTGGCCGTCCCGGCTTCGCCGGTCGTCCCGGTGGCGGTGGCGGCGGCTTCGCCGGCCGTCCCGGCGGTGGCGGCGGCGCTCCCGGGCGTCCGGGCGGCGGCGGCTTCGGCGGCGGTCGTCCCGGCTTCGGCGGTCGTCCCGGCGGCCCCGGTGGCCGCGGTGGCACGCAGGGCGCGTTCGGCCGTCCCGGCGGTCCCGCGCGGCGCGGCCGCAAGTCGAAGCGGCAGAGGCGCCAGGAGTACGAGGCCATGCAGGCCCCGTCGGTCGGCGGTGTGATGCTGCCTCGCGGCAACGGGCAGAGCGTCCGCCTGTCGCGCGGTGCGTCCCTCACCGACTTCGCCGAGAAGATCAACGCCAACCCGGCGTCGCTCGTCGCGGTGATGATGAACCTCGGCGAGATGGTCACGGCCACCCAGTCGGTCTCCGACGAGACGCTCCAGCTGCTCGCCGACGAGATGAACTACGTGCTGGAGATCGTCAGCCCGGAGGAGGAGGACCGGGAGCTCCTGGAGTCCTTCGACATCGAGTTCGGCGAGGACGAGGGCGGCGACGAGGCCCTGGTCTCCCGCCCGCCGGTGGTCACCGTCATGGGTCACGTCGACCACGGCAAGACCCGCCTGCTCGACACCATCCGCAAGACCAACGTGGTCGCGGGCGAGGCCGGCGGCATCACGCAGCACATCGGTGCCTACCAGGTCACGACGGACGTCAACGGTGAAGACCGCAAGATCACCTTCATCGACACCCCGGGCCACGAGGCGTTCACCGCCATGCGTGCCCGCGGTGCGAAGTCCACGGACATCGCGATCCTGGTGGTCGCGGCCAACGACGGCGTGATGCCCCAGACGATCGAGGCGCTGAACCACGCCAAGGCGGCCGACGTGCCGATCGTGGTCGCGGTCAACAAGATCGACGTCGAGGGCGCCGACCCGACCAAGGTGCGCGGCCAGCTCACCGAGTTCGGTCTGGTGGCCGAGGAGTACGGCGGCGACACCATGTTCGTCGACATCTCCGCCAAGCAGGGCCTGAACATCGACAGCCTGCTGGAGGCCGTGGTCCTGACCGCGGACGCCTCGCTCGACCTGCGGGCCAACCCGGAGCAGGACGCGCAGGGCATCGCGATCGAGGCCCACCTCGACCGCGGCCGCGGCGCCGTCGCCACCGTGCTCGTCCAGCGCGGCACGCTGCGCGTCGGCGACACGATGGTCGCGGGCGACGCGTACGGCCGTGTCCGGGCGATGCTCGACGACAACGGCAACAACGTGGAGGAGGCGCCCCCGTCGACGCCGGTCCTCGTGCTCGGTCTGACCAACGTGCCGGGTGCGGGCGACAACTTCCTCGTCGTCGACGAGGACCGCACGGCACGCCAGATCGCCGAGAAGCGCGCGGCCCGCGAGCGGAACGCGAACTTCGCCCGCAGGGGTGTCAGGTTCTCCCTGGAGAACCTGGACGAGGCGCTCAAGGCGGGCCTCGTGCAGGAACTCAACCTCATCATCAAGGGCGACGCGTCCGGTTCTGTCGAGGCCCTGGAGTCCTCGCTGCTCCAGCTCGACGTCGGCGAGGAGGTCGACATCCGGGTCCTGCACCGCGGCGTCGGTGCGGTCACGGAGTCCGACATCTCCCTGGCGATGGGCTCCGACGCCATCGTGATCGGCTTCAACGTGCGCGCCGCCGGGCGTGCCGCGCAGATGGCCGAGCGCGAGGGCGTGGACGTCCGGTACTACTCGGTCATCTACCAGGCGATCGAGGAGATCGAGTCGGCCCTCAAGGGCATGCTCAAGCCGGAGTACGAGGAGGCCGAGCTCGGCACGGCGGAGATCCGCGAGATCTTCCGGTCGTCCAAGCTGGGCAACATCGCCGGTGTGATCATCCGGTCCGGCGAGGTCCGCAGGAACACGAAGGCGAGGGTTATCCGCGACGGCAAGGTCATCGCGGAGAACCTCAACATCGAGGGCCTGCGCCGCTTCAAGGACGACGTCACCGAGATCCGCGAAGGCTTCGAGGGCGGTATCAACCTCGGAAACTTCAACGACATCAAGATCGACGACGTCATCGCCACCTACGAGATGCGCGAGAAGCCGCGCGGCTGACCCGGGCATCCCGCGGCACCTGAGGTCCGGGGCCGTCCGGCGGAGGGAAACCCCGTCGAACGGCCCCGGCCGCCGCGTGTACGGTTCAGGTGATCGCGGCCGTGCCCGGCGCGGCGGCCGACGCCGTCGCCACGGCGGCAGGCACTCACGAACCCGTACCGGCGGGACATCCGGACGCGCATGTATGTGGGGACCCTGTCCTTCGATCTGCTGCTCGGCGACGTACGGTCGCTGAAGGAGAAGCGATCCGTCGTCCGTCCGATCGTCGCGGAGCTGCACCGCACGTTCGCGGTGAGCGTCGCGGAGACGGGCGTCCAGGACCTCCACCGCAGGGCCGAGATCGGCCTCGCGGCCGTCTCGGGGGACTTGGCCCACCTCACGGACGTACTGGACCGCTGCGAGCGCCTGGTGGCGGCCCGTCCCGAGGTGGAGCTGCTGTCCGTGCGGCGGCGGCTGCACGGCGACGACGACTGAGCGCGCCGCGCGCGGTCCGCCGGCTCCCGCGTCTGCCGTCCCCGCCCGACCGAACCAACCGTTCAACCGAGAAGAAGAGAGTGACGACCGGTGACCGACAACGCGCGGGCCCGCAAGCTGGCCGATCGCATCCAGGTCGTGGTCGCGGAGACCCTGGACCGGCGCATCAAGGATCCGCGGCTGGGCTTCGTGACCATCACGGACGCCCGCGTCACCGGCGACCTGCGGGAGGCCACGGTCTTCTACACGGTCTACGGCGACGACGAGGAGCGCGCGGCCTCCGCGGCGGCCCTGGAGAGCGCGAAGGGCGTCCTGCGCTCCGAGGTGGGCCGTCAGACCGGCGTCAGGTTCACCCCGACGCTCGCGTTCGTGCCGGACGCCCTGCCGGACAACGCGCGCACCATCGAGGACCTCCTCGACAAGGCGCGCGCCAAGGACGCCGAGGTCCGCGAGGTGTCGACCGGCAAGACGTACGCGGGGGACGCCGACCCCTACCGCAAGCCGGGTGACGACGAGGCGGATGCCGGTGACGGCGCTGTCGGCGACGGCGCGGACGGCCACGCGGCGGGCGGTGCCGCCGCCGAATGACCGAGCAGAACCGGACGCCCGACGGCCTCGTCATCGTCGACAAGCCGTCGGGCTTCACCTCGCACGACGTCGTGGCCAAGATGCGCGGAATCGCGAAGACCCGCCGGGTCGGCCACGCCGGCACCCTCGACCCCATGGCCACCGGCGTCCTCGTCCTCGGCGTGGAGCGCGCCACCAAGCTCCTCGGCCATCTCGCGCTGACCGAGAAGGAGTACCTCGGCACGATCCGGCTCGGCCAGGCCACGGTCACGGACGACGCCGAGGGCGAGATCACCGCGTCCACCGACGCGTCCGGCGTCACCAGGGAGGCCGTCGACGCGGGCGTGGCCGAGCTGACAGGGCCGATCATGCAGGTGCCCTCCAAGGTCAGCGCCATCAAGATCGACGGGAAGCGGTCGTACGCCCGGGTGCGCGGGGGAGAGGAGTTCGACATCCCGGCCCGCCCGGTGACGGTGTCCTCCTTCCGCGTCTACGACGTGCGCCCCGCGGTCGCCGAGGACGGCACGCCCGTGCTCGACCTGGTCGTCTCCGTCGTCTGCTCGTCGGGCACGTACATCAGGGCGCTCGCCCGCGACCTCGGCGCCGGGCTCGGCGTCGGCGGCCACCTCACGGCGCTGCGCAGGACCCGCGTCGGCCCGTACGGCATCGACGCGGCGAAGACCCTCGACCAGCTCCAGGAGGAGCTGACGGTGATGCCGGTCGCCGAGGCGGCCGAGGCCGCGTTCGCCCGCTGGGAGGTGGACGAGCGGCGCGCGAAGCTGCTGCTGAACGGCGTCCGTCTGGAGATGCCAGCCCATCCGTCCTCGCCGGTCGCGGTGTTCGGGCCAGGTGGGCGCTTCCTCGCGCTGGTGGAGGAGCAGAAGGGCAAGGCCAAGAGCCTCGCGGTCTTCGGCTGAGGGGCGAGGCGCGCCGTCCCGCCGATTCGCGGGGAGGTGTCCCGTGGGCGGGCAGGGCGCGCCTGCCCGCCGCACGGCTCCTCCCCCTTCACGCAGGCATCTGTCCGCCGGACGCTGTCCCCGCACCCCGCGGACGGGGGCGCCCGGAGTGACGGCGGGGTCACGCGGGGGCGCGTTCGGCCCCGGGTACCGCGACATGGCAGTCTTGGGGATGCTTAGTCGACAACGGACCAGACACAGTTTCGGGCGAGGAGCGGTCACAGTGCAGCGCTGGCGTGGCTTGGAGGACATCCCCCAGGACTGGGGGCGCAGCGTCGTCACCATCGGCTCCTACGACGGCGTGCACCGCGGGCACCAGCTCATCATCGGCAGGACCGTCGAGCGGGCGCGTGCGCTCGGCGTCCCCTCCGTCGTGGTGACCTTCGACCCGCACCCCAGCGAGGTCGTGCGGCCCGGCAGCCATCCGCCGCTGCTCGCGCCCCACCACCGCCGCGCGGAGCTGATGGCGGACCTCGGCGTGGACGCCGTGCTGATCCTGCCGTTCACCGTCGAGTTCTCGAAGCTGTCCCCTGCGGACTTCATCGTCAAGGTCCTGGTCGACAAGCTGCACGCCCGTGTGGTCGTGGAGGGACCGAACTTCCGCTTCGGCCACCGGGCCGCGGGCAACGTCGACGTGCTGGCCGAGCTCGGCGCCACCTACGACTACGAGGTCGACGTGGTCGACCTGCGGGTCACCGGCGAGGCGGGCGGCGGCCGCCCCTTCTCGTCGACCCTGACCCGGGGCCTGATCGCCGAGGGTGACGTCGAGGGCGCGCGGGAGATCCTCGGCAGACCGCACCGCGTCGAGGGCGTCGTCGTGCGGGGCGCCCAGCGCGGCCGCGAACTCGGCTACCCCACGGCCAACGTCGCGACCCTCCCGCACTCCGCGATCCCTGCGGACGGCGTCTACGCGGGCTGGCTCACCGCGGCGGGCGAGCGGATGCCGGCGGCCGTGTCCGTCGGGACCAACCCGCAGTTCGAGGGCGTCGACAGGACCGTCGAGGCGTATGCCATCGACCGCGTCGGGCTCGACCTGTACGGCTTGCACGTCGCGGTCGACTTCCTCGCGTACGTGCGCGGCCAGGAGAAGTTCGCGTCCGTCGACGCGCTCCTCGAAGCGATGGCCGGCGACGTGAAGCGCTGCGCCGACCTCGTCGCGGCGTACGACGCGGACCACCGCGGCGCCTGACGCACGCCCGGCGGACCACCGCCGGGTCACACTTCGAGCTGCTCGCTCACGCGAACGGCACCGCGGTGCCCGTGGCCTTCACGCGCTTCGAGGGCTCGTCGCCGCGCTGGGGGACAGCCAGCCCCGGATCGCGGTCGCCCTCGGCCCGTACGCCGAGGAGATGCGCGACGCCGGGCTGCCCTCCGTACGGCTGGCCCCGGTGGTCGACCCCGCGGCGTGCGGCGAGGCGTGGACGGCGGACTCCACGGCGGCCGGGGCGCTCGCGGAGCTCGTCGGCGCCGTCGGCAAGGCCTCACCGACCTGTCGCGGCGGCTGTCCACGGCCGAGACCGCCCTCCGGAACGCGGAGGACACCGCATCCAGGGCCGGCGTCCCGATGGGCCCCAAGGGGGTTCCCGGCGAGCTGATGACCAACGCCCCCCCCACCGAGGCCGAGTCGAAGGCCATCGCGGCGCTCCGCGACCACGGGCCGGTCCGTGCCACGGCGCTGCACGACGCGCAGCGGGCGCGCCTCGACGCCGCCACCGCGCTGCAGAAGCTGTACGGGGAGGCGACGGGCACCGAAGGATGCCGCTCCGCGACCCAGCTTCCTCGCGCCGCTGCTGCTGTGGACGCTCTGCGCGCTGATGGGCGCGGGCTTCGTCCGCGTCCTGCCGGTGGAGATCGGCCGCCCCCGCGCGCTGGACGGCGGGCGTTCCTAGGGCTCAGCGGTGGGCCAGTGGCAGGCTGCCGTGTGGGGGCCGTGGCCGGGGAGTACGGGGAGGTCACGGGTGCGGCAGGCGGTGGCGGCCTCGGGGTGGACGGGGCCCGCGGCGGCGAGGACCTGGCAGCGGGCGTGGAAGCGGCAGCCGGGCGGGACGCGCGTCGGGTCGGGGGGCTCGCCCGTGAGGACGACCGGGGGCGCGGAGGAGTCGGGCAGGACCGAGAGGAGCGCCCTGGTGTAGGGGTGGCGGGGCGCCGAGAGGACCTCCTCGACCGGGCCCGCCTCCACGATCCGGCCCAGGTACATGACGGCGACCCGGTCCGCGATGTTCCACGCGAGGCCGAGGTCGTGGGTGACCACGAGCGCGGACAGGCCGAGTTCGTCGCGCAGCGACAGCAGCAGGGCGAGGATCTCGCCGCGCACCGACGCGTCGAGCGAGGCGACGGGCTCGTCGGCGACGAGGAGTTCGGGGCGCAGCACGAGCGCGCCCGCGATCACGACGCGCTGGCGCTGGCCGCCCGACAGTTCGTGCGGGTAGCGCAGGAGGAAGCGCTCCGGCGGGCGCAGCCCGGCCCGCGCGAGTGCCTCCGCGACCGCCGCGCGCTCGTCGCTCGCGCCGCCGTGGATGCGCAGGCCCTCGGCGACCGCGTCGTACACCGTGTGCCGCGGGTTGAGCGCGCCCGTCGGGTCCTGGAGCACCAGCTGGACGCGCCTGCGGTACGCCTTGAGGGCCCGCGCGCCGTAGCCGAGCGGCTCCCCGGCGAACACGACACGGCCCGCCGTGGGCGGTACCAGTCCGAGCAGGGTGCGCGCCAGCGTCGTCTTGCCGCACCCGGACTCGCCGACGAGCGCGACGATCTCGCCCCTGCCGACGTCCAGGTCGACGCCGTCGACCGCGCGGGCGGGCGGGCCGCCGCGCCGGCCCTGGTAGGTGACCGCGAGGGCGTCCGCGCGCAGCAGGGCCCCGGCCGCCGGGGACTCCTTCATGACCGGTGCCGTGGCCATCGCTCACTCTCCCACTCGTAGACAGGCGGCGCTGCGGTCCTCGCCCGCTGCCCGCAGCCGCTGGTCCTGGTGCGCGCACTGGGACACGGCGACCGGGCAGCGCGGGTGGAACGCGCACCCGGCGGGCAGCGCCGCCGGGTCCGGTGGGTCGCCCGGCAGGCCGCGTGGCGCGCGCCGGGACGCCGGGTCCCCGACGCGGGGGAACGCCGCGGAGAGCGCCCTGCCGTACGGGTGCGCCGCCGCGCCGTGCACGGCGCGCGCCGGGCCCTCCTCGACGACGCGCCCCGCGTACATCACGGCGAGCCGGTCGCAGGTCCGCGCGAGGACCGCCAGGTCGTGGCTGATCATCAGCAGCCCGATGCCCTGCTCGGCGACGAGCGAGCCGATCAGCCGCAGCACCTGCGCCTGGATCATCACGTCGAGCGCGGTCGTCGGCTCGTCCGCGACCACCAGCCGGGGCGCGCAGGCCAGCGCCATCGCGATCATCACGCGCTGGCGCTGCCCGCCGGACAGCTCGTGCGGATGGGCGCTCGCGCGGGCCGCGGGCAGCCCCACCTGTTCGAGCAGCTCGCCCGCGCGCCGCCTGGCCGCCGCGGGCGTCGCCCTGCCGTGCACGAGCAGCGGCTCCGCGACCTGGTCGCCGACGCGGTGCACCGCGTTGAGCGCGTGCATCGCGCCCTGGAAGACGATCGACGCGCCCGCCCACCGCACCGCGCGCAGCCGCCCCCACCGCATGGCGAGCACGTCCTCGCCGTCCAGCAGGACCCGCCCGGTGACCCGCGCCGCCGGCGGCAGCAGCCGCAGCAGCGCGAGCGCGAGCGTCGACTTGCCGCACCCCGACTCGCCCGCGAGGCCCAGCGTGCCGCCCGCCGGCAGCGTCAGGTCGACGCCGCGCACCGCGGGCACGGCCGCTCGGCCCGTCCCGTAGCTCACCCGCAGGTCCTCGACCCGCAGCAGCTCCGGCCCGCCGTCCGCCCGCCGTTCCCCGGTCATCTTCCCGCCCCCAGACGGGGGTTGAGCACGGACTCCACCGCGCGACCGCACAGCGTGAACGACAGCGCCACCAGCGCGACGGCGATGCCGGGCGGTGCCAGATACCACCAGTCGCCCGAGGACACGGCGCCCGCCTCCCGCGCGTCCTGGAGCATCCCGCCCCAGGAGACGACGGTCGGGTCGCCGAGGCCGAGGAACGCGAGCGTGGCCTCCGTGAGGATCGCGGTGGAGATGCCGAGCGTGGTCTGCGCGAGCACCAGCGGCAGCACGTTCGGCAGGACGTGGCGCGCCATCACGTGCCGGTGCCCGCCGCCCAGCGCCCTGGCCCGCTCGATGTACGGGCGCGACTCGACGGCCGTGGTCTGCGCCCGCACCAGCCGGGCCGTCGTCGGCCAGCTCGTCACCCCGATCGCCAGGACCACCGTCCACAGTGACCGCGACATCACCGTCGCGAGGACGATCGCGAGGACCAGCGTCGGCATCACGAGGAACCAGTCGGTGATCCGCATGACGACCGTGGAGAGCGCGCCGCCGAAGTGCCCGGCCACCACGCCCACCAGTGTGCCGATCGCCACCGAGAGCGCCGCCGCGAGCAGCCCCACCGTCAGCGACACCCGCGCGCCCCACACCAGCAGCCCCAGCAGCGACCTGCCGAACTGGTCGGTGCCGAGCGGGTAGTCCAGGCTCGGCGCGGCGAGCGGCGCGCCCGTGGCCGCCGTCACGCTGCGCACGTCGTCCCCGACGAGCAGCGGCGCGGCCACCGCCGCGAGCGCGATCACCACCAGGGCAGCGAGGCCCACGAGGCCCGCGCGGTGCGAGCGGTAGCCGCGCCAGAAGCGGGCAACGGCCGCCCGCCGCCGCTGCCACGCGGGCGACCCGGCGTACCGGCCGTGCCGCGGCGGCAGCTCCGCGGGGCCCTGCTGTTGCGTGTCGGCGAGAGTCATCGGCCCACCCGGGGGTCGAGGAACGGACAGAGCAGGTCGGCGACGAGGTTCATGAGGATCATGGCCCCCGCGAACACCACGAACAGGCCCTGCACGAGCGGCAGGTCGGGCACGCTCAGCGCCTGGTAGAACAGCTGGCCGAGGCCGGGCCAGGAGAACACCGTCTCCGTCAGGATCGAACCCGCGGCGACGAAGCCCAGGTTGATGAAGACCATGGTCACGGTGGGCAGCAGCGCGTTGGGCACCGCGTGCCGGCGCCGCACGGCCGCGTCCCGCAGCCCCTTGGCGCGGGCCGTCGTCAGATAGTCGCCGCCCATCTCGTCCAGCAGCGACGAGCGGGTCACCAGCAGCGTCTGGGCGTACCCCACGGCGACCAGCGTCAGCACGGGCAGCACCATGTGGTGTGCGACGTCCAGCACGTAGGCGGGGCCCGCCGTGTCGCCCGACGCCATGCCGCCGGTCGGGAACAGTCCGGGCACCGGCCCGAGGCCCACCCCGAACACGATCACCAGCAGCAGCCCGAGCCAGAACGACGGCACCGACCAGAGCGTCAGCGCGACACCGGTGGTGACGCGGTCGGCGCGCCGGCCGCTGCGCCAGGCCGCGCGGGTGCCGAGCCACAGCCCGAGCGCCGAGTACAGCACCACGGCCGTGCCGGTGAGCAGCAGCGTCGCGGGCAGCTTCGCCGCGATCAGTTCGCCGACCGGCGCGTGGAACTGGTAGGAGGTGCCCAGGTCGCCGCGGAGCGCGCCCGCGCAGTAGCCGGTGAACTGCCGCCACAGCGGCTGGTCGAGCCCGAACTGCCTGCGCAGCGTCTCCTGCTGCTCCGCGCTCATCGGGGCGCCGTGCGTCATGGCCCTGACAGGGTCCCTGGACAGCACGCGGAAGAGGAAGAAGCTGGTGACGAGGACGGCGAGCAGCGAGACCGCCGCGCCCGCGGCCTTCCCCGCCACGTAGCGCGCGTAGCCGAGGGCGGCACCGCGGCGCCCGGGCGCGGCCTCCCGCGCCCGGGGCGGGTCCGCGCCCGGTACGGGCGGTGAGCTGGTCGCAGTGGTCATCCGCTACTCCCGGTCGTAGGCGGTCGCCCGGCGGCGCAGCGCGTACAGCACGGCGAGGCCCGCGGCCAGGGCCGAGGCGCCCGCGATCCCCAGCAGCGCGCCGGTGGCGGGCACGTCCGCGTCCGCGGCCCCGGCGTGCACGGCGCCCGCCGCGGGCACCGCGGACCACCAGCTCCAGTAGCCGTCCTGGCCCCAGATGTTGCCGCCGGACGACGGCATCGTCTCGACCGAGGCGATCTGGTCGGTGCGGTACGCCTCCATCGCGTTGGGGTACGCGAGCACGTTCATGTAGCCGGTGTCGTAGAGCCGCGACTCCATCCGCCTCACCAGCGCGGCGCGCTTCGCCGGGTCGTACTCCGCCGCCTGGCGGGCGTAGAGCCGGTCGTACGTCCTGTCGCAGATGAAGTCGTCGGTGGCGCCGCTCGCGCGCGGGGTCGCGGGCAGCGCGCCGCAGGTGTGGATGGAGAGCACGTAGTCCGGGTCGGGGCTGACGGACCAGCCGTCGAAGGCGAGATCGTAGTTCCCGGCGAGCCAGGGATCGCCGACGTTGTCGAGGCACTCGACGTCGAGGCCGATGCCCAGCTTCGCCCACCACTCCTTGAGGTACTGGCTGACGGCCTTGTCGTTGGGGTCGGTGGCGTGGCACAGGATGCGGAAGCGCAGCGGCCTGCCGTCCTTGCCGAGCCGCCGCCCCTGCCGGTCGGTGCGGTACCCGGCCCGCGTCAGCCGGGTCCGCGCCGCCGCCGGGTCGTAGGGGACGCGCTGCTTCGCCGAGGGCCGCCAGAAGTACGCGCCGAAGCGCGGCGGCAGATAGCCGCGGCCGACCGCCGCGTGGCCCTGGAAGACGGTCCTGACGAGGCGGCCGGTGTCGACGGACTCGAACAGCGCCCTGCGTACCGCCGGGTCGAGCAGCGCCGGGTTTCCGTCGCCCATCCTGCGGCCGTCCGCGGCGTGGGCGCCCGGGTTGGTGGCGAGGGCGTAGAAGCGGTTGCCCGGCGCGTCGTTGACCTTGATGTCGCGGGCGTGCGCGAGCGCGGAGGTCTGCGCGGGCGTCAGGCCGGAGACGAACGACACCTCGCCCTTGCGCAGCGCCGCCACCGCGGCGTCGCCGTCCTTGTAGTACTTCAGGTCCAGCTCGTCGAATGCGGGTGCGCCCCGCCAGAACGACGGGTTGGGCCGCAGCTTCACGTACTGGTCGACCTTGTAGGCCGTGACGACGAAGGGGCCGTTGCCGACGATCGGGAAGCGCGCGTCGTTGGTGAAGGTCGAAAAGTCCTTGACCTTCTTCCAGACGTGCTCGGGCACGATCGGCACGTCGAGGGCGGCCATGTTCGACTGCGGTTTCCTCAGCCGGATCACCAGCGTGGCCGGGTCGGGCGCGGTGACCTCCGCGAAGTTGGCGGTGAAGCTGCCGTTCGCGGTGGCGGCCGCCGGGTCGGTCATCATCTTCCGGAACGTCCAGGCGGCGTCGCGCGCCGTCGCCCGCACCCCGTCCGACCAGGTCGAGTTCCGCCGGATCGTGTACGTCCAGGTGAGCTTGTCCGGGGAGGCGTGCCACGCGGTGGCGAAGCCGGGGATCGCGCGGCCGTCGCGCGGGTCGTAGTTGGTCAGGTACTCGTACGCCAGGCGGTGGATGGTGCTGGAGACGAGCGACTGGGCGAGGAACGGGCTGAGCGAGTCCACGCTCTGCCGGACCGCGACCGTCAGCACCCTGCGGCCCCCGTCGCCGCCCGGGTGGGCCTGCCGGGCCGCGGCCGAGGGGGTGCCGTACGGGATGAGGCAGGCCGTCACCAGGCCCGCGGCGGCCAGCGCGGCCGTCGGCACGCGGGGCGCGCGGCGCCGCGGCAGCGCGCGGTGCGGGGGAGCTGGTGGGACCATGGCCGGTGACCTCGCGTCATCACTCGCTCGGTACGGGGAGCAGACCACCGGAACAGTGTGTTCCGCTTCTGCCGGTGAGGCGAGGTGTACCAGCGGGCTGATGCCGGGTCAACGACCGGTGACGCGGCGCCGCGTCACCGGCCGGCCGGGCTCGTACGGACATGCGACGGGGGCCCGCGCCTCGAACAGAGTACGGACCCCCGGCTCCCGCCGCGCGGGGACGTGCCTGATGTGCTTCCCCACCGCTCGGTCGTGTCCGCGCAGTCGCGCCCGGCCGGCGACGCCCGCCGGGCGGACGACGCGACTGCGCGGACACTCCCTAGCGCGGCTGCTGCGGCCAGCCGGGCGGCGGCGCCGCGCCCTCCTGCTCCGCCTCGCCCTGCGCCTGCGGCTGCTGCTGCTGGGGCGGCGGGCCCCAGGCGGGCGGCCGGCCCGGGTGCGCCTGCGGGGCGGGCGGCTGCTGGGGCGGGTAGCCGTACACCTGGCCGTAGGGCGCGCCGTACGGCGAGACCTGCCCCGGCCCCTGCGGCTGCGGCGCCCCGTACGGCGGCGCCTGACCGCCCTGCGGGGGCTGGGCGTACGGGCCGCCCGGCTGCTGCTGGCCCGGGATCGGCGGGGGCACCTGCGGCGGCGGGTTGTTGCCCTCGGCGCCCGTCCACAGCCCCTGCTGCTGCTGTGCCCGCACGAAGTCCTCGGCGACCAGCGCGGACAGGTTGAAGTACGCCTCGCGCGTCTTCGGCCGCATCATGTCGAGGTCCAGCTCGGCGCCGGCCGCCAGGTGCTCGTCGAACGGCACGACGACCACGCCGCGGCAGCGCGTCTCGAAGTGCTGCACGATGTCCTCGACCTTGATCATCTTTCCGGTCTCGCGCACCCCCGAGATCACCGTGAGGGAGCGCTGCACCAGGTCCGCGTACCCGTGCGCGGAGAGCCAGTCGAGCGTCGTGGAGGCGCTGCTCGCGCCGTCCACGGACGGGGTGGAGATGATGATCAGCTGGTCGGCGAGGTCGAGCACGCCGCGCATCGCGCTGTACAGCAGGCCCGTGCCCGAGTCCGTGAGGATGATCGGGTACTGCTTGCCGAGGACGTCGATCGCCCTGCGGTAGTCCTCGTCGTTGAACGTGGTGGAGACCGCGGGGTCCACGTCGTTCGCGATGATCTCAAGACCGGACGGCGCCTGCGAGGTGAAGCGCCTGATGTCCATGTAGCTGTTGAGGTACGGGATCGCCTGCACCAGGTCGCGGATGGTCGCGCCCGTCTCGCGCCGCACCCGGCGGCCCAGCGTGCCCGCGTCCGGGTTGGCGTCGATCGCGAGGATCTTGTCCTGCCGCTCCGTGGCGAGCGTGGCGCCGAGCGCGGTGGTGGTGGTCGTCTTGCCCACACCGCCCTTGAGGCTGATGACGGCGATCCGGTAGCAGGACAGGACGGGCGTCCTGATGAGTTCCAGCTTGCGCATCCGGTCGGCCTCGGCCGCCTTGCCGCCGAGCTTGAACCGCCCGCCCGACGGGTTCCTGTTGCTCTTGGGCTTCTGCTTGGTGTTGCGCAGCAGCCGGTCGGACGAGAGCTCCACGGCCGCCGTGTAGCCGAGCGGCGCGCCGGGCACCGAACGCTCGCGGTGGTCGTGCGCCACCGGCGAGGGCCAGGCCGTCCCGGCCCGCGGGTCGGCGGGCGGCCCCGGCTGCTGGGGCGGCGGCTGCGCGCCGGGCTGCTGGGGCCCGGGGGCGGCCTGCGGGGGTGCGGCGGGCCCGGCCTGCGCCTGCGGCGGTACGGGGGCACCCGGCTGCCCCGGCTGGGGGAAGCCGTAGCCGCTCTCCTGCGGGAAGCCGTACCCGCCGGGCTGTTGCTGCTGCGCGGCGGCCGGATAGCCGTAGCCGCCGTCCTGGCCGGGCCCCCACGGGCCCGGCGCCGTCGGCGCGGCGGGCGGGGGCACGGGCGGCTGCGCGGCGATTTGCGGCGGCGCGGGCCACTGCGGCGGCCCCGCGGGCGGTT
>NZ_BAABEP010000038.1:0-65000 GCF_039540215.1 Streptomyces tremellae
CCACATGCTCACAGTTGTCCAACACCAACAGCACCCGCCGACGCGCCAGATGCTCGACAAGCAGCGCGGTGGCGTCGCGGCGGGCGGGGGCGCGGTCGTCGCGGGAACCGAGCTGGGTCTCGCGCAGGCCGAGAGCGCTGAGGACCGCGCCGGGCACGGCGGACGGGTCGTCGAGCGGAGCCAGTTCGACCAGCCAGGCGCCGGGCGGCGCGGCCTCCTCGGCGAGCCGGGTCTTGCCCGAGCCGCCGGGCCCTGTGAGCGTGACGAGGCGGAAGGCGCCAAGGTCGGCCCGCAGGTCGGCGACGTCGCGCTCGCGGCCCACGAAGGAGGTGAGGCGCGGGCGGATGTTGCCGCCGCGGGCCTGCGGATCCGCGTCCGGGGCCCGCGCGGGGCCGGGTGGGGGCTCCGAGAGCAGGGCAGCGTGCAGCGCGGCGGGCTCCGGACCCGGGTCGGTGCCGAGGTCGTCGGCGAGGGCCCTGCGCAGCCGCTCGTACGCGACGAGGGCGTCGGCGCGGCGGCCCGAGTCGCGCAGCGCGCGGATCAACTGGGCGTGCAGGGGCTCGTCATAGGGGTGGTCGGCGGTGAGCGCGGTCAGCTCGGCGAGGGCGGAGTCCGCCCTGCCGCGCCGCAGGTCGGCCTCGATGCGCTGCCGCAGCGCGGCGAACCGCCGTGCCTCGGGGCGCACTCCGTGGTCGCCGCCCGCCCGGTCGGGCAGGTCGGCGAGCGCGGGGCCGCGCCACAGACCGAGCGCCTCACGCAGCGTGCGGGCCGCGCCCTCCGCGTCGCCGGCGGCGAGCCGGGCGGCGCCCTCGTCGGCGAGGCGCTCGAACACGGACAGGTCGACGTCCTCACGGCCTGCCGCGATGCGGTAGCCACCGGGGACGGAGACGACGGCGTCCCTGCCGAGGGCGCGGCGCAGCCGGCCGATGAGCGCCTGGAGCGCGGCGGGCGAGTCCTGCGGCGGGTCGTCCGCCCAGACGTCGGCGACGAGGTCGGCCACCGGGACCGTACGGCCGGGGCGCAGCGCGAGCGCGGCGAGCAGGGCGCGCAGGCGCGCGCCCCCGAGGGGGACGGTCACGCCCCGCCCGTCGCGCGCCTGCGTGGCGCCCAGGATGAAGTACCGCACCCGGCCATTGTGGCGCGCCGCGCGGACACCGCCCGCCCGGCGGCCCGGAGGCCGCGGTTCCGCAGGACGGGCTGCCGCCTGCGGCTCGGGCCTGCGCGGCCCGGCCCCGCAAGGCGTCCCTCAGGCCCTCAGGCCCTCAGGGTCGGCCTCGGCACGACGCCGCCGGCCACCGCGCGGCGGCGGGGCGCGGCCGTGCCGGTCCAGCAGGTGCCGCGGCGGGAGAGCAGGCGGCGCAGCCACAGCTCGGTGGAGACGAGGTCGGCGAGGCCGTCGAGCGGGACCGGCTCGCCGTCAGCGGCGGCCCGCAGGGCCTTGCGCACGACGCGGGCCTCCACGATCCCCGCGTCGGCGAGCAGCGGCGCGTCGAAGAGACTCACCAGCTCCCCCATGGCCGCGCGCAGCCCCACCCGCTGGACGGCCTCGGAGGTCGCGCGCGAGGTGGCGCCCCAGCCGGGCGGCAGGTCGTGGATGCCGGTGCCCGCGAGGACTGTGCGCAGGATCTCGGCGCGGGCGTCCGGTTGGACGCGCAGCGCCTCGGGCAGCTCGCGGCACGCCCGTACGACCTGGTTGTCGAGGAACGGCGCGTGCAGGCGCTGGCTGCGGATCTCCGCGGCCTGTTCGAAGACGCGGTGGTCGGCCGCGTAGCGGGCGAGCGCGGCGCGGGCGCGCGCCTCGCCGGGGCGCTGCACGGACTGCGGCCTGGTGGCGGCGGTCCGCAGCCGCCTGGCGACCTGGGAGAGCGCCTCACCGGTGAGCCAGCGCGCGGCGGGCCCTGGGCGCGACCAGGTGAGGGCGGCGAGCGAAGCGTCGACGGGGCCGCCGTAACCGTTCGGCGGGAGGCCCCTGTTGACCTCGGGCAGCCGGGCCGCCGCGTCCTCCATGCCGGTCCTGTACGGGGTGCGGGCGAGGCGGCGGGCGGCGCGGTAGACGGTCAGCGGCACGAAGAGGGACGAGGGCGAAGCGCCCTCGGAGCGCGCCAGTTCCGCCACCGGGTGCAGGAGGTGGCGTCTGCGGCGGTCGAGCAGCAGGTCGGCGAGGCGCGCGGGGTGCGCGTCGAGGACCTGCCGCGCGCCGGCGCCCGTGAGGTGGTCGGCGCTGCCCGCGGCGAGGCGCCGCTTGTGCCGGGCCGCGCTGACGAGCGCGGGGCCCGGCTCGTCGGTGAGCGGCCCTTCGAGGTCGGCGTACGGGAGGGCCTCGGCGCCGCCGGTGACGACGACGTGGTGGAGGCGCGGGTTCTCCGCGATGAGGGCGGCGCGCTCCAGCTCCGCCTCGTCGCGGCCGCCCTTGGTGAGGTCGTTGAAGGTGACGGCGAGGAGGCGCTCGCCCGCGCCCGTCCCGTGGCCGAGCACGGTGCCGGGCGCGCCGGGCAGCCCCGCGGCGAGCAGCGCGAGCGTGGCGGAGGCCGAGCCGCCCGAGAGGTCGGCGCCGATGCCGGGCAGCGGCGCGCCGCGCGCGGCCCGCCGGTCGGCGGGGCCCATGCCGGGCACGGGCCCCGGGTCGGGCAGCGGCGCCTCGGGGGCGTGCCGCGGCGCCGTGAGCCGGGTCCGCACGGCCTCGACGAGGGCCTCCCCGACGTCCTCGACCGCGCGCTCCGGGTCGCGCTGCGGCGCGGCGACGGCCAGGGACGCGACCGGTTCGTAGCCGGTGATCTCGCGCGAGCCCTCGCGGAGGATGAGCGCGTGTCCTGGCGGAACGCGCCTGACGCCCTCGTACGGCGTGGAGTCGCGCAGCACCTCGGGCGTCTCGGGGCAGGCGAGCACCGCCGCGAGGTGCCCGACGTCGAGCTGCGCCTCGATGAGGTCGGCGAGCGGCAGGGCGGCGGTGGCGTAGGCGGTGCCGCCGGCCCAGGGCGTGTGGAAGACGGGGCGTGCGCCCGCGAGGTCGCCCGCGATGGTGACGCGCCGCCCGATCTGCGCGACGGCGGTGTAACTGCCCGGCCAGGCGGTGAGGTGGCGCAGGGCGCCGCCGCGCGCGGCGACGATGCCGAGGCGCAGCTCGTCGTCGGTGGCGCCGCAGCAGCCCAGCACGGCAAGGCGGTTGAAGGGGTCGACGGAGACGACACGGACCTCGTCCGGGCGCCAGTCGCCGACCGCCCAGAGCGGATCGGGGTCGCCCCACAGGAGTTGGGAGCCGACGGGCGTGATCGTGCCGCCGTCGCCCGCGTCGGTGACGGCGTCCACGGCGCCGACCGTGCCGAAGTGCGCGGCGATACTGCTCCACCCCACCAGCCAGCGCATCGCCGCCTCCACACCCTGTGGACCCTCCGGGCCGTCGCCCGTTCGGGACCATGCTGCCATGACAACGGCGCACAGGAGGGGGGACGGTGGCGTGCGGGCAGAGAAGCATGCGCCCCTGGCATGCACCGGTTGGCCGGATTCGGCCCCTTGCCTGACGGCTTGTTCCCTCCCCCGCCGTCCCCGCCGGGCGTCGGTCCCCGGGCCGCGCAACACACGGGCGACAGGCGTCATTCGGCCAATCTCCGGCGCCCCGCGCGGCGCGCCGCGGCGCCGCCCCGGCGCGTTCGCGGCGTACGCACGCTCGGTCCGGGAGACGCCGCGCGCCTCCCGGACCGGTCCGCCGCCCGCGGGGATTCAAGGCGGCGGATGTCCCCCAGCCCGCTGGTTCCAGTGCGCAGCGGGCCGACCCACGCAGGACAATGGAAGCGCTCTCTCCCTCGCCGGGCCACGGCGCACGGCCGGGCGCACGGCCACACGCGAGGAGCACGAACCGCCCGCGCGACGGCGTGCGCCGCCGTCCTGAACCCGGCGGAACTCCCGTGCGCACGGGCCACATTCCCGCCATCCGGAAGTCCGCCCCTTAACGGTCGGGATGTGTCGAACTACGCTGGGTTTACGAATGCCGCGCGCCTATGCCACGACGCGGCGGCCGTCTGTGTGTCGAGGGGTGGCGCATGTCCAGGGAGCTACGCGGGCCGAACGAGAAGCTCGGCACGGTTCTCGCCCTCGCGGGAATCAGCAACGCCGGCCTCGCCCGCCGGGTCAACGACCTCGGGGCGCAGCGCGGTCTGACGCTTCGCTACGACAAGACGTCGGTGGCGCGGTGGGTGTCGAAGGGGATGGTCCCGCAGGGGGCCGCCCCGCACCTCATCGCGTCCGCGATCGGCGCGAAGCTCGGCAGGCCCGTGCCGCTGCACGAGATCGGGCTCGCCGACGCCGATCCCGCGCCGGAGGTGGGCCTCGCGTTCCCGCGCGACGTCGGGCAGGCCGTGCACGCGGCGACCGAGCTGTACCGCCTCGACCTGGCGGGCCGCAGGGCGGGCGGCGGCGGCATCTGGCAGTCGCTGGCCGGTTCCTTCTCCGTCAGCGCGTACGCGACGCCCGCGTCGCGCTGGCTGATAACCCCGGCCGACTCGTCGGTGGCGCGCGACACGTCCACCGCGCTCGCCGCGCGCGGAGGGGACGGCACGGGCCGCCGCGCGGCGCCGCGCCGGGGGCCCGCGGGCCCGACCACGGCGGGCGCGGGCCTGGTCAAGCAGCCCGCGGCGGCTGAGGCCGCGCCCGCGGAAGGCCAGACGGCCGAGGGCGCGGAGGGTGCCGCACCGCTCAGAGTCGGCCACAGCGATGTCGCGAAACTCCGCGAGGCGGCCGCGGACGCCCGCCGCTGGGACTCCAAGTACGGCGGTGGCGACTGGCGTTCCTCGATGGTCCCCGAGTGCCTGCGGGTCGACGCGGCGCCGCTGCTGCTCGGCGCGTACAGCGACGAGGTCGGGCGGGGCCTGTTCGGCGCCACCGCGGAACTGACCAGGCTGGCCGGCTGGATGGCCTTCGACACGGGCCAGCAGGAGGCCGCCCAGCGGTACTACATCCAGGCGCTGCGGCTGGCCCGCGCCGCCGCCGACGTGCCGCTCGGCGGATACGTCCTCGCGTCGATGTCCCTCCAGGCCACCTACCGCGGCTTCGCCGACGAGGGCGTCGACCTGGCGCAGGCGGCCGTCGAGCGCAACAGGGGCCTTGCGACGGCCCGCACGATGAGCTTCTTCCGCCTCGTGGAGGCGCGCGCGCACGCGAAGGCGGGCGACGCGACGGCGGCGGGCGCCGCGCTGAAGGCCGCCGAGGGGTGGCTGGAGCGCTCGCGGGCGGGCGACGCCGACCCGTCGTGGCTCGCCTTCTATTCGTACGACCGGTTCGCCGCGGACGCGGCCGAGTGCTATCGCGACCTGAAACTTCCGCGCCAGGTACGGCAGTTCACTGAGCAGGCACTGTCCAAGCCGACGGAGGAGTTCGTGCGCTCGCACGGCCTGCGGCTCGTGGTGAGCGCCGTCGCCGAGCTGGAGTCGGGCAATCTGGACGCGGCGTGCGCGGCGGGCACCCGCGCGGTGGAGGTCGCCAACCGCATCTCGTCGGCGCGCACCACCGAGTACGTACGCGACCTGCTGCACCGCCTCGAACCGTACGGGGACGAGCCGCGCGTCGTGGAGCTGCGCGAGCGCGCGCGGCCGCTGCTGATGGCGCCCGCGTAGCCGGAGCGCCGCGCGGCCGTGGCCCGGGTCCCCGCACGGCCGGGTTCCGCCCGCGCCCGGGGCCCCGCTCGCCGACCCCGCGCCGCCGCTGTCGGTGGCGGGGTGCACCATCGGGGTGGGAGGTGAGCGGATGGCCGCGCGTGCGGGGTTCGACTGCGACGTACTGGTGATCGGCGGCGGCATCGTCGGCCTGTCGACGGCGTACGCGCTGACGCGCACCGCGCCGGGCGTGCGGGTGGCGGTCGTCGAGAAGGAGCCGGGGCCCGGCCGCCACCAGACGGGGCGCAACAGCGGGGTCATCCACAGCGGCATCTACTACCCGCCCGGCTCGCTCAAGGCGCGGTACGCGCTCAGCGGCTCGGCCGAGATGGTCCGCTTCTGCGCGGAGCACGGGATCGCGCACGCGGTGACGGGCAAGCTGATCGTCGCGAAGGACCGCCGCGAGCTGCCGAGGCTGCGCGCGCTCGCCGAGCGCGGCAGGGCCCACGGCATCCCCGTCCGCGAGCTGGGCCCCGCGCAGATCAGGGAGCACGAGCCGGAGGCGCGCGGAGTGGCGGCGCTGCACGTCGCGACCACCGGCGTCTGCGACTACGGGGCGGTGGCGGCGCAGCTCGCCAGGTCGGCGGCGGACGCGGGCGCCGAGGTGCGCTACGGCGCGGGCGTCACCGCGGTCGACCGGCGGCCGTGGGGCGTCGCGGTGCGCACCGCGCCCGGCGAGGTCCTGCGGGCGCGCGCCCTGGTGAACTGCGCGGGCCTCCAGTGCGACCGGGTGGCGCGGCTCACGGGCGACGACCCGGGCATGCGGATCGTGCCCTTCCGCGGGGAGTACTACGAGCTGGCGCGGCCCGACCTGGTGCGGGGCCTGGTCTACCCGGTGCCAGAACCCGCGTTCCCTTTCCTCGGCGTGCACCTGACGCGCGGCGTCGACGGCGGCGGGGTGCACGTCGGGCCCAACGCGGTCCCCGCGCTCGCCCGCGAGGGGTACGGCTGGTCCACGGTGCGCCCCCGCGAGGTGGCGACGACCCTCGCCTGGCCCGGGGCCTGGCGGATGGCGGCGAGGCACTGGCGGTACGGCGCGGGCGAGGTCCACCGCTCGCTGGCGAAGCGCGCGTTCGCCGCCGAGGTCCGCAGGCTGCTGCCCGCGGTCACCGACGCCGACCTGCGGCCCGCCGCCTCCGGCGTGCGCGCTCAGGCCGTGCTGCGGGACGGCTCCCTGGCCGACGACTTCCTGATACGCCGCGCGCCCCGCGCCGTCCACGTCCTCAACGCCCCCTCCCCCGCGGCCACGGCCTCCCTCCCCATCGGCCGCGCCGTCGCCCGCTGGGCCCTCGACGCCCTGGACTGACCGGCGCGGGCCGGGTCCGGGCCTCCGGTGCGGGCCGGACGGGTGCGGGCGGGTGCGGGCCGGCCTGAGCCGGTGCGGGCCGGTGCGGGGGCCCTTGGAGCACGCCCCGGCGTGGAGTCGGCGCGTTCTGGGCCGGCCCGGGGCCCGGCGGACACGTTCCGGGCCGCCCGAGGGCCCGGTGAGCGCGTCCCGGGGCCGGCCGGAGGCCCGGCGGGCACGTTTACCATGGGGACACCATGTCCCAGTCGCAGACGTCAAGCCGCATGTTCCCCGACGGCGGGCCCGCGGCCGATCCCGCGGGGGATCGCTTCGAGCGCCGCATCCGCAGCTTCCAGCCGCGCAGGAGCCGGGTGACCGCGGGGCAGGCCGACGCGATCCGCAGGCTCTGGCCCGCGTGGGGCTTCGACGTGGACGGGCGGCGCGTCCTCGACCTCGACGCGATGTTCGGCGGCGCGCCCGTCGTGCTGGAGATCGGCTTCGGCATGGGCGAGACCACCGCCCGGATGGCCGAGGCCGAGCCGGAGACCGGCCTCATCGCCGTGGACGTGCACACCCCCGGCCAGGGCAACCTGCTCGCGCTCGCCGAGCGCGCGGGGCTCACCAACCTGCGCGTGGCCAACGGCGACGCCGTCATCCTGCTGCGCGAGATGCTGCCGCCGCGCTCCCTCGCGGGCATCCGCGTGTACTTCCCCGACCCCTGGCCGAAGAAGCGCCACCACAAGCGCCGCCTCGTACAGCCCGCGTTCCTCGACCTCGCCGCCACCCGGATGGCCCCGGGCGCCGTCCTGCACTGCGCCACCGACTGGGAGCCGTACGCGGAGCAGATGCTCGACGTGCTCACCGCGCACCCCGCGTTCGAGAACACGGCGCCCGGCGGCGGCTTCGCCGAGCGGCCCGCCTTCCGGCCCCTGACCCGCTTCGAAGGGCAGGGCCTCGACAAGGGGCATGTGGTGCGTGACCTGCTGTTTTGCAGGTCCGGCGACTGACGCCCCGGGCTTTGGGCCGCCCGCTCACGCGGTCCGGGGCGCCCGAGGCCCCATCGCCGTTGTCGGCGACCGTCGTTAGGGTCGTCACGTGAGCCGACCGACCCCGCACGCCCGCCCGCCGCGGCCCGCGGCGCGCCCCGGCGCCCGCGCGCTCAGGCAGCGCGCCCGCGGCCTCTGGGGCCGCCGCGGCGTGCGGGCCGGGGTGCTGGTCGGGGCGCTCACCGTCTGCGGCGCCGTGATCCTCGCGCTCGTGCGGGACCAGACCGGCACGGAGGGCTTCCTCGTCGGCCTCGGCCTCGCTGCCGCGCCCGTGCCCGTGCTGATGGCCGTCTTCCGCTGGGTCGACCGCGTCGCCCCAGCGCCCTGGCGCACCCTGTTCTTCGCGTTCGCCTGGGGCGCCTGTGCCGCGGCACTGGTGGCGATCATCGCGAACTCCTTCGCGACGGAGTGGCTCGCCACCGCGACCGCCGACCCGCACGGCGCGGAGTCCCTGGGCGCCACGGCCATAGCGCCGGTCGTCGAGGAGAGCGCGAAGGGCACGGCGGTCCTGCTGCTGTTCCTCTTCCGCAGGCGCCACTTCACCGGGGTGGCGGACGGCGTCGTCTTCGCCGGGTTCACCGCCACCGGCTTCGCCTTCACCGAGAACATCCTCTACCTGGGCAACGCCTTCGGCGAGGACAAGGTCCTCGGCAGCAGCGGCCTGGCGTCCTTCACCGTGGCGACGTTCTTCGTGCGGATCGTGCTCTCGCCGTTCGCGCACCCCCTGTTCACCGTGCTCACCGGCATCGGCTTCGGCCTGTCCGCCCTGGCCGCGGGCCGGCACGCCCGGCTGAAGCGGCTGCTGCCGCCACCGGCCGGCCTGGTCTGCGCGATGGGCCTGCACGCCCTGTGGAACAGCTCGTCGGGCGCCTTCGGTCCTTACGGCTTCTACCTCGTCTATGCCCTGTTCATGGTGCCCGTGTTCGGTCTCGTGACGGGCGTGACCATAGGGGCGCGCCAGCACGACCTGCGGACGGTCGCCGCGGTGCTGCCCGCGTACGTCGCGGCCGGCTGGTGCGGGCCCGCCGTGCCCGCGGCTCTCTCGTCCATGCGGGCGCGGGCCGCGGCCCGGGATTACGCGGGCCGCACGGACGGCCCGGCGACCGCGCGCGCCGTCGTGGAGTACGGGCGGGCCGCGACGGCGCTCGCCCTGCTGCGGCACCGGCTGGAGCGGGGCGCCCCGGTGCCCGGCTTCCCCGCGCGCGAGCGGGAGCTGCTGGCGCGGATGGCGGAGCGCCGCGGTCCCGCGGAGCCCGCGCTGCTGCACGGGGCGCGGGTCACGGGCCGGATCGCGGCACCGCCCCCGCACCGCGACTACCTGGCGTACAACCCGTACCGCGAGCACCCGGCGCCGCCCCGCCGCGCGCACGCCGCGACCGGCCCGTACGAGGGCCCCGACGCCCGCGCCCCGTACCGCGGTGGCCACGCGCCGTACCCCGCCCTCGGGACCACGTCGTACGGCCGCTGCCCGGCCCGCCCTTCCCCCAGCGCCCGTCCGCACCCGTACCAGGACCGCGCCGCCTAGGCGGAGTCCGGTCCAGGCGTCCGGCACGCCGAGCAGGGGCAGCCACCGCGTGTCCACGATCGTCTCGTCCGGCACCGCGCCCGCGCTCGTCAGCATGTCGTGCCGCACCAGGTCGAAGGGCAGGTTCACCAGGCGGTCCCGGCGCGGTGCCTCGCTGAGTCAGCCCCGCTCGACCGCGCGCTCGACGAGCTGCGCGAAGGGCGGCACCCGGTCGAGGACGGTGCCGATGGCCGCGATGAACAGGTCGGCCGTGTGGCTCCACAGCTCGCCGATCTCCGGCACGGTCAACGACAGGTCGCGCCGTGCGCATGACCAGGCCGTGCTCGTTCCACAGCTCGACCGTGCGCCGCATCGCAGCCGTGACGGCCCGGCGGGGATCTTCGTCCTCGGCGGTGGCCCCCGACCGCTCCCACAGGTGCTCGACGGTCCGGGCCACGAGCGCGGTGACGACCTCCTGCTTGGAGCCGAAGTAGAAGTACAGGGCACCACGGGTGATGCCGGCGCCCTGGGCGATGTCGCCCACGGTCATGGCGTCGTAGCCCTTCTGCGCCGGCAGGGCCTCGCAGGTGTCCAGGATGGCCCGTTCGCGGACGTCGCCCTTGCGTTCCGCGGCGCGCCGGCCGCGCGGCTGCTGTCCCGGCATCAGAGCTGGGCGCCGTCGGGGAAGTCCGTCGTACGGGAGAGGGTCTCCCACGCGCGGACGTCCTCGTCCACGGCCGTGCGCGCGGCGGTGACCAGGACATCGAAGGTGGCCTTCTCGTCGGCGCCCCAACTGAAGACGTCGGCGCCGAGACAGAGCGGGGAGACCGAGAGGCCGGAGGGGCCCAGAGTGCGTCGATCAGTCATACACCCCATGGAACAGTTCGCACCCGTCCCCGGACATACCGCCTCCGTCCTGGCGGCGTCCGTCGCAGCGTGGGCCGTACGCGCCCGTCAGGGCCTGAGCCCGTGGTCCTCCAGCCAGGGCCGCGGGTCGATCGCCGTGCCGCCCGTCGTGCGGACCTCCAGGTGGAGGTGGGGGCCCGTGACGTTCCCTGTGGCGCCGACCCGTCCGATGACCTCGCCCGTGCTGACCTTCTGGCCGACCGACACCACCATCGAGGACTGGTGGCAGTACCAGAGCTCCTCGCCGTCGTCGAGCTTCACGACCGTGCGGTAGCCGTACGCGCCCGCCCAGCCCGCGGCGGTGACCGTGCCGCCGTGCACGGCCTTGATGGGCGTGCCGGTGGGCGCCGCGAAGTCGAGGCCCGTGTGGTAGCCGGAGGACCACATCGGGCCCGGATCCCCGAACTGCCCGGTGATCGTGTACGAGGCGACGGGGAGCGTGTAGCTCTTGGCCAGTTTCGCGAGCCGCGCGGCCTCGGCCTTCTTCGCGGCCTCGGCGGCGGCCTTCTGCTTGGCCTCTTCGGCCTTCTTCTCCGCCGCCGCCTGCTGCTTCGCGGCCTCGGCGCGCGCCGAGGCGACGGCCTCCGCCTCGGCCGCCGCCTGCCGGGCGTCGTCGGCTGCCTGCCGCTGCGCCGACGCCTGCTGGAGGATACGGGCGCGCAGCGCCTCGCCGGCGTCGGTGGCGCCGTGCTCGTAGTCGGCGGTGGTCACGCCCGCGGTCGTCAGCGGCGCGCCCGCGAGTACGGCCTGCGGCGCGGGGGCCTCCTCGTGCACGAGGGAGTCGACGACCGGAAGCGAGGCGACGCGCTGCGGCAGGTGGTCCGCGATCGCGTCCGGCACGGATATCGCAACCGGCGCCTTGCCCTGCGCGGCCGCGATGCCGCCCGCGCCGACCGCAGCGATGACGCCCACGCCGAGCACGGTGGAGCTGCGGGCGAGCGCGTTGCGCTGCTTGATCACCCGGTGCTTGCCGCGCAGCGGCGAGATGGCCGTGGCCGAGCCCTCGGGCTGCCCCCACGCCGCGCCCTCCGCCCCCTCGGGGGCCCCGGTGTCCGCCGCGCCGGTGCCCCTCATCGCGGGGAGGGCGCCCGTGTCGCCCGCCGCGGCGGAGGAAGCGGTGTCATCCACGACCGGGAACGTCCCGGTGTCGCTCACCGCGGGAGACGAGCCCGTGTCCCCGTACGCGGGAAAAGCTCCCGTGTCGCCCACGGAAGGGAACACGCCCGCGTCCCCCGCGGCGGGAAACGCACCGGTGTCGCCGTACACCGCGAACACCCCCGTGTCACCGCCCCGCACGGGAAAGGAGCCGGTGTCGCCGAAGGCGGAGAAGGAGCCCGTGTGTCCGTGGGCGGGGAAGGATCTCGTGTCCCCGTGGGCGGGGAAGGATCTCGTGTCCCCCGCCCCCACCGCGGCGAACGCCCCGGTGTCCCCGTACGCGGGGAACGAACCCGTGTCGCCCACGGAAGGGAACACGCCCGTGTCCCCGTACGCGCCGTACTCGCCCCGGGGGTCGAAACCGGCGCCGTGAGTGACGTGTGCGGCCGGGGCGCCGGGGGAAGGCTGGGAGGTGGACACGCCGTACGGGGCGTACGGGGCACCGGGGGTGAACAGGGCTTCCGGGGCAGGCTTGTTGGACGCCACGGGGGCGCGCTCCTTTCCTTCCTTCTCGCCTACCGGGTTAGCTGACGGGTTCGGAGCAGGAAGGTCTCCTACGGGCGCGGCAGGCCGCCGAAGAGGCGGCGTGTCAGGCCCGATTCACCCCAAGGGTTGGTTCCCCGGTTCCCTTGCGGAATTCGGCGTGCGAGCACGGAGCCGCCGAGGGCGACGGCTGGGACGACCGCGCTGCGTTATCGAACGTTAATAGAGACCAGGCCGTTATTCCAAGCCGATCGGGATGATCGTTAACGACTTCGCATCGGATCAACCAGGACAGATGTCCCCGCAACCGGGCGAGTTGACCCCGCTTCAGCGGCCACTCGCGCACCCGGCCGCCCGGCCGGGCCGCGGAAGGCGCCCGCACAGCCCTCGCACGACTGTGCGGAGTGCTCGCATCCAGGCACGCAGCGTCACGAAGGTCCGTGTGGTCACGGCGGCGGCACGACGCTCATGATCCGGCGCCGGTCCGGCTGGCCCGCCGTGGGGCGGTTCACCGCGAGCAGCGCCATGTCGTCCGTGCTGCCGCCCCCGGTGTGCACGCGCACATCGCTCACGACCGCGTCGAGCAGTTCCTCGGGGCCGGGGAAGACCCGGCCGCGCAGCCGCTGCGCCGGGTCGTAGAAGACGCCGTCGCGGTCCCGCGCCTCCGACAGGCCGTCCGTGTAGAACAGCAGCGTCGAACCGGGCGGGTACGGGCTGGTGTCGGCGCGGTCCGGCCAGGAGGCCAGCTCCGCCATGCCGAGCGGCAGCGCGAACTGCCCCGGTACGAGCGTCGTCACGACGCCCGCGGCCTCCAGCAGCATCGGCTCGGGGTGGCCGCGGTTCAGCAGCCGCACCACCCCCTCGCCGCGCGGGATCTCCGCCAGCACCGCCGTCGTGAACGACTCGGCGGTCTCCGCCTCGGCGCGCCGGGTGCCCTCCCTTGTCAGGGCGCGGTCCAGGCGGTGTGCGACGCCTTCGAGGGTGCGCTCCTGCTCCGCCGCCTCCCGGAACGCGCCGACGAGCACGGCGACCGTCTCGACCGCGCCCATGCCCTTGCCGCGCACGTCCCCGACGATCAGCCGCACCCCGTACGGGGTGTCCTGCACCGCGAACAGGTCGCCGCCGATGAACGCGTCCTCCTGCGCCGCCTCGTACCGGGCCGCGATGTGCAGCCCGCCGATCTGCTCCGAGGGCTGCGGCAGCACCGCGCGCTGCGCCGCCTCCGCGATGACACGGGCGGACGCCAGCCGCTCGCCGCTGCGGCGCACGATGCGGTTGATGCCGAGCGCGAGCGCCGATACGACCACCACGGTGAGCAGGTCGCCCACCGCCTCGACCCGGCCGATCGTGCCGTCGTCGATGCGCAGCAGCACCTCGGTGGAGATCGCGACGAGCGCGATCACCAGGGTCCCCACGGGGCCGAAGAACGGGGCCGCCACCATCGGCGCCGCGGCGAAGAACGGGGACGCGGTGAAGCGCGTCGGCGTCACCACGTCGAACACCCCACCGACGAAGATCACGACGAGCGGCAGCCAGAAGCGGAACCTGCTGGGACGCGGCGTGGGCGCCACCTCGCCCCGCGCGGGCTCCCCGTCCCGCCGGGCGACCCAGTCGCGCGCGATCCGGACGCCGCGGGGCGCCCTGCCGCCCCGTCGGCGCCCCTCGCCCCGCCCCGTCTTCGCCACCAGTGGTCTCTTTCTGCCGGTCTCCTCGCCAGGCTGCGGACGGTACCGCGCTGTCTCCAGGCTCGCCGCCCTCGCCCCCGACGGCGAATCGCCGTCGACCGACTGGCGTAAGAGCGGGCGGAGCACCGGGGCACCCCGCCCGGCCGTACGGGCGGGGACCCGGACGCACCGAAGGCCCGGATTCCGGGGAATCCGGGCCTTCAGCCACAAGTAGCGGGGACAGGATTTGAACCTGCGACCTCTGGGTTATGAGCCCAGCGAGCTACCGAGCTGCTCCACCCCGCGTCGGTGAACACCACCTTACGCCATCCGGAGCACGCCCAGCGCCACTTTCGCCGCCGGCGGACGCCGGTGGCGGGTGCCCTCAGGCGGCGGGGACCACGTCGGCCTTGACCGCGGCGGCCCACTCGACCAGCAGCTCCTGATAACGCTCCTGCTCAGCGGGGGTGAGGACACGGCCGGCCCCGGCCCACAGGGCGCGGATGCGGTCGTTGACGTCGGCGGCTGACCGCGGGGAACCGGGCTCGTCGACGGCGCCGGACGGTGATGCGAACATGTGCTCAAGACTACGGGCCGCCACTGACAGTCGGCGGAGCGTGGAGACCCGACCCGCGCACGTGTGAGGCAGCACACGTCGTCCGCGTCGCGCGGCGGTCCCGCTGGTCAGCGCGTGCCGTAGTCGTGGCCCGACCCGCCCTGCCACTCCACCCACGACGGGTCGTCGAGCAGGTCCTCCGCGTCCGGCAGCCCGGCGCGGCGCAGGAACTCGACCAGGTCGTCGTCCGAGTGGGCCAGACCCATGATCTGCCCGCGGACCGTGACCCGCCGTCCGCCCGTCCCGGACGCCCGGTGTACGACGATCGGTGCGTCACTCATGCCCCCAAGCCTGCGACGAACCGGCCGCGCGCGCAGCCCCCTGGGCGTTTTGCCCACCGTGTTTCTCACGACTGCCGCGCCGCCACTCCCGCCGCACGCCTCCCACGGGCACGCGAAGGCCCCCGCGCCGGGCCTGTGGGCCGGGCGCGGGGGCTTGACGTAGGCCGTGTGGGACTTGAACCCACAACCAACGGATTAAAAGTCCGCTGCTCTGACCAATTGAGCTAACGGCCCGCACCGCGAAGCATAGTCGGCCCCCGCCGCGCGACATGCCCGAGGCCGTGGGGCGTTGGACCTGCGCCGGGGCCGGCCGCCGCCTCAGAGCTGCTTGTACAGGTCCGTGAGGATCTGCCGGGTCCTCTTCGCCGACTCGGCGTGCGCGACCATGCGGTCCATGGCCTCCTTGTACTCGGCGACCTCGGCCGCCTGATCCAGGTAGAGCGCGCCGGTCAGGTACTCGACGTACACGATGTCCGGCACCTCGGGCACGTCGAAGCGGAAGAGGACGAACGAGGTGTACGTGCCGGGGTGGTGGCCGGCGGAGAGCTCCGCCATCTGGAGCGTGACGTTCGGCAGCTCCGACAGTTCGAGCAGGCGGCCGATCTGGTCGCGCATCAGCGCGGCCGAGCCGACGGGCCGCAGCAGCACGGTCTCGTCGATGACCGCCCAGTATGTCGGCGGGTTCTCCCTGGTCAGCAGCGCCTGGCGCTGCTTGCGCAGCGCGACGTGGCGCTCGATGCGCTCGGGGTCGAACTGGCCCACCGCGCCGGTGCGCAGAATCTCGCGGGTGTACTCCTCCGTCTGGAGGACGCCGGGTACGAAGTGCGGCTCGTACGTGCGGATCGTCTTCGCGGCCTCTTCCAGGCTGACGTAGCCGCTGAACCAGCCGGGCAGCACGTCGTGGAAACGCTGCCACCAGCCGGGCCTGTTGGCCTCCTCGGTGATCTCCAGGAAGGAGGTCACGCCCGCCGGTTCGACCCCGTACGCGGGCAGCAGCACCTGGAGGTAGGGGATCTTGAGGGCGACCTCGGCCGACTCCATGCGGCGGATCGTCGCCACCGTCACGTGCAGGAGCTTGGCCGCCTGGTCCCGGGTCATCCCGGCCCGTTCGCGCAGGCCGCGCAGCTGTCTGCTCAGGACGAGCTGTCCTATGGTCGGGGCGGAGCGCGGTTCACTCATGGTCCGTGCCCCCCAGTGCTCGCATGGGCGCAGTCTGCCACAGGGCCAGAACGTGAGTACGGGAGCCCTCGTCCCGTTTTCGCTCTCTTTCCACCCCCGTCTCTTACCACCCCGGGCGCCGGGTGTAGCGCGGCGACCGCACCCCGCGGGCCGGTGCGGGGCGCGGCCGGCCGCCGCCGTCAGAGGGCGGGCTGTACGGACCGCCCGCGGCCCCGCGCCCCCTTGAGGAAGGTCAGCGCGTACACCAGGGTCGCCGCCGCCATGATCCCGAAGCTCGGGGGGAGGGTCGGCACGGCGTAGCTCAGCGCGAGCCCGGCCCACATCTCGCCGAGCCCGAGCCCCGCGGACAGGGCGAGGCCGCGCATCGGACGGTCGGTCAGGCGCATCGCGGCGCCCGCGGGGGCCGCGAGCAGGCCGAGCAGCAGCAGCGCGCCGACCGCCTGGGTCGCCTCGGCCGCGCAGGCGCCGACCAGCACGAGGAAGCCGAAGCCGAGCATCCGCACGGGCACGCCGCGCGCCGCGGCGACCGTCTCGTCGAGCGACGCGAACAGCAGCGGGCGGGCGATGGCGAGCAGCGCGACGCAGATGCCCGCGGCGATCAGGGCCGCCGTGAGGGCCTGGCCCGCGGAGAGGCCGAAGATCGAGCCGAACAGGACGTTCACGCCCGCGCCGCCGTTGGCCGCACTGCGGGACGTCGTGTACAGGGTGAGGAAGAACGAGCCGAGCCCGAGGATCCACGCGAACACCGACCCGATGACCACGTCGTCCGCGCGGCCCTTCCGCCCGATCGTCCCGATCAGCAGCGCGACGGCCACGGTCCCCGCGAACAGGCCGAGCCGCAGGTCGTACCCCCCGGCGAGCGCGGCGAGCGCGCCGGTGAACGCGACGTGGCTGAGCGCGTCGCCGGTGAAGACCTGGGCGCGCAGCACCAGGAAGTACCCCGTGAGGCCCGCGGCGAGCGCGATCGCCGAGCCGGCGAGGAAGGCGTGCAGGAAGTACGGGTGGGTGAAGGCGGCGAGCCAGCCGTGTCCGCCGCCCGCCGCGAGCAGCACGGCCGCCGGGTGCCCGGTCATGCCGCACCCCCGGCCGCGAGCGCGGGCCGCGCGGGCAGCCGCCCGCGCGCGTACTGCCAGCCGCGCGCCAGCGCGTAGACGCCGAACGCGAACGTCGTCACGTAGAACCCGACCGGGTACGGCGAGTAGTAGGCGACGATCAGGCCCGCCCAGGTGACCACCACGGCGATCACCACCGAGAGCAGCAGGCCTGTGGCGGGCCTTGCGCTGAGCGCCTGCGCCGCCGCGCCCGGCATCACCAGCAACGCGAAGACCAGCAGGGTGCCGGTGAGCTGGCTGGCGCCCGCGGTCGCCGCGCCCAGCAGGACGAGGAAGACCGTGGAGAGCAGCCGCACCGGGACGCCGCGCCCGGCCGCCACGTCCGGGTCGACGGACGCGAACAGCAGCGGGCGGCCGACGAGCGCGAGCACGAGGAGCGCGGTCGCGGTCACGCCGGTGAGCAGCCAGACCTGCCCCGTCGTGATGCCGAGGAAGCTGCCGAACAGGAGGGACGTCACCCCGCCGAGCAGCCCCTTGTACAGGGTGGTGAAGAGGAAGCCGCAGGCGAGCAGGAAGGCCTGCACGGTGCCGGTGACCGCGGACTCGTGGCCGACCGCGGCGCGGCCCGAGCGCGGCAGCGCCGCGATGACCAGGGCGGCGGCCACGCAGAAGGCGAAGTAGCCGTAGGTCACGGAGACGCCGAGCAGGGCCGCGCAGGCGGCGCCGGGGAAGCCGACGGTGGAGACGGTGTGCCCGGCGAAGCTCTGCCGCCGCAGCACCATGAACCACCCCATCACGCCCGCGCCGACCGCGACGACCGTGCCCGCGCGAAAGGCGTTGACCATGAAGGGGAACGCCCACATCTCCCGCAGGTCGGCCACCGGGTTCCACGACCAGGCGGGCAGCGACCCGGCGGCGAGTGCGAGCGCGTCAGCCGTCGGCACGGCGGCCCTCCCGTCCGGGCTCCGCGCCGGACGCGGCGTCCTGACCGGCCGGCGCGTTCCCGTGCCGGTCGGTGTGGCGTGCCGGGGCCTCCGGCTGTCCTACGACCACGAGCCGGCCGTCCGACGTGGTGAGCACCTCGACGGAGGTGCCGTAGAGCCGGGAGAGCGTCGCGGAGTTGATGACGTCGGCGGGGCGGCCCGCCACCGCGCCGCCCTCCGCGAGGTAGACCACGCGGTCGAGCCGGGACAGGATCGGGTTGACGTCGTGCGCGACCATGACGACCGCGACGCCCTCGTCCCGGCAGATCCGGCCGATCAGCGCGGCGACCGCCGCCTGGTTCGGCAGGTCGAGGCTGTCGAGCGGTTCGTCGAGCACGAGGAGTTCGGGGCGGCGCACCAGGGCCTGCGCGATGAGCAGCCGCTGCTGCTCGCCGCCCGAGCACTGGCCGATGGGCCGGTCGGCGTACGCCTCGGCGCCGACCAGCCCGATCACCTCGGCGACCCGCTCGGCCGCCGCGCGCGACCGCGCGCCCCACCGGCCCGGCAGCGGGAACGGCAGGGGGACGCCCCACCGGTCGCCGTCCCAGCCGAGCCGTACGACGTCCGTGCCGCGCAGCCGCAGGGACGCGTCGAAACTGCGGCGCTGCGGGAGGTAGCCGACGCGCGCCCCGGCCCGGCCCGGTCGCGCGCCGAGCACGCGCACCTCGCCGGCGGCCGGCTGCTGGACGCCGAGCAGGACCTTGACGAGAGTCGACTTGCCGACGCCGTTCGGGCCGAGCACGGCGACGAACTCCCCGGCGCCGACCTCCAGGTCGACCCCGGACCACAGGGCCCTGCCGCCGACCCGGACGCCCGCGCCGCGCAGCGCGACCACCGGGGCCGCGGCCCCGGTGGTCGCGTCCGCCGTACGGGCCGGGGCGTGCGCCACCGTCATTTCCCGGTCGCCTTGGCGAGCGCCGCCGCGATGCCCTTGAGCTGGCGCACCTGCCAGTCCTGGAAGGAGGCGCCCGCGGGGGTGAGGGTCTCGGTGACGGTGGCGACCGGGATGCCCTTCGCCTTGGCGGCCTTGACCTGGGCCTGGACGTCGGGCGTGGCGTTCTGGCTGTTGTAGACGTACACCTTGATCTTCTTGTCCGCGATCTGCCGGTCGATCGTGGACTTGTCCTTCGCGGTGGGGTCGCTGCCCTCGCTGATCGCGTCGAGGAAGGACTCGGGGGTCACGAGGTTGAGGCCGAGGCCCTCGGCGAGCGGCGTGAAGATCGACTCGGAGGCGCCGACGGGCGTGCCCTTGTACTTCGCCTTGATGTCGGCGATCTCCTTGTTGTACGGGGCGAGCGTGGTGTTCTCGAAGGTGTTCTTGAGCTTGTCGAAGTCGGCGGAGTCTGCCGGGTCGAGCTTCTTGTAGTCGGTGGTGATCTGCTCGATGACCTGGTGGACGTTGTCCGGCGAGTACCAGCGGTGCGGGTTGCCGTCGGCGGGGACGCCGACGAGCTTGCCGACCTCCAGGTCGGTGCGGCTCGTCCCGGGGTTGGCGGCGAGCAGCTTGCCGGCCCAGGAGTCGTAGCCGACGCCGTTGACGATGGCGAACTGCGCGCCGGCGACCGTGCGGGCGTCCGCGGCGGTCGGCTCGTAGTCGTGCGGGTCGGCGTTGGGATTGTCGATGATGCTGGTGACCTTGACGTGGTCCCCGCCGAGCTGGGAGGCGATGCTGCCCCAGAAGTTCTCGGCCGCGACGACCTGGATGGTCCTGCTCGACGCGGCGGACGCCGAGGCACCTCCCGCCGCAGGTGTTCCGTCCCCTCCCTCGCTGCCCTTGCTGTCGGAGGAGGAGGTCGAGCAGGCGGCGACGGAGACGGCGGCCACGGCGGCTATGCCGCCGAGGGCGATACGGGAGGCTGTGGCGTTCATACCCGACACGCTAAATGGCAATGACTTTCAAAACCAGGCCGATTGCCCAGATATGAAAATCATTACCATTCTGTGATTTTCGACCGCCTTGGCACGTCGCAATGGGCGTCGCACCTTCTGGCACACCTATGCAGACGTCGTTATATGCTAATGTTGCAATGTGTTGATGGGTCGAACGCGCACCCGTCGCATCCACGCGACACTTCCGCGCGTTCCGAGCCCTTTCTGTCCGCCTGTCCGCCCCCAGGGCCCAGGCCCCAAGCCCCAAGGAGTCCACCATGACCTCGGCAACCGACCACGCCCCGCACGCCGGCCACGACCACCAGCACGGGCCCGCTTGCGGGCACGTCGCGATCCCCCACCACGGCCACACGGACTACGTCCACGACAGCCACCTCCACCGCGACCACGGCGACCATGCGGACGAATGCGGCTCCGCGACCCACACGCCCCACGCGTCCCACCCGCACGAGCACGGCGAGGGGTGCGGGCATGTCGCCGTACCGCACGGCGACCACACCGACTACGTGCACGACGACCACCGGCACGCGGCGCACGCGGACCACTGGGACGAGCACTGAGCCGTACGTTTCCCGGCTGCCCACCGCACACTGCTGAAACCGATTGTCAGATGCTAATGTGCGCATATGACGACAGCGGCGGAGGACGCCCCGCTCAGCGGCCTGCAGGCAGCCAGTGACCTGCTGCGGGCGCTGTCCTCCCCCGTACGGATCGGCATTGTGCGGGAGCTGGCGGCCGGAAGCCGGCGCGTCCACGAACTGGTGGAGGCGCTCGGCGTCAGCCAGCCCCTCGTCTCCCAGCACCTGCGCGTCCTGCGCGCGTCCCGCATCGTCACCACGCGCAGGGACGCCCGCGAGATCGAGTACTCCCTGCTGGACGAGCACGTCGCCCACATCGTCCTGGACGCGATCAAGCACACCCGCGAGTGAAGGCCCCGGCCGGGACGGCGCCCGGCGGCAGCCGCCCCCCGCCCCGGCCGGGCAGGAGGCGTCCAGGGCGGCCCCGGCACCGCGGCAGACATGCAGGAAGTGGCAATCCGGGGCGACCGGTCCCGTCCGGGCTGAGCCGGTCCCGCCATGTCGCTGCCTGGGAGACGAGACGGTTCCGCTCGCCGTCCGCATACGCCCGCGTACCCGTCGTACGCCCGCGTACCCGTCGCCGTACTCCCGGGGGGGCCTGGGCGGTTGCCCTGCCCGAAGACGACTCCGCCGCTCAGGCGCCGCCCGCCGTTCGACCGGCGGCCTGCCGTCCCGATCGTGGGCCGTGTGGGACTCGAACCCACAACCTACGGATTAAAAGTCCGCGGCTCTGCCAATTGAGCTAACGGCCCTGTGACTGCCCCGCAGGGCACACCGAGCATAGCCCGCACGGCCGTTGGGGCCGATCCGGTATCGGCGCCGGGCGCCGTGCCGGCGGCTCGGCGCCGGCGGACGGCCCCGTCCGGGACACCCTGGACGCGGCGGCGGAGCGGCCATCAGGCCCGACCTGACGTCAGCCCTGCCGGCGGGGCGCCCCGGAGTCGGGCGCCCGCTTCGCGGCGCTCATCAGCCAGGACATCAGGGACGGCGCTCTCGCCACGGCCGGTGCCGGGCCGTCCGCCGTCCTCTGCCGCGAGCCGCTCCCGCTGGTCGAGGCGCTGCGCGAGCAGGTCGCACCCTGAGCCCGCGCGGTCCGCCGGGCTCGGTCGGACGCAGACGGCGGCGGGTCCGCCCCACCGGAGAAGGTGGGGCGGACCCGCCGCCGTGGTGTTCCGGGGCCCGGGGTTGCCCGGGGCCTCAGGAGGGGTCAGCTGCCGCGCTTCCAGCGGGGCTTGTCGTCGCGGCGGCCGAAGGAGCCGGCGCCCGCGCCGCCACCGCGGTGGTCGTCACGGCGGCCGAACGGACGGTCCGAGGAGCCGCCGCGGTAGCCGCCGCCCGCCGGGCGGTCGCCCTGCCGGTCGCGGTTGAACGGGCGGTCGCTGCCCCGGTGGTCGCGGCGCTCGAACGAACGGCCGCCGCGGTCGTCACGGCGCTCGCCGCGGTCGCGGTTGAAGCCGCCACGGTCGCCCCGGTCGTCACGGCGCTGGAAACCGCCACGGTCGTCACGGTCGTCACGGCGCTGGAAACCACCGCGGTCGTCACGGTCGTCACGGCGCTGGAAGCCGCCACGGTCGTCGCGGTCGTCCCTGCGGAAACCGCCGCGGTCGCCCCGGTCACCCCGGTCGTCACGGCGGAAACCGCCCCGGTCACCGCGGTCGTCGCGCCGCTGGAAACCACCGCGGTCGCCGCGGTCGCCCCGGTCGTCACGGCGGAAGCCGCCACGGTCACCGCGGTCGTCGCGGCGCGGGCCGCCACGGTCGTCACGGCGCTCGAAGTTGCCGCGCTCGTCGCGCCGCTGGCGCTGGCGCTCGGCCTCGGCGGCCGCGGCCTGGGCCGCCGCCTCCTCGATCGCGCGCTCGGCCTCTGCCTGCACCTCGGCGACCGCGGCCTCCGGGTCTTCGCCGCGCTCGCGGGCGGCGCGCGCCACCAGGCGACCCGCCTCCTCGCGCAGCTCCGTCGCGCGGCGCTGCGCGCGCTCCAGCTGCTTCGTCAGGTCGGCGACCTCGCGCTCGGCCTGCTTGGCCGCGTTGTTCGCGGAGTCGGCCTGCACCTCGGTCAGCGACCTGGCGCCGGTGATCTCGGCGACCTCGGGGTCGAAGGCGCCCGCGCCGCCCACCATGTGGCGGGAGGCGTCGACGCCCGCGTCCTCCATCAGCCGGAAGATCTGGCGGCGCTGGTGCGGCAGCGCGAGGGAGACGACGACACCGGACTTGCCCGCGCGGGCCGTGCGGCCCGAGCGGTGCAGGTAGTCCTTGTGGTCGCCGGCCGGGTCGACGTTGAGCACCAGGTCGATGCCGTCGACGTGGATGCCGCGGGCGGCGACGTCGGTGGCGACCAGCGCGTTGACGCGGCCGTCCTTGAAGTCGGCCAGCGTCCGGGTGCGCGCGCCCTGCGTCATGCCGCCGTGCAGCGCGTCCGCCCGCACGCCGGACTCGCGCAGCTGCTCCGCGATCCGGTCGGCGCCGAGCTGGGTCCTCACGAAGATGATCGTGCGGCCCTTGCGCGCGGCGATGGCGGCCGTGACGGGCGCCTTGTCCTTCGGCTTCACCACGAGCACGTGGTGGGACATGGTCGTGACGTTGCCCTGGGCGCTGTCCACCTCGTGGCTGACCGGGTCGGTCAGGTAGCGCTTGACCAGGGTGTTGATCTCGTTCTCCATCGTCGCGGAGAACAGCATGCGCTGGCCGCCCGCGGGGACCAGGTCGAGCAGCTCGGTGACCTCGGGCAGGAAGCCCAGGTCCGACATCTGGTCGGCCTCGTCGATGACGGCGACCTGGACCTGTTCGAGCGAGCAGGCGCCGCGGTTGATGATGTCCCGCAGCCGGCCGGGCGTGGCGACGAGGATGTCGACGCCGCGTTCGAGCGCGTAGATCTGGTTGCCCATGGACGTACCGCCGCAGACGACCTTCATCTTCAGGCCCAGCACGTCGCCGTACGGCTGGAGGGCGTCCGCGACCTGCATCGCGAGCTCGCGGGTCGGGGTGAGGATGACGCCGCGCGGCTTCTTCTTCTCGGTGTGGCCGCCGGCCAGGGTGGCGAGCAGCGGGAGGCCGAAGGAGAGCGTCTTGCCGGAGCCCGTGCGGCCTCGGCCCAGGATGTCCTTGCCTGCCAGGGCGTCCGGGATGGTCGCGGCCTGGATCGGGAAGGGGACGGCGACGCCGTTCTGCGCGAGCTTGCGCACGATCGACTCGGGCAGCCCCAGGTCGCCGAAGGTGGTCTCGGGGGCGGTGGTGCCGGTGCTCTCGTCGCTCTCGTCGACGGCCGCGGCGAGGGCGGCCTCGGTGGCGTCGCCTTCGGGGCTCTCGGGCATGACGGCGTGGTCAGTACTGGAAACGGACATGCGAAATGCGAAACCTTCCGGAGTCTCGGCACGCGCCCAAACTCCGTGTTTCACCTCTCGACCGCCTCAATGCGGTCAGCCACGGTAAGGGAGAGTACGCGCCACACGGCGCTCACCTGTTTCGGCGCCGGGGAATGATCAAACGATCTACTACCATACGCAGTCTTCGGCGGTTGAGGCAAACCGGCGCGGAGCGACGCTGCTCACACCGTACCCGCCCTCGGAGCGGGGACGCCCGGCCGCCCGCGCTCAGGCGGGGCCCAACTGCGGTGAGGCGGACGGCTCCTTGACCGGTCCCGCACCCGGGCCCAGCGCCGCCGTGCGGACATCGGCGGCGGGCGAGGCGGACGGCGGGTCGGCGGGCCCGGTCGGATCAGCGCCGCCCGTGCCGCCGTCGCCGCCCCCGGCGGGCGGCGGGGGCGGCGGCGCGGGCTGGTCGCTCCCCGGCGGGTCGGCGGGCGGTGCGGGCGGTTCCGCAGGAGCGCCGCCGGACCCGCCCGTCGCGCCCGGCCCTCCGTGGCCGTGGCCGCGGTGGCCAGGCCGGCCGTCGGCCGTCACCACGGGCGTCGGACCGCCGGGCGAACTGGGCCCGGCCGAGGCGCCCTTGCCGTCCTTGCCCGCCGCGTCGGCGTCCTTCGCGTCCTTGCCGTCCTTGCCGTGCGCGCCCTTACCGCCGCTGCCGCCGTCCCGGCCGCCGTGGGCACCACGGCCGGGGCCGCGGCCCCCGGCCCCGCCGGGCACACCCGTACCGGCGTCGGAACCGCCCTTCGAGCCGTCTGCGCCGTGCCCCGCCACGGAGTGGCCGGGCGCCGGGGCGCTCCCGGAGTCGCCGACGCTCATACAGCCGGCCGTCGCGGCGACGGCCAGCGACGCGGCCACCCACACGGGGGCCCGGCAGGGACGGGCACGCCGCGGCAGCTGCGGCGGGGGCGGGACGGGCGAACGGCGCACGGGGCACCTCCGGGACAGGGGCGGGCAGGCGGACTCCCGCGCGGGGCGAGCGGTACGTCCCCCTGCCCAACGGGCCCGCACCCGTCAGGGACACGCCCATTCACCGACCCCACCCATCCAGGCGGGCACCCTCCGCCGGGCCGCGGGCGCCCCGCTCAGCCGTACCCGAGCGCGTGCAGCCGCTCCTCGTCGATGCCGAAGTGGTGGGCGATCTCGTGCACCACGGTGACCTCGGTCTCCCTGACCACGTCCGCGCGGGTCTCGCAGTACCGGAGCGTGGGGCCCCGGTAGATCGTGATGCGGTCGGGCAGGACGCCCGCGTACCACTCGCCGCGCTCGGTCAGCGGCGTGCCCTCGTACAGCCCCAGCAGTTCGCGGTCGGAGGGCGGCGGCTCGTCCTCGACGAAGACGGCGACGTTGTCCATCAGCCGGGTCAGCTCGGACGGGACCCGGTCGAGCGCCTCCGAGACCAGCTCCTCGAACTCCTCGCGCGTCATCTCCAGCACCCTGCCATTGTCGCCGCACGGCCCGCCCGGCGCGACGCTGACCACGGAGAAACCGTTTTGGCGATGTTCCGCGCCATCGCCTATGCTGCCGATGTCCTCCGAAGCGCCGCCCGGCGTCAGGCGGGCCCTTCGCCCTCATCGTCTAGTGGCCCAGGACGCCGCCCTTTCAAGGCGGTAGCACGGGTTCGAATCCCGTTGGGGGCACCCGTTTCACATCCCGTCAGGACCGCCTGCGGCTCGCTTCGCTCAGCCGCGCGGCCGGACGGCTCAGGGCCCTTCTTGTTCCAGGGGCCCGTGGTGTCCCCATCTCCGCTCTCCGCATCGGTCCGCCGCGACCAGCAGTCGGAGAAGTGGTTCGGCAGCGGCTCGGCTCTGCCGATCCCGTCATGGCCGTTGCGATCGAGGTCGGCGGCGAGCTGGTTGATCCGCGTCAGGAGCTTCCGGCCGTTCGCCTGCCACCCCGGGTGGTCGCCCCGGCCGTTTTCGCGCAACAGCACCTTCACGCGACGCCCCGCCTGGACGCGCCGTCGGGTTCCCCCAGTTCGTGGAGCGCGCCCCCGCCCGCACGGTCCTGCTCGATGGCCCCGCGCAGCCGCTCGGCCATCGCGGGCGACCTCATCGGGTGGGCGCCGGTGGCGCGGCCCGGCCGCGGGCCCGAAGGGCGCGGGGCGGGGGCGGTTCAGCAGCCGGTCGCGAGGGGCGCGTGCAGGATGCCGGCCTGTGCGTCGCCGAGGAGCTCCATGACGAGGTCGCGGCCGAGACCGAGGCGGCCGGCGAGCAGGGCCGCGTCGTCCGCCTCGGGTAACGGGCGGCCTGCCTGCGCCTCCACATGGCGGCGCAGGCAGGCCCAGGCGGTGGCGGCGAGGCAGGAGGAGCGCAGCACCCGGGCCCAGCTGCCGGAGAGTTCGGCGAAGGCGGCGCGGGCCGCGCGCCGGCCGAGGGCCGAACTGCCCAGCCGTACCGCGGCGTAGGCGGCGTAGTGGCCCTCGTAGAGCGCGCGGAAGGCGGCGAAGGCCATCGCCGCGGAGGCGGTGGCGCCCGCGGCGGGCGAGGCCGGCGGGCGCAGGAGGGCGGGCGGGGTGGTGCCGTACGGCTCTGCCATGGCGGAGTGTGTCCCTTTCACCCGGCCCGGGCGGTGGGTGGTGCCGGTGGCCAGGTCCTGGAGTCTCGGGAGCGGTCGTGCCCGCGGCGCGGTGCCCGCCGCTCCCTTCTCGTTCCGGCTGTCTCCCGCGCTCAGCGGGGCGGCGCCGGGTCCGCTGCGCCGGTGGTACGTGCCAGGGTCGGCGCGTCCCGCCCCGCGCCGGTCGTACGGCCGCGGGGCGGCGCGCCCCCGGCGTGCGCGGCGGGGGTGTGTCGAACGTCCATCGCGGCCCCTCGCACGTCGTGACGCCGCTCTGCCGGCGCCGGTGACCCGTGACTCTAACGCTCCGTCAGCGGCCGACGCCATGCCCGTATTCCCCGTGCGCCGGCGCGGTCCCGCGTCCGCCGGGTGGGGGCGCGCACAGCCGACGCACAGGGCCCGGGGAGACTGGGACGATGCCCTCCCAGGTCGCCGCCCCCGCGCGGTCCCGCCTCGCCGCCCCCGCGCGGCGGCCCCGCACCACCGCCCCCGCCGTGCTCGCCGTCCTCACGCTGCTCGCCACCGTCCTCACGGCCTGCTCGGCGCGGCCGGGGAAGGAGGCCGCGCCCGCCGCGCGGGTGCGGCTCCCCGCGGCGAACGCGGCGTTCGACTACCAGCTCGGCGGGGCGTACGCGCCGCCCGCCGGGGTGCGCGCCGTCTCGCGCGACCGGTCCGCGCGCCCCGCGGCCGGGCTCTACTCGATCTGCTACGTCAACGCCTTCCAGGCCCAGCCGGGCGCCGCTGCCGCCGCCTGGTGGCGCGCGCACCACCCCGGGCTGCTGCTGCGCGCGGGCCACGACCCGCACGGCGCGCTCGTCGTCGACGAGGACTGGGACGAGCCGCTGCTCGACATCTCGACGCCCGCGCGCCGCACCGAGCTGCTCGGCGTCGTCGGCGGCTGGGTCGACGGCTGCGCGCGGGCCGGGTTCGACGCCGTGGAGCCGGACAACCTCGACTCGTACCAGCGCTCGAAGGGGCTGCTGAGCCGGTCGGACGCGGCCGCCTTCGCCCGGCTGCTGGTGGCGCGCGGGCACCGCGACCACCTCGCCGTGGCGCAGAAGAACACCGGTGAACTCCTCGGCCGGCGCCGGGACATCGGCTTCGACTTCGCGGTGGTGGAGGAGTGCGCGCACTACGGCGAGTGCGCGGACTTCGCCTCCGCGTACCACCGGCGCGTCTTCGACGTGGAGTACGACGCGACCGCCTTCGCGGCGGGCTGCCGCCGCTGGGGCGCGCGCCTGTCGATCACCCTCAGGGACCGGGACGTCGTGCCGGCGGGCGCGCCGGGACACCGCGACCGCCGCTGCTGAGCCGGGCCCCCTCGGAGTCGTGTCCGCGCGAGCCGCGCCTCAGGCGGGCGGCACCCCGGGGCCCGGGTGCCAGGCGCGGCGGCGCAGCGCGCCGACGGCCCGCCGGGCCCAGGGCGCGGGGCGCGGGGACGTGCCGGCGGCCGCGCCGTCCAGGTCGCGGGCGGCGGCCGCGATGTTGCGGACCATCCCGCCGAAGATCACCGCGTGGAAGGGGTACACGCTCCACCAGTACGCCTGGCCGAGGAGACCGCGCGGATGGAACAGCGCGCGCTGGCGGTAGACCGTGCGGCCTGCGCCGTCCTCGTCGGCGCGCATCTCCAGCCAGGCCAGGCCCGGCATCCGCATCTCGGCGCGCAGCCGCAGCAGGCTGCCGCGCTCGATCTCCTCGACACGCCAGAAGTCCAGCGAGTCGCCGACCCGCAGGTGCTCGTCGTCGCGGCGCCCGCGGCGCAGCCCCACCCCGCCGGCGAACCGGTCGAGCAGGCCGCGCACGGCCCAGGCCGCCGACATCGAGTACCAGCCGTGCGCGCCGCCGATGCCCTCGATCACCCGCCACAGCGACGCCCGCGTCGCCTCGACGGGCGCCTCCCGCTCGTCGGTGTAGAGGCTGCCGCCCGCCCAGTCGGGGTCGGTGGGCAGCGGGTCGCTCGGCGCGCCGGGGAGCGACGCGTTCGACCAGCGGGTGTCGACGCGCGCCTCCTGCACGCGCCGCAGCGCGAGCTCGATCGCCCGGTCGAGGCCGTACGGGTGGCCCGAGGGGTCGCGCACGTACCGCGCGATGTCGTGCTCCGCGCACACCACCTCGTGCCGCAGCGACTCCGTCAGCGGCTTCGCGATGCCCGAGGGCACGGGCGTGACCAGGCCGATCCAGTGGCTGGAGAGCTGGGGCGTGAGGACCGGCAGGGTCACGACGAGCCGCCGCGGCAGGCGCGCCACCCGCGCGTAGCGCCGCATCATGTCCCGGTACGTGACGACGTCTGGCCCGCCGATGTCGAAGGCCCTGCTGACGTCGGCGGGCAGCGCCGCCGCGCCGACCAGGTAGCGCAGTACGTCCCGTACGGCGACCGGCTGGATGCGGGTGCTGATCCAGCTGGGCGTCACCATCACCGGCAGCCGCTCGGTGAGGTAGCGCAGCATCTCGAACGACGCGGAGCCCGAGCCGATGATCACCGCGGCCCGCAGCACCGCGGTCGGCACCCCGGAGTCGAGCAGGATGTGCCCGACCTCGGCGCGCGAGCGCAGGTGCGGCGAGAGTTCACGCTCGGGGACGCCCGCCGGGGTGAGGCCGCCGAGGTAGATGAGGCGGCGCACCCCCGCGGCCCGCGCGCCGCGCCCGAAAGTGCGGGCGGCCCGCCGGTCCGTCTCCTCGAAGTCGCGCCTGCCCTGGCCGAGCGCGTGCACCAGGTAGTACGCGACCTCGACGCCGTCCATCGCGGCGGTCACGCTCTCCTCGTCGGTCACGTCGCCCTTGGCGATCTCCACCTGGCGGGCCCAGGGGTGGTCGCGCAGTTTCTCCGGGGTGCGCGCGAGGCACCGCACCCGGTACCCGGCGGCGAGCAGTTCGGGGACGAGCCGGCCGCCGATGTACCCGCTCGCGCCCGTCACCAGGCACAGGGCGCCCTTGCGCACCCCGGGGCCGCCGTCGTGCCCCTTGTCTCCCTCGCGTCCGCCGCGCCCCTCGCGCCCCTCCTGCCGCTCGTGTCCCTCACGCCCCTCGTGCCCCCCGCGCCCCCCGCGCCCCTCCTGCCGCTCGTGTCCCTCGCGTCCGCCGCGTGCTCCGTCGTCCGCCATCCGGGCCTCCACTGCCTGCTCGTCGGTGCGCTGCCGCGCCTCGCCTCGCCGTACGCCTCCGGGCACGCAGCGGCGCGCGCCGCACGTGCCGTACGTGCCGCACGTGCCGTGGGCACGGCGGGCCGGGTACCCCGCGCGGCGCCGTATCCCCGGGCGCGTGTCCCAGAATCCCCCGTGCGGGCGCTTTCCGCGCGTCGGCGTACGCGCTGCACGCGGCCGGCCCGTACCCGCGGGCGGGGGCGGACGGTAGCGGCCCCTCGGACGGCTGGAGAGGTCACCGGCCCGTACCCGCGGGCGGGGGCGGACGCCGAGCGCGCCGCCTGGCAGGATGACCGGCGTCGGCGAGAGACGAGAGAGGCTCCTGAGATGGCCGTGATCCACCGCACGACGATGACCCCTTCCAAGGAGGAACTGCTCGCCGCCTGGCTGCCGTCCCGCCCGTGGTTCCGGGGCGGGACACCCGATCTCGTGCGGGCAGGCGGGTACCGCCTCGACGACCCCGCGGGGACGGTCGGCATCGAGTTCATGCTGGTCACCGACGTGTCCGGGCCCGAGCCCACCACCTACCAGGTGCCGCTCACCTACCGCGGCACACCGCTCGAAGGCGCGCGGGACGCGCTCGTCGGCACCTCGGAGCACGGCGTGCTCGGCCTGCGCCAGGTCTACGACGGCGTGTACGACCCGGTGCTCGTGGAGCGCCTGTACGCGCTGGCGCGCGGCGCCGCCGAGCCGCAGGCCCAGCGGGAGAGCAACACCCCCGACCCGACCGTCACCGCCGACCCCGCGGGCGCCGCGCTGCCCGAGGCGGCCTTCGGCCCCCCGCCGCTCGCCGCGACCGAAGGCCCCGGGTACAGCGAGGTCCGCGTGGCGGGCGGCGGCGCGGTGCTGCGGGTGCACCGCGTCCTGCGTTCCACCGGCGGGGACGCGTCGGACGCGGGGGCCGTGCTCGGCCGGATCACCGCGGGCTGGAACCTCCCCGGTGGCGCGGCCGTGCGCGGCACCCTCGCCACCGTCCTGCGCCCCTGACGGGCGGGCGCGCCGCCCGGCGTCCCACGCCCCCACCGCGTGCGGCACTCTTGGGGGTGTCGCCCCCCGCAGTCCGTGTCCGACCGCCGATTCCAGCGGCGGCGGCCCTCGTACACCGGAGTCCTCCATGTCCCACGGCACACCCAAGCCACGGATCGACACCAGCAAGCCCCATCCGGCGCGGGTCTACGACTGGCTGCTCGGCGGCAAGGACAACTACCTGGTCGACCAGGCGGTCGGCGACAAGCTGCCCGAGGACTCCAAGGCCGCCGCGCGGCAGAACCGCGCCTTCATGCACCGCGCGGTGGCCTGGGCCGCGCGCGAGGGCTTCGACCAGTTCCTTGACATCGGTACGGGCATCCCGACCCAGCCGAACCTGCACCAGATCGTGCAGCAGGTGAACCCGCGCGCCCGGATCGTCTACACGGACTTCGACCCGATCGTGCTGCGGCACGCGGAGGCGCTGCTCATCTCGACGCCCGAGGGCACGACCGACTACATCCAGGCCGACGTGCGCGACCCCGGCACGATCATCGAGCACGCGCACACGATCCTCGACTTCGACCGGCCCGTGGTGCTGTCGCTGATCGCGCTGATGCACTTCATCCAGGACGAGGAGGACCCGTACGGGATCGTCAGGACCCTGGTGGACGCCCTGCCCTCGGGCAGCCTGCTGGTCTTCTCGCACGGCACGACCGACTTCCACCCGGCCGAGCTGGTCGAGACGGTCAAGGAGGCGTACAAGAAGGGGACCATCCCGCTGCGCTTCCGTGCCCGCGCCGAGACCGAACGGTTCTTCACCGGCCTCGAACTGGTCGAGCCCGGCCTGGTCACCGCGCCCGACTGGTACAAGGAGGAGCCGCGCCCCGAGCCGGAGCGCAGCGGCATCTTCGCGGCCGTCGCCCGCGTCCCGTAGGGGCCGCGGAGGGCCGGACGGGCCGGGGCCGGCACCCACCGCGGGTACCGGCCCCGGCCCGTGCGCGCGGTCACCCGATGGCGGTCGCGAAGACGTGCAGCGCCGGGTTGCCCGGCAGCGTCACATAGGCCACCTGTTTGCCCGCGGTCAGCGGCACCGACGACGCGTACAGGCTGACCCGGTGGTCGTGCGGCAGGGTGTCGCCCGCCGGATTGTTCCAGTGAGCCGTGGTCGCGACCAGGGCGCAGCCCTCGGCCGCCTGGTTGGCGTACCAGTCGGCCAGCGTCACCGTGCCGGTCGACGTGGTGCCGTCGGTGTAGGTGACGGTGGCCTGCCCGCTCTGGGTGCCGTTGGTGCCCGCGCCGAGGAGCGACAGCCGGGTGCCCGCGCCGTGCGCCTCCACCGCCTGCCCGGCCGCGGGCACCTCGTCGGGCGTGCCCGCGGCCACGTCGGGCCAGGTGAAGGTGGCGTCGGCGGTGCGCACCTGCCCGCCGGGGACGATCCCGGCGTCGGAGAGCGCCTGCGCCGAGTAGCTGTAGCCCGCGCCGCCGAAGCCGCCGTGCGCCGGGTCGGCGTCGTCACTCACGCCGACCTCGGTGGCGGCGGACGCCAGGTCGGGGTGGGCGACCTGCACGGTCGCCGTCCCGTCCCCGGGACTCGTGCGCGGCCCGCCCGGGTAGCGGGTGGCGCCGGTCAGCCGCGCGGCGCCGCCCGCCGCCCCCGCGGGGACGCGCACGGACCAGGTCGTCGAGACCGACTTCCCCGGCGGTACGAGCGGGTGCGCGGTGGTGCCGCGCGGCACGGCCGACCAGCCGGCCGGCACCGTGAGCTTCGTGGCGGCGCCGCGCACCGGCCGCGTCGAGCCGTTGGTGAAAGTGGTGCGCACGGAGAGGGTGGCGCCCCCGGAGGCCAGGGCGGGCGCGGAGACCTCCGTGTAGCGCGGGCCCGTCGTCGTACGCACCTGGAAGCCGCCGCTGAGGGGCAGGCTCCGCGAGGAGTCGCCGACGCGCACCCGGTAGGAGCCCGGGGCGAGGGTCCACGCCTGGGCGTCGCTGTTCCAGTAGGAGGCGTCCCGCGCGGTCACCTCGAAGGCGACCCGCTTGGTCTGGTGGGGCCCGAGCGCCACCTTCGCGAAGCCCCGCAGCTGGTTCTCCGGCTCGCCCGCCGCCTTCGGGTCGGTGAGGTAGAGCTGGGCGACCTCGGAGCCCGCGCGGTCGCCGGTGTCGGTGACGTCGGCGGTGACCCGCACCGTCCCGTTCTCGCGCAGCGTGCCCGTGTCGAGCCTCAGGTGCGAGAAGCGGTACGAGGTGTAGGAGAGGCCGTAGCCGAAGGGGAACAGCGGCGTCTCGCCCGAGGCGTCGTAGTACTTGTAGCCGACGTCGAGGCCCTCCGAGTACCGGACGGTGCCGCCGGTGCCCGGCCACTGCGCGGGCGTCGACGCGGGCACCTGGCCGAGCGAGGCGGGGAAGGTCACCGGGAGCCTGCCCGAGGGATCCACGTCGCCGTACAGCAGCGCGGCGATCGCGTTGCCCGCCTCCTGGCCCGGGTACCACGCCTCGATGACACCCTTGACCCGGTCCAGCCAGGGCATGGTGACGGCGGAGCCGGTGTTCAGCACCACGACCGTGTGCGGGTTGGCCTTCGCGACCGCCTCGATCAGGGCGTTCTGGTCGCCCGGCAGGTCGATGGAGGAGAGGTCGCTGCCCTCGGACTCGAAGTCGTTCGCGTAGACGACCGCGACATCGGACCTGGCGGCGAGGTCGGCCGCCTGGGCGGCCAGGTCACTGCCGGGGGTCTCCCAGCCGAGGTGCACCTCGTCGCCGCCGGTGCCCTGGTAGTAGTCGACCTCGACGGGGACCGGCTCGCCCGCGGTGAGGCTGACCGTGCCGGTCTCTGTGTGGGTGGCCTGGTCGCGCCAGTTGTCGATGACCTGCTTGCCGCCGATCAGCAGTCTGCTGCCGTCGTCGCTGGTCAGACCGAAGGTGTAGGTGCCGGTGCTCGGCGGGGTGAGGGTGCCGGTCCACCGGGCGGAGAAGTCCGTGCCGGGCACGCCCGGCGCGGGGGCTGCGCCGTTCCAGTCGAAGTCGACCCGGGCGTCGGTGCGGGTCGCCGCCGGGCTGCCGGAGAGGGTCTTGTTCGCGTAGTACGCGCCGGTCAGGCCCTGGCCCGTGCCGGAGGCCGGGGTGAGGTAGCTGCTGTCGACGAGCGGCAGCCGGCCGCCTGCGCCGATGTTGCCCTGCGCGTAGGTGACGGTGGTGCCGGAGCCCGCGCGCGCCTTGATCCCCTCGTACGGCGTGACGGTACCGGTGCCCGTGACGGCCGCGCTGCCGCCGCCCGCGGTCATGGTGTTCTCGCCCGCGCCGTCGCCGATCACCGCGATCGACCTGGTCTTGCTGCCGAGGGGCAGGAGGCCGCCGCTGTTCTTCAGCAGGACGGAGCCGTCCTCGGCGGCGCGCCGGGCGACGGCGCGGTGCGCCGGGGTGGAGGCCGGGGCGTCCGGGGTGTCGGGCGAGGGGTGGTCGAAGAGGCCGAAGCGGAACTCCTCGCGCATGATCCGCGCGACCATGTCGTCCACTCGGGCCCGCTTGACCTGCCCGTCCCGCACGGCCTTGGTGAGGGCGGCGCCGAAGTACGAGTCGTCGGGCATCTGCATGTCCATGCCCGCGTTGGCGGAGGCCACGGTCGAGTGGGTGCCGCCCCAGTCCGAGGTGATGAAGCCGTCGAAGCCGAACTCGTCCTTGAGGATCGTGTTCAGATAGGCGTTCTCGCAGGCGAAGGTCCCGTTGACGGACGAGTACGAGCACATCGCCGACGACGGCTTCGCCTGCTCGACGATCGTCCCGAAGGCCGCCGTGTAGACCTCGTGCACGGTCCTGTCGTCGATGACGGCGTTGTCGGCCGCCGTGTTCCTGTTGGTCTCCTGGTTGTAGACCGCCCAGTGCTTCACCTGGGCCATCACGCCCTGGGACTGGATGCCCTCGATGTCGGCCGAGCCGATCTGCCCGGTGAGGTACGGGTCCTCGCTGTACGACTCGAAGGCGCGGCCCCAGCGGGGGTCGCGGACGATGTTCACGGTCGGCCCGAGGTCGACGTCGACGCCCTTGGCCTTGTCCTCGGCGCCGACGACGGAGCCGTACGCGCGGGCGAGCGCGGGGTCGAAGGAGGCCGCGACGCCGGTGGCACCCGGCAGCTGGGTCGTGTCGTCCATCCGGACGCCGACCGGCCCGTCCTGCATCTTCAGCGCCGGGACGCACAGCCGGGCGTCGCCCGGCACATAGCCGGTGTACGCGGAGCCCGCGGTCCCGTGCACCATCGCGATCTCCTCGGCCAGCGTCATCCGCGACAGCACCTGGGAGACGCGGTGCTCGACGGGCGCGTGCGAGCCGACCCAGGGGCAGGCGGCCGGGGAGTGCGGTGCGGTACGCGCGTCCGCCGCGGACGCGCCGCCCGCCGGTACGGCAAGGACCGCGGCGAGCAGCGCGCCCGACGCGACCGCGGCGACGTGCGGTCTTCTTCTGCGCATGGGGACTCCTGAGAGCGGGGGTGCGGGGCACGGAGGAGAGAGCGCGGGGCACTCCGGCCGCCGTGACAGCGGGTGAGCGCGCTAAGACGGAGACGGAACAGGGCCACCGTGTTTCTACGGCCTGTCATGAGCAAGGACAAGACGACGGCACGGAAATGTGGCCGGAACATTGAACTCACCTGTTCCGCCCCGCGCTTGCGCCCGCCCGCGCGCCCCGCCGCCACCCCGCGCGGCCACCCGCCGCGGCGCGGCCGATCTGCCGGGCCGCGCGCCCCGGCCGACGTAGAGTACGGCCACCCGCACCGCACGGCAGGAAGCGAGCGTGCCCATGCCCGAGAGCCCAGAGCGCTACGTCGCCCGCGTCGTGGACGTGCCCGACAGGGGCATCAGGCTCGCGCCCGCCGCCGGGACCGCGGCACCCGGCGAGCCGACCGAGGCCAATCTGCTCGGCATGGCCGTCGCGCTCGCGCTCGGCGCCGCGGGGTACGCGCACCACCCGGCGCCCCGCGAGGCCGCACAGACCGTGGAGGCGCTGCTCGCCGGGGAGGCCGTGATGCCGTGGCGGCCCACGGCGCCCGCCGCGGCCGGCGCCCGCGAGACCGTGCCGTACGTGGTGTGCGAGCGCCCGCCGGGCGGCCACTACGCCTGCGCGCTCCAGCACCGCCCGCCCGGCGACGAGCCCCCGGCGGGCGACTGACCTCGGGCTTCTCCCGCGCCGCGGGCGCCCCACGGGCCCCAGGTCACGGCACTCGGGGCCGGTCGGGGCACCCTCCCCGTTCTGATACGCTCGTCTAGCGACTTCGGGCAAGGAGCTCCACCACCGCCGCCGGGCACACCGGTTGTTCGGTGCGGAGCCCACACCAGCGTGTGCGAGACTTGTCCGCGTCATCGCCTGGTCCTGTGGAGCAGTTTGGAGTGCTCGCCACCCTGTCAAGGTGGAGGCCGCGGGTTCAAATCCCGTCAGGACCGCTGCGACCCCCGCGGGTCGCGTGGCTGGGTAGCTCAGTTGGTACGAGCGATCGCCTGAAAAGCGATAGGTCGCCGGTTCGATCCCGGCCCCAGCCACTTTTCGTACGAGAGCGACTCCCCCGCACCGAGCGGGCGGGTCGCTCTCGTCGTATGTCCCGGCTGTCCCGGCGCCACATGCCGGCGGCCCGTGAACCGGTCCGGCGGACCCGGACGCGTACGTAAAGCGTTCGCCGCTTCGGCGGCGGCGGTGAGATCCTGGGATGCGGTATGTCTACTTCCCTCGCCGACCTCCAGTCCCTGCTGGCCGAGGTCTCCCTGCGCGACGCGCAGCGGCTCGGCCGCCGGCTCGAAGGCACCCGGCGCATCCGCAAGCCCGAGGCGCGCCAGGCCGTGCTCGACGAGATCGCCGCCGAGGCCGGGAAGGCCGCGGAGCGCCTGCGGCGGCGTGCCGCCCGGCTGCCCGAGGTCACCTACCCCGAGCAACTCCCCGTCAGCCAGAAGAAGGACACCATCCTGGAGGCGATACGCGACCACCAGGTCGTGATCGTCGCCGGTGAGACGGGCTCGGGCAAGACCACCCAGATCCCCAAGATCTGCCTGGAGCTCGGCCGGGGCGTGCGGGGCATGATCGGGCACACCCAGCCCCGCAGGATCGCCGCCCGCACCGTGGCGGAGCGGGTCGCGGAGGAACTCGGCACCCCGCTCGGCGAGACGGTCGGCTGGAAGGTCCGCTTCACCGACCAGGTCAACCCCGAGTCGACGTTCGTGAAACTGATGACGGACGGCATCCTCCTCGCGGAGATCCAGACCGACCGCGACCTGCGCGCGTACGACACGATCATCATCGACGAGGCCCACGAGCGCAGCCTCAACATCGACTTCCTCCTCGGCTACCTCGCCCAGCTGCTGCCGCGCCGCCCCGACCTCAAGCTCGTCATCACCTCGGCGACCATCGACCCCGAGCGCTTCGCCCGCCACTTCGGCGCCTTCGCCTCGGTGGACGCCGGGCCCCGGGCGGACGGCGGGGAGCGCACGGCGCCGGTCGTCGAGGTCTCAGGACGTACGTACCCGGTGGAGGTCCGCTACCGGCCGCTGCTCGAAGAGGACGGCGACGACGGCGACCGCGACCAGATCACCGCGATCTCCGACGCCGTGGACGAGCTGATGGCCGAGGGGCCTGGCGACATCCTGGTCTTCCTCTCAGGCGAGCGCGAGATCCGCGACACCGCGGACGCCCTGGAGCGGCGGCGGCTGCGCGGCACGGAGGTCCTGCCGCTGTACGCGCGCCTCTCCCACGCCGAGCAGCACCGCGTCTTCCAGCGGCACACCGGCCGCAGGATCGTCCTCGCGACCAACGTCGCCGAGACCTCGCTGACCGTGCCGGGCATCAAGTACGTGATCGACCCGGGCACCGCGCGCATCTCCCGCTACAGCCACCGCACCAAGGTGCAGCGGCTGCCCATCGAGCCCGTCTCGCAGGCCAGCGCCAACCAGCGCAAGGGCCGCTGCGGCCGCACGTCGGACGGCATCTGCATCCGGCTGTACTCGGAGGACGACTTCCTCAGCAGGCCCGAGTTCACGGACGCGGAGATCCTGCGGACGAACCTCGCCTCGGTGATCCTCCAGATGACGGCGGCGGGCCTCGGCGACATCGAGAAGTTCCCCTTCATCGACCCGCCCGACCACCGCAACATCCGCGACGGCGTGCAGCTGCTCCAGGAGCTCGGCGCCCTCGACCCCGACCGCAAGGAGCAGCGGGGGCGGCTCACCCCGCTCGGCCGCAAGCTCTCGCAGCTGCCCGTCGACCCGCGCCTCGCGCGCATGGTGGTCGAGGCCGACCGCAACGGGTGCGTCCGCGAGGTCATGGTGATCGCCGCCGCGCTCTCCATCCAGGACCCGCGCGAACGGCCCTCGGACAAGCAGGCGCAGGCGGACCAGCAGCACGCGCGCTTCAAGGACGAGACGTCGGACTTCCTCGCCTTCCTCAACCTGTGGCGCTACCTGCGCGAACAGCAGGAGGCCAGGTCGTCGTCCTCGTTCCGCCGGATGTGCAAGTCCGAGTACCTCAACTACCTGCGCATCCGCGAGTGGCAGGACATCTACAGCCAACTGCGCACGGTCGCACGGCAGATGGGGATCAGCCTCAACGAGGACGAGGCACCGGAGCAGCGCGTCCACGTGTCGCTGCTCGCCGGACTGCTGTCGCACGTCGGCATGAAGGACGTGAAGGAGTCCAAGGGCCAGGACGCCAAGGGCGGCGACGGCGGGCGCGGGGCGCGGGGCGGCGAGTACATCGGCGCGCGCAACGCCAAGTTCGCGATCTTCCCCGGCTCCGCACTGTTCAGGAAGCCGCCGCGGTTCGTGATGTCCGCGGAACTGGTGGAGACGTCCAGGCTCTGGGCCCGGGTCAACGCCAGGATCGAGCCGGAGTGGATCGAGCCCCTCGCGGGCCACCTGCTCAAGCGCACCTACAGCGAGCCGCACTGGGAGAAGGACATGGCGGCCGTGATGGCGTACGAGAAGGTCACGCTGTACGGCGTGCCGATCGTCACGGACCGCAAGGTCAACTACGGCAGGATCGACCCGGAGGTCTCCCGCGACCTGTTCATCCGCAACGCGCTCGTGGAGGGTGACTGGCGGACCCACCACCAGTTCTTCCACGACAACCGCAAGCTGCTCGGGGAGGTCGAGGAGCTCGAACACCGGGCGCGGCGGCGCGACATCCTGGTGGACGACGAGACGCTGTTCGACTTCTACGACCGGCGGGTGCCCGAGGACGTCGTCTCCGGCGCGCACTTCGACTCCTGGTGGAAGCGGAAGCGCGCCGAGGAGCCCGACCTGCTCGACTTCGAGCGGTCGATGCTCATCACCGAGGCCGCCGAGTCCGTCACCAAGGACGACTATCCGGACGCGTGGCGGCAGGGCGGGCTGAAGTTCCGGGTGACGTACCAGTTCGAGCCGGGCGCCGACGCGGACGGCGTGACGGTGCACATTCCGCTCCAGGTGCTCAACCAGGTCAGGGGCGAGGGCTTCGACTGGCAGATCCCGGGCCTGCGCGAACAGTTGGTGACGGAGTTGATCCGCTCGCTGCCCAAGCCGGTCCGCAGGCACTACGTGCCCGCGCCGAACTTCGCGAAGCGCTTCCTCGACCGGGCCGTGCCGCGCCAGGAGCCGCTGACCTCGGCGCTCGCCCGCGAGCTCCAGCAGATGGTCGGGGTGCCCGTGGCGGCCGAGGACTTCGACCTGTCCCGTGTCCCCGACCACTTGAAGATCACCTTCCGGATCGTCGACGAGCGGCGGCGCAGGCTCGCCGAGGCGAAGGACCTGGAGACGCTCCGCCTGCAGCTGCGGCCCAAGGCGCGCCAGGCGCTGTCCAAGGCGGCGGCCGCGACGGCTGAGCGCTCGGGCGGCGAGGCGATCGAGCGCTCAGGCCTCAAGGACTGGACGATCGGCACGCTGGTGCGGGTCTTCGAGACGCGCAGGGCGGGCCAGCCGGTCAAGGCGTACCCGGCCCTCGTCGACCAGGGCGAGACGGTCGCGGTGCGCCTCTTCGACACGGAGGAGGAGCAGCGGCGCGCGATGTGGCGGGGCACCCGCAGGCTGATCCTGCTCAACGTCCCGGTCAGCCCGGCGAAGTTCGCCTCCTCCAAGCTCACCAACCAGCATAAGCTGCACCTTTCGAGCAGTCCGCACGGCTCCATCCAGGCGCTGTTCGAGGACTGCGCGACCGCCGCGGCCGACAAGCTGATCGCCGACCACGGCGGGCCCGCCTGGGACGAGGAGTCCTACCGCAAGCTGTACGACTCGGTGCGCGCGGACCTGGTCGACGCGACGGTGCGCACCGTGGCGCAGGTGCAGCAGATCCTCGCCGCCTGGCAGGCGTGCGAGCGGCGGCTGCGCGCCACGACGAGCCAGGCGCTGCTGGCCAACGTGCAGGACGTCAGGGACCAGTTGGCGCGTCTGGTGCCGCCGGGGTTCGTGACGGCGGTCGGCGTGCGGCGGCTGCCCGACCTGATGCGCTATCTCGTCGCGGCCGACCGGCGGTTGCAGCAGATGCCGACGGCCGTCCAGCGGGACACCACCCGCATGGAGAAGGTCCACGAGATGCAGGACGAGTACGCCTGGCTGCTGGAGCAGCTGCCGCAGGGCCGGCCGGTGCCCGAGGAGGTCGAGGACATCCGGTGGATGATCGAGGAACTGCGCGTCAGCTACTTCGCGCACGCGCTCGGCACCCCGCGGCCGGTCTCGGACAAGCGGATCGTGAAGGCGATCGACGCGGCGGCGCCGTAGGAGGCGGCGGGCCGCGCGGCCCGCGCTCCGGTAGCGCGGGGGTCGCGCTGCGTGAGTTCGACCCCACCCTCTGAGCTGCTGTAGAGTCTGTCTCCGCAGCCCGCGCTCGTCGGGCGGCGATTCCAGGTCCTGTGGAGCAGTTTGGAGTGCTCGCCACCCTGTCAAGGTGGAGGCCGCGGGTTCAAATCCCGTCAGGACCGCACAGCAGGCCAAGGGCCCGCGTCCCCCGTGGACGCGGGCCCTTGGCGTTGCTCCTCGCCCGCTTGACCCGTCGACCACGTCGACCGCCGGGCTGCCGGGCTGCCGGGCTGCCGGGCTGCCGCCGAACCGTCCCGTCCACCCGCCGCCGAGCGGCCCCTCGTGCGGCCGGTGCTGACGGCCCGTGAGACGGGCGGCCGGGCACCGGCTCGTCCCGCACCTCCCCGGCGGGCCGCCCGACCGCCACAGGGCGCCCCGTGGAGCCTCGCGGGCCTTCGCGGGCCCTCGCGGCGGCCGGGAGGGGCTGGGGCGCGTTACGGGGCGCACAGGGGCCCGGTGCGGGGCGCACCCAGCCGGCCTCCGCCCCCTGACCCCCGGTTACAGGCCGATGTGCGTATTGACGCTCGTATGTGCACGCCGGTATTCACGTGTCAGGCGCATGGACCCGTCCGGCGCGGGCACTCGGCAGGACCGGCGCGGAGACCTGCGAAACCTCCGAGGTGTCGGCGCTCCTGACGGCAGATGGGGTCGGCGCTCCGGCCGGTGGCAAGGGTCCGAAAGTGTGACGGGAGTCACTGAACTGTGAGGTGCATCGCACTCGTTCAGCCGCGCCTCCCCTCCTCACAATTTTGTATGTGCAATTGCACTCTTCCGCACGCGGGACACGATCCCGGGACCCGGACACTTCCCCACCTTCCGCCGGACCGACCGGTCGGAGTGCCGGGCGCCCGCACAGCAGGCCGCGGTGGACACAGAAAGATCGCGCCGGACTCGACGGAGTCCGGCGCGATCGGACGACTCACCCACTGCGCGTGGGCCTGATGCCTGTTGGGGCAGGCACCCGTCGTGTGGAGCCATGGGCGGGGCCGACCGAGTTGGGGGAACTGGCCAGGCCCTGCTCGTCGTGCGGATTGAGCCCTAATGTGCTGTTCAGGCTTCGCTGCGCTGCTGCGGGATACCCGCGAGCAGTGCGCGAACCTCAGCCTCGCGGTACCGGCGATGTCCTCCGAGGGTTCGGATGGACGTGAGCTTGCCTGCCTTTGCCCAGCGTGTGACCGTCTTCGGATCCACGCGGAACATCGAAGCAACCTCAGCCGGGGTCAGCAGCGGCTCGGCATCAGGGGTGCGAGCGGTCATGAGCGGCCTCCTCGGGAGAACCGAACCTTCTCGGTTCTTTCCTCTAAATTCTGCACCTTGACCCGCGTTGCCCGAAATGGCGGACGCGGGCCGAGTCGGTTATAGGACGAACGGCTTGTCCTCGGCACTACAACTACACCATCTGTCCAGCCACGTCGGCCAAACCGATGGAATTGCCCTCTGAGGTGTCCATCAGCGGCGGAAGCCGATGGACCGTGCCATAGCGGACAGTCACCCGCTCGTGACGATCGGTCACAGAACCGCCAGGAGCCACCAGACCCCCCATAGAGTGCAATGCCAAGCATTCCGCCCAGACTTGGGCGGAAGGAACCCTCCCCGGACTCCTTGTCCTATTTTGGCACGAGGATGGGGGATGGGCACAAGGCCCTTCTTAGTGCGGTCCGTCACGCTTCAGGTCAAACGCCCGGAATCGGGACGTCCGACCGCGACGAAGGACCCTCCCACGGCAGCGAAGAACCCGGTGACGAGCCGGTGGACTCTGTTCGGTCCTGTTCGACTCTGGGTGCCGCGCTGTGCGGGAGTGTACGGACAATACGTGACGCGCGCCGATTCCGATACGTCGATCTGCGCATCGCACCCGCACACCGCGTCCACACCGGGCGAACGGGACCCCCACAGGACGACGACATCCGGTGCCCGGGAGGTTCCACGGGACGCCCGGTCGCCGTCAGTTCGCGAACTGGCGTTCCTTCACCGCGCGCCAGCGCTCCGTGAACCGTGCGTACGCGGCCCCCGCGCCCTCCCCGTCGCCGTCCCGCAGCGCCGCGATCCCCTCGGCCACGTCCGCGGCCGAGTGGTCCTTCGCCAGTTGCTCCTCGGACAGGGCGTGCACCAGGCCGCCGTAGTCGAGCTCCACCAGCGAGCGCGGGTGGAACTCCTCAAGCCACCGCCCCACGTCGATCAGCGACTCGGTCAGCGGGCCGTCGTCGATGGTGTCCCGCAGCGTCTTCAGGCCGCGCGCGAGGCGTCTGCGCGCCTGCACCATCGGCGTCCGGTAGCGCAGCGTCGGCGCGTACGGCCCCGGCCCGCCGCCGCCGTCCGCCGGCTCCCCGTCCCCCGGGTCCCCGTTCTCCGCCTCCGGTCCCTCGCCGCCGGCCGTGCCGTACTCCCGCTCGTCGTCCGAGAACAGCGTGAACCAGCCCACGGGCACCTGCCAGACCGAGCTCCTGATCCAGGGCCGCGCGTCCGGGTTGTCCGCGCGCCAGCGCTCGTAGTCGGCCGCCGCCTGCCCCCGCACCACCGGCGGGAGCGCCACGTCGAGCAGCGGTCCCGGCAACGCCTCGCCCACTTCCTCAAGGGCGAGCCAGCCGCGCAGCCGGGTGCGCCAGGGGCAGACGCACACCACACCGTCGACCTCCGCGACGAAGGCGTCCGCGCTCTCGTGCACCCGCACGGGCACCGGCGGGGTCGGCAGCAGGTCGGCGAGGGAGCGGCGCTGCTCGTCCTGGGCGGTGGGCCGGTGGCCGCGGCGCGCGTACCGCGTCCAGTGCGTGCGCTCGGGCTCGGGAAACGCCGCCAGCGGCTCGTACACCCGCAGGTACGACGTATAGGGGACCAGGACTGAGGAGGACACCGCCGGCATGCGGAAATCGTCCCACGCCCCGCGCGGGAACGAGAGTGGTCCCCGGCCGGCCCGCCCGGCGGGCGCCCCGGAGGGGCTCGTTCCTCGCGGTCAACTCCGGCGGGAACACGGGCGGGTGGGGCACCGCGGGGCTACGCTCGTGCCGAACCGGTCCCTTCGCACCGCGTGCCTCCCCATCCTCAGGAGGCCGGGCGAGGGGGCCCGCCGCTTCGTACTTGGGAGTCACCACCGTGACCGATGTGACCGACGGCGTCCTGCACACGCTTTTCCACTCCGACCAGGGCGGACACGAGCAGGTCGTGCTCTGCCAGGACCGCGCCTCCGGCCTGCGGGCCGTGATCGCGCTGCACTCCACGGCCCTGGGCCCCGCCCTCGGCGGCACCCGCTTCCACCCGTACCCGACGGAGGAGGCCGCCGTCGCCGACGCGCTGAACCTCTCGCGCGGGATGTCGTACAAGAACGCCCTGGCCGGGCTGCGGCACGGCGGCGGCAAGGCCGTGATCATCGGCGATCCTCTGCGGATCAAGACCGAGGAGCTGCTGCTCGCCTACGGCAGGGCGGTCGCCTCGCTCGGCGGCCGGTACGTGACGGCCTGCGACGTCGGCACCTACGTCCGCGACATGGACGTGGTGGCGCGCGCCTGCCCCTGGACCACGGGGCGTTCGCCCGAGCACGGCGGGGCGGGCGACTCCTCGGTGCTCACCGCCTTCGGTGTCTTCCAGGGCATGCGCGCGGGCGCGCGGGAACGGTGGGGCGAACCGTCGCTTGCGGGGCGGACGGTCGGCGTCGCCGGGATCGGGAAGGTCGGCCGCCACCTGGTGGAGCACCTCGTCGCGGACGGCGCGCGGGTGGTCGTGACCGACGTGCGCGCGCAGGCCGTCGCCGAGGTGATCGAGCGCCACCCAGGGGTGCGCGCCGCGGCCGGCACGCAGGAGCTGGTGCGGCTGCCGGACCTCGACGTCTACGCGCCGTGCGCGCTGGGCGGCGCGCTGGACGACGCGACCGTGCGGGACCTGACGGCGTCCCTCGTCTGCGGCGCGGCCAACAACCAGCTCGCGCACCCGGGCGTCGAGAAGGACCTCGCCGACCGCGACATCCTGTACGCGCCCGACTACGTGGTGAACGCGGGCGGCGTGATGCAGGTCGCGGACGAGCTGGACGGCTTCGACTTCGAGCGGTGCAGGGCGAAGGCCGCGACGATCTACGACACCACCCTGGAAATCTTCGCATGTGCAAATTCCGATGGCGTTCCCCCGGCCGCCGCGGCCGATCGGATCGCCGAACTCCGGATGGCGGAGGCCGTCGTGCGGGCATGACGGAGGCACCGGCGAGACGAGACTCACGCCAGTCCGGCGGGTCGACCCGCGAGAAGGGGTTAAAATCGCCACTGACCAGCGAGTACGGGGCGTCTCGCCGGTTCTGCCCCCGGGCGCGTCATGTGGACGGCGTACCGCATGGCCGCGGAAGCAGGTACGGTTGAAGCCCTGAGGACGGGTCTCTCCGAGGAGGACTCGTTCCGAAACATGAACGCGTGTCAAGACTCTGGGGCCGAGTAGCCCCGTCACCGAGGGGGTCGAGCCATGGGGCGCGGCCGGGCCAAGGCCAAGCAGACAAAGGTCGCCCGCCAGCTGAAGTACAACAGCGGCGGGACAGACCTGTCGCGTCTGGCCAACGAGCTGGGCGCGTCGACTTCCAGTCAGCCTCCGAACGGCGAGCCGTTCGAGGACGACGACGAGGACGACGACCCGTACGCTCAGTACGCGGATCTGTACAACAAGGACGACGACGAGGACGACGAGTCAGGTCCCTCGTCCCAGCGCCGCGGCGCTTGACGTCCGACACCTCCGGCGTTTCGCACGCTTCACCTGCCCGGTCCGGGGCCCTGGTCCCGGACCGGGTTTGTGCTGGGCCGGGGCTCCCGCGCCGGGTGCGCGCCGGATCAGGCCGCGTGGTCGCCGACAAGGGTGGCTCCCGTGGCCTGTGCGCCGCGCTCGGTGATCTCCCCCGCGACCCAGGCGTCGACCCCGCGGTCGGCCAGCGTGGCGAGGGCCGGGTCCACCGACTCGGCGGGCACGACGGCGATCATGCCGACGCCCATGTTGAGCGTCTTCTCGATCTCGGGCCGCTCGACGCCCCCGACCTCGCCGATCACCTCGAAGACCGGGGCGGGCCGCCAGGTCGCGCGGTCGATCCTGGCGTGCAGGCCGTCCGGGATCACCCGGGCCAGGTTGGCCGCGAGGCCGCCGCCCGTCACATGGCTGAACGCGTGCACATCGGTGGTCCTGGTGAGGGCCAGGCAGTCGAGCGAGTAGATCCTGGTCGGTTCGAGCAGCTCCTCGCCGAGCGTCCTGCCGAACTCGGCGACCTCGCGTTCGAGCGACCAGCCCGCGCGGTCGAAGACCACGTGCCGCACGAGTGAGTACCCGTTCGAGTGAAGCCCGGACGACGCCATCGCGATCACGGCGTCGCCCGCGCGGATACGGTCCGCGCCCAGCAGCCGGTCCGCCTCCACGACGCCCGTGCCCGCGCCCGCCACGTCGAACTCGTCCTCGCCGAGGAGCCCGGGGTGCTCGGCGGTCTCGCCGCCGACCAGGGCGCACCCGGCGAGCACGCAGCCCTCCGCGATGCCCTTGACGATCGCCGCGACCCGCTCGGGGTGGACCTTGCCGACACAGATGTAGTCGGTCATGAACAGCGGCTCGGCGCCGCACACCACCAGGTCGTCCACGACCATGCCCACCAGGTCGTGGCCGATCGTGTCGTACACGCCGAGCCGGCGCGCCAGGTCGACCTTGGTCCCCACGCCGTCCGTCGCGGACGCCAGCAGCGGGCGCTCGTAGCGCTTGAGGGCCGACGCGTCGAAGAGGCCCGCGAAGCCGCCGATACCGCCGAGCACCTCGGGCCTGCGGGTCTTGCGGACCCAGTCCTTCATCAGCTCGACCGCGCGGTCGCCGGCCTCGATGTCGACGCCGGCGGCCGCGTAGCTGGCACCGGTGCGGGGGGCGGGGGACTCAGGCATGGCGGGGAACTTTCGTGTCGTGGAACGTACGCAGCGGCACGCGGTACAGGGGTGGGACGCCGGTCGCGGCGTACGGGCACGGGTGCGCGCCGGGTCGTCGCGGCGGGAAGCGGCGCGGGCGCCTTCGCCCGCGCCGTCGCTACGGGCGGCGCAGGGCGTCGGCCGCGGCCGTGTCGGCCGGGCCCGCCGCGAGCTCCGTCTCCAGCAGCTGCTTGCCCAGCAGTTCGGGGTCGGGAAGATCCATCGGGTACTGGCCGTCGAAGCAGGCCCGGCACAGGTCCGGCTTGTCGATCGTGGTGGCCTCGATCATCCCGTCGATCGAGATGTACGCGAGGGAGTCGGCGCCGAGCGAGGTGCCGATCTCCTCGATGGTCATGCCGTTGGCGATCAGCTCGGCGCGGGTCGCGAAGTCGATGCCGAAGAAGCAGGGCCACTTGACCGGCGGCGACGAGATGCGGATGTGCACCTCGGCGGCCCCGGCCTCGCGGAGCATCTTCACCAGGGCGCGCTGGGTGTTGCCGCGGACGATCGAGTCGTCCACGACCACCAGGCGCTTGCCCCTGATGACCTCCTTGAGCGGGTTCAGCTTCAGCCGGATGCCGAGTTGCCTGATCGTCTGGGACGGCTGGATGAACGTGCGCCCCACGTACGCGTTCTTGACCAGGCCCGAGCCGTACGGGATGCCGCTGGCCTCCGCGTAGCCGATGGCGGCGGGGGTGCCCGACTCCGGTGTCGCTATCACCAGATCGGCGTCGGCCGGCGCCTCCGCGGCGAGCTTCCTGCCCATTTCGACGCGGGACAGGTACACGTTCCGCCCGGCGATGTCCGTGTCGGGACGGGCCAGGTACACGTACTCGAAGACACAGCCCTTGGGCTTCGCATCTGCGAATCGGACCGTTCGCAGCCCGTTCTCGTCGACGGCGATGAACTCGCCGGGCTCGATCTCCCGGACGAACGCCGCGCCGCAGATGTCGAGGGCGGCGGTCTCTGAGGCCACCACCCAGCCGCGCTCAAGACGGCCGAGCACCAGCGGGCGGATGCCCTGCGGGTCGCGGGCGGCGTAGAGGGTGTGCTCGCTCATGAAGACGAGCGAGAAGGCGCCCTTCACCTGGGGCAGCACCTTGGGCGCCGCCTCCTCGACCGTGAGGGGCTTGCCGTCGTCGTTCACCTGGCCCGCGAGGAGCGCGGTGACCAGGTCGGTGTCGTTGGTGGCCGCGACCTGGGTGGCCCGGCCGTTCTCCTTCGGCAGGCGCGCGACCAGTTCCGCGAGCTCCGCCGTGTTCACGAGGTTGCCGTTGTGGCCGAGGGCCACGGACCCGTGCGCCGTGGCACGGAACGTCGGCTGCGCGTTCTCCCAGACGGAGGCACCGGTGGTCGAGTAGCGCGCGTGACCGACGGCGATGTGGCCCTGGAGGGAGCCGAGGGAGGTTTCGTCGAAGACCTGCGAGACCAGGCCCATGTCCTTGAAGACGAGGATCTGGGACCCGTTGCTCACTGCGATGCCCGCGGACTCCTGTCCGCGGTGCTGCAAGGCATACAGTCCGAAGTAGGTGAGCTTGGCGACCTCTTCACCCGGAGCCCAGACTCCGAAGACGCCGCAAGCGTCCTGGGGGCCCTTCTCACCGGGGAGCAGGTCGTGGCTGAGTCGTCCATCACCACGAGGCACACAACCGAGTGTAGGCGAGATCGACCACTGGTCCGAATTGGGGACGGGGAAAATCCGGCTCACCCCGGGCGTCCACGGGCCCCGTGCGACGCAGCGTGACCGGGGTGCGCCGCAGGGTGCGGCGCGTACGTCCGCCGCCCGGCGGCCACGCGGGGCGGCGCGGCCCACTCCCGCCCGTGCCGCACGGGGCCCGTGGGCGCCGGGGGACGGCTCGGCGGGGCGCGGAGCGGCGGCCACGGCCCGGAGCCGCCGCGGAGTGAGCCAGGCCACATGTGACCTTGACCCCAGCGGGTGGCCCCGCGGTCAGTGCGCGGCCTCGCCGCGGGCCGCGGCGAGGCCGTTGCCGCCCTGCCCCGCGAGGTACAGGGAGCGGTGGCTCACCTGGGCGCGCACCGTGCCCCGCAACACCGCGAGCACGGCCTTCTCCACCGTGGTGGTCGCGGGCGAGCAGGCCATCCTGGTCGACGTGACGGCGCCGAAGGTGACCTTGGAGCCGTCGACGTGGGCCGTCGCGTGGAAGGCGTTGCAGCCGAGGCTGCCGGTGACCGTGCCGTTCTTGCCGATGACGAGGTGGGCGCGGCCCGCCACGTCCTTCGGCAGGCCGGTCGAGGAGTGCGGCCCGGTCAGCGCGTCGACCTTCCAGTCCGTGCCGACGAGCGGCGCCGCCGGCCTGGTCGTGAGCACGACCCGGGTGCCGGAGCCGGTGCCGGTGCCGGAGGCCGAGGTCAGCACCAGCTGCCGGTCGTCGGCGGACCGGCCGCTGACCCGTGCGGTCAGGGGCTTCTCAAGCGCCTTTCCGATGGCTTCCTCGTACTGCTCCAGATACATCGAGCAGCCCATGAACGTCCTGTTCAGGCTGCCGGACACGCTGACCTTCGCGCCGTCGACGCGGGCCCTGCCGTGGTAGCCGTTGCACCCGGTGCCCACGGTGAGCGCGCCGTCGTGGCCGATCTCGACCGTCGCGGCGGCGGGCACCGCGGGTTTCGCGCCGTCCACGGTGAGGCTGTCGACCTTCCACCGCACGCCGGCGAGGGGCAGGTTGGTACGGACCGGGCCGCTGGACGAGGCGGCCGGCCCTGGGTCTTCCGTCGCGGACTGCGTCCCGCAAGCGGCCGTGAGGGCCAGCAGTGCGGCGACGCCTGCTGAGGCGATCTGCTGCTTCTGCATGTCCCTCGGACGATCCACCGCCACGGACGGTTCCGCAACCGCGCCACACGGTCACACTCCGCACACAAGCGGAACCCCGCGGAGCGGGCGCCCGGCCGGACGGGCGGGGGCGTTCAGCCCATCAGGGGCAGGAGTTCCGACAGGTCGGCGCGCTCGCCGCTCGCGCTGACCTGGTGCTCGGCGACCGCCTCGTGCCAGGCGGCGCGGCCGGTCGCGAGCCGCAGCCAGACGAGGGGCTCGGTCTCCACGACGTTCGGCGGGGTGCCACGGGTGTGGCGCGGCCCCTCCACGCACTGGACCACGGCGAACGGCGGCACCCGCACCTCGACGGACGCGCCGGGCGCCCGTACCGCGAGCACGTCGGCGAGCAGCCGTGTCGCCGTCGCCAGCGCCTGCCGGTCGATCGGCACGGACAGGTCGGCGGCCCTGTTGAGGTCGTCGGTGTGGACGACCAGCTCCACCGTGCGCGTGACCAGGTAGTCCGTCAGGCGCATGGGGCCCGCGTTGGTCTCGATCAGCCGCTCCCCCGGCGCCCCCGGCAGCAGCGCGGCCGCCCGGTCGGCGACGGCCGTGAACAGCTCGTCGGGCTCGCGGGCCGCGGCGAGCGCGGTCATCCGGTCGGCGATGGTGCGTGCCCGCGACGCGGTGCCGGCCGGCCAGTCGAGCAGGGACACGGCGGGACCCGCGGGCTCCGGCGCCTCGATGCCCCGGTTCACCGACTCCACGGCGGTCGTCAGGTGCACCGCGAGCTCTCTGACCGTCCACCCCCCGAGCCCGGTCGGCAGCATGAAGCGGTCGGCAGCCAACTCCCGTACGGCTTCCCTTACCTGCTCGAACTGGGCGAGGAGCGCGGCACACGTGCGCTCGTGGTCGTAGCTGCGGAGGCGCTTCTTGGCTGGCGGCACGCCGACGAGGGTAGCCGAGCACGCGCCCGCGGCCGAGGGCCGCGGCCCGCCTTCCGCGCCCGGACGCGCGGCGACGCACCGCTGCCGGCGCCGATCGGAATCGGCGCCGGCAGCGGTGGAGGCGGCGGCTCAGGCGCCGACCGGGCGCTCGAAGGTGAGGAGCAGGCCCTCGACCGCGCCGGGACCCACTCGGCCCTTCACGTCGGCGGCGGTGATGGCCTTGAGCCGCCAGCCGTCCTCCGCGTGCTTGTTGAGCGTCTTCTCCAGCTTGTCGCTGTCCAGGGCGTCGCCGATCAGCGACTCCCTGAACGTCACGACCTTGTACTCGTACACGGGTGTTCCCCTCCAGGGCGGCCTCGCCCGCACGGCGGGACGCGTGCGGCGCCCCATCCCATCACGGGCGCTCCCGGCTCAGGCGAGCAGCGCAGGGATGGCCCCTTCGTACACGGCGCGCAGCTCGGACAGCGGCAGCGCGAACTCGCCCTGCACCTCGACGGTGTCGCCGTCGACCACGCCGATCCGGGTCGCGGGCAGCCCCCGCGCGCCGCACATGTCGGTGAAGCGCAACTCCTCGCTGCGCGGCACCGAGACGACCGCGCGGCCCGCGGACTCGCTGAACAGGAGCGTGAACGCGTCAAGACCGTCCGGCACGACCAGCCGGGCGCCGTGCCCGCCGCGCAGGCAGGACTCGGTGACCGCCTGGATCAGGCCGCCGTCGCTCAGGTCGTGCGCCGCGTCGACCATGCCGTCGCGGGACGCGGCGACGAGGATCTCGCCGAGCAGCTTCTCGCGGTCCAGGTCCACGGCGGGCGGCAGTCCGCCCAGGTGGTCGTGGACCGCCTGCGCCCAGGCCGACCCGCCGAACTCGGCGCGGGTGTCGCCCAGCAGGTACAGCAGCTGCCCCTCCTCGGCGAACGCCATCGGCGTACGGCGCGCGACGTCGTCGATCACCCCGAGCACCGAGACGACCGGCGTCGGGTGGATCGCCGCGTCGCCCGTCTGGTTGTAGAGCGACACGTTGCCGCCGGTCACCGGCGTGCCCAGCCGCAGGCAGCCGTCCGCGATGCCGCGCACGGCCTCGGCGAACTGCCACATCACCGCCGGGTCCTCGGGCGAGCCGAAGTTGAGGCAGTCGGAGACGGCGAGCGGCCGGGCGCCCGAGGCCGCGACGTTCCGGTACGCCTCCGCGAGCGCCAGCTGCGCGCCGGTGTACGGGTCGAGCTTGGCGAAGCGGCCGTTGCCGTCGCTGGCAAGCGCGACGCCGAGCCCCGTCTCCTCGTTGATCCGCACCATGCCGGAGTCCTCCGGCTGCGCGAGGACCGTGTTGCCCTGCACGAAGCGGTCGTACTGGTCGGTGACCCACGCCTTCGACGCCTGGTTCGGCGAGCCGACGAGCCGCAGCACCTGCGCCCGCAACTCCCGGCCGTCCGCCGGGCGCGGCAGCCGGGCCGCGTCGTCCGCCTGGAGGGCGTCCTGCCAGTCGGGGCGCGCGTACGGGCGCTCGTAGACGGGGCCCTCGTGCGCGACCGTACGCGGGTCGACGTCGACGATCTTCTCGCCGTGCCAGAAGATCTCAAGCCGGTCGCCCTCGGTGACCTCGCCGACGACCGTCGCGATGACGTCCCACTTCTCGCAGATCGCGAGGAAGCGCTCGACGTTGGCCTCCTCCACGACGGCGCACATGCGCTCCTGCGACTCGCTCATGAGGATCTCCTCGGGCGAGAGCGTGGAGTCGCGCAGCGGTACGACGTCCAGTTCGACGCGCATGCCGCCGGAGCCGTTCGAGGCGAGCTCGCTCGTCGCGCAGGAGAGACCGGCGGCGCCGAGGTCCTGGATGCCGACGACCAGCTTCTCGGCGAACGCCTCAAGCGTGCACTCGATCAGCAGCTTCTCCTGGAAGGGGTCACCGACCTGCACGGCGGGCCGCTTCGAGGGCTTCGTCGCGTCGAACGTCTCGGACGCCAGGATCGAGGCGCCGCCGATGCCGTCGCCGCCCGTACGTGCCCCGTACAGGACGATCTTGTTGCCGGCGCCCGACGCCTTCGCGAGATGGATGTCCTCGTGCCGCATCACGCCGATCGCGCCGGCGTTGACCAGCGGGTTGCCCTGGTAGCAGGCGTCGAAGACGAGTTCGCCGCCGATGTTGGGCAGGCCGAGGCTGTTGCCGTAGCCGCCGATGCCCGCGACGACGCCGGGCAGCACGCGCTTGGTGTCCGGGTGGTCGGCCGCGCCCATCCGCAGCGGGTCCACGACGGCGACCGGGCGTGCGCCCATCGCGATGATGTCGCGGACGATGCCGCCGACGCCGGTGGCCGCGCCCTGGTAGGGCTCGACGTACGACGGGTGGTTGTGCGACTCGACCTTGAAGGTGACGGCGTACCCCTCGCCGACGTCCACGACGCCGGCGTTCTCGCCGATGCCGACGAGCATCGCGTCGCTCCGCGGGGCCTTCTCGCCGAACTGCCGCAGGTGCACCTTGCTGCTCTTGTACGAGCAGTGCTCCGACCACATGACCGAGTACATGGCGAGCTCGGCGCCGGTCGGGCGGCGGCCGAGGATCTCCCGTACCCGGGCGTACTCGTCCTCCTTGAGGCCGAGCTCCCTCCAGGGCTGCTCGACGTCGGGCGTCTTCGCGGCGTTGTCGACTGTGTCGAGGTGGGCGGGGCTCATGAGGCGCTTACCAGCTTCTTGAGGATCGAGGTGAAGAATCCGAGGCCGTCGGTACCGCCCGTGCCGATCAGGGGCTCGACCGCGTGCTCGGGGTGCGGCATCAGGCCCACGACGTTGCCCGCCGCGTTGCTGATGCCCGCGATGTCCCTGAGCGAGCCGTTGGGGTTGCCGCCGAGGTAGCGGAAGGCGACGCGGCCCTCCGCCTCCAGCTCGTCGAGGGTGTGCTCGTCGGCGGTGTACCGGCCGTCGATGTTCTTGAGGGGGACGCGGATCTCCTGGCCCGCCGCGAAGTCGGCGGTCCAGGCGGTGCCCGCGCTCTCCACGCGGAGCGCCTGGTCCTTGCAGACGAAGTGCAGGTGGTTGTTGCGCAGCATGGCGCCGGGCAGCAGGTGCGTCTCGGTGAGGATCTGGAAGCCGTTGCAGATCCCGAGGACCGGCATGCCCCCCTTGGCCTCCTCGATGACCCGCTCCATCACCGGCGAGAAGCGGGCGATGGCGCCCGCGCGCAGGTAGTCGCCGTAGCTGAAGCCGCCGGCGAGCACGACCGCGTCGACCTGCTTGAGGTCCTTGTCCCGGTGCCACAGGGCGACGGGCTCGGCCCCCGCGACACGCGCGGCGCGCAGCGCGTCGCGGTCGTCGAGCGTCCCGGGAAAGGTGACGACTCCGATGCGGGCGGTCACTTCACCGGCTCCGCGGCCGCTGCGGGCTCCTCGACCTTCACGGCGAAGTCCTCGATCACGGTGTTGGCGAGGAACGTCTCCGCCAGCTCGTGGATACGGGCGAGGGCGGCGTCGTCCACCGGGCCCTCGACCTCCAGCTCGAAACGCTTTCCCTGACGGACGTCGGCGATGCCCTCGAACCCGAGGCGGGGCAGCGCGCGCTGAACGGCCTGTCCCTGCGGGTCGAGGATCTCCGGCTTGAGCATGACGTCGACTACGACGCGTGCCACGGGCACTCCCGGTGGTGTGGTGCGGGCTGTGTTCGCTGTGTTCTCCGGGGAAGGCCCCGGGCTCTCCAGGGGAATCCCCGGCGGCCCCGGGCCCGGCGGTGTCCCCGACCGGCCCGACGGCTCCCCCGGCAGGGAATCCCCCTCGACCCCCCGAGCTTCCCTCAGGGTACCCGCCCCAAGAATCTACGCGAGTAGATACGCCAGGTCGCAGCTCGTGCACGGGTGCGCGGCGTTCCGGGTGCGGCGGACGCCGAAGGCGCCGGGCACCCGGCGGCACCCCGGGCCGGAAGCACCAGCGGGTCGGGGCGCCCGGGTGTGCGGCGACGCGTGTGCGGCGACGCGGCGGGGCGGGGCGCCGGGCCGGACGGATCCGCCATGGAGATCCCGGGAAGAACCGGGGAGAATCCGGGAAGGACCCGCAAGGGACGGAGAAACCCGCACGGGTTCGCGGGGAGAACCCCGGTGGAAAACCGGTTGGAAACCACCGGAAACCGTAAAGCGCCGAAGGAAGCCGACTCGCCGACAGGCACCGGCGCCGCCGGCGGAAGGAGACCGCCGAGGAAGCGGAAGGAGGCCGCAGAGGAAGCCGGGGGCGCGGGATGCCCCCTTCGGCGAACCGCCCCACCCGGGGCGGGGGCGGACGCACACCCCGGCAAACCGCTCACGGACCGCCGAATGCGCGCACAGGTAAACCGGCGTCCGTCCGCCGCCCGCCGGTTGCAGGCCTCGGCGGGCCGCTCGGACCGGCGGCGGAACACACCGGCGAACCGCCGGAGGGGCGACGGAGGGCCGGGGGCGGAGGAACGCGGCCCCGGAACACACCGGGGAACGGCCGGATGAAGCGGCTGCCGGGGCGGGCAAGGAAGGACCGGGAGAAAAGGCCCCCGGGCGCGGGCGACATTGACTCGGGACACGCTGAGATAATTGATCGGGCTTCACAATGGCGCGTCTTCCGCTGTACAAAGGAATACAGCGGAAAACAGCATTGTCCGAGAACAGCCGGAAAACCGGTGTCGCCGCACGTCAGCCCGGTGCAAACCGAGGCGGGACCGCCGCGATGCCACAAGAAAGGACCGAGATCCGTGGCGCAGCGCGTAGTGGTCACTCTCTCCGACGACATCGACGGCGGAGAAGCAGCGGAAACGGTCGCGTTCGGTCTGGACGGCAAGACGTACGAGATCGACCTCAATCCCGCCAATGCGAAGAAACTACGCAAGGCGCTCGCCCCGTTCGTGGCGGCGGGCCGGAAGCAGACGAACGCCGCGAGGCGCGGCAAGGGCCGTGTGTCCTACCAGCACACGTCGCTCGCGCCCGACCCGGCGGCGGTGCGCGCCTGGGCGCAGTCACACAAGATGGACGTGCCGGCCAGGGGCCGCATCCCCAAGCGGGTCTACGAGGCGTTCCGCGCGGCGAGTTGAGCCCCCGGCCGGGCCCCGGACGCCCGATCACCCGTCCCACGCACTCGATTTGCCATGCACCCCGGGTGATCGGCTAGAGTCTGGAACACGCCGAGGGGCGAGGCCGAAAGGCAAGAACCTCCCGGAGCGTGCGGGTGTAGTTCAGTAGTAGAACGCCCCCTTTCCAAGGGGGAGGCGCAGTGTGCAATTCCTGTCACCCGCTCCGCATCGCTCTCCGACCACTCCAATGGATCAGGTAGAGTGATGAGCACATCGGAAGCCCGATGTGTGCGGACGTGGCTCAGTTGGTAGAGCATCACCTTGCCAAGGTGAGGGTCGCGAGTTCGAATCTCGTCGTCCGCTCAGTGATCAGAGGCCCCGGTCGATTCGACCGGGGCCTCTGGCGTGTGTCCGGCCCCGGTGTCCAGCTCCTGCGTCAGGCTCTGGGCTTCGTGACGGGCCGGTGCGACGGACTGGTGTGACGGACCGGTCTGACGGACCGGTCCTGCTCCGGCGGAGGTTGGGTATAGTAGGGGGCGCGCCCAGGGGCGCAGGCGGACGTAGCTCAGCTGGTAGAGCGCAACCTTGCCAAGGTTGAGGTCGCGAGTTCGAACCTCGTCGTCCGCTCGCCGGAAGGCCCCCCGCCCGTCTCGGGCAGGGGGCCTTCGTCATGCGCCGCGGCCTTTCTCAGGCCCAGGTGGTGCCGGTGAGACGCTCGTACGCCTCGATGTACTTGGCGCGGGTCGCCTCGACGACCTGCTGCGGCAGCCCGGGCGGCGGCTGCTCGCCGCTCCGGTCCCAGCCGGAGGCCGGGGACGTCAGCCAGTCCCGTACGAACTGCTTGTCGTACGACGGCTGCGGGTGTCCGGGATCCCACTCCTCCGCGGGCCAGAAGCGGGAGGAGTCCGAGGTCAGCACCTCGTCCGCGAGGACCAGCCGGTCGCCGTCGAAGCCGAACTCGAACTTCGTGTCGGCGAGGATGATGCCCCGGTCCCTGGCGACGTCCCGGGCGCGGGCGTAGATGTCGAGGGTCGTACGGCGCAGCAGCGCGGCGGTCTCGGCGCCGACCCGGCGGGCGACCTCCTCGTACGACACGTTCTCGTCGTGGTCGCCGACGTCGGCCTTGGTGGCCGGGGTGAAGAGGGGCGCGGGCAGCTCCGAGCCGTCGACCAGGCCCTCGGGCAGGGCGAGCCCGCAGACCGTGCGGGACGCGCGGTACTCGGCGAGGCCGGAGCCGGTCAAAAAGCCGCGCGCGACGCACTCGACCGGGACCATCTCCAGCGGTGTGCAGACCATCGTGCGGCCCGCCCAGTCGGCGGGGGCGCCCGCGGGAAGGTCGGTGGAGACCACGTGGTTCGGCACGATGTCCGTGAGGCGGTCGAACCACCACAGCGAGAGCTGGGTGAGGATGCGGCCCTTGTCGGGAATGGGCGTGGGCAGCACCCAGTCGTAGACGGAGATGCGGTCGGTGGCGACCATGACCAGCTCGCCGGCCTCGTTGCGGTAGAGGTCGCGGACCTTGCCCGTGTGCAGGTGCGTCAGGCCAGGAACCTCGATCGGCTCGGGTTTCTCCACGAATCCGGCCATGTTCCGTCCACCCTTCTCTGGGATCCCCTGCGGGGCCTCGTGTGGGAGGGACCTCGGGTCCAGGACGGGCCTCGGGTCCGCGGTGCGGAGGCCGCCGCGCACGCGCGTCGCACGGCCGCGGCCCCGGTGATCAGCGCGATCACCCCTCCGATTCTCCCGCACGCGCGGGGAGGGGGAGCCGGAGGGGGCGCGGGCCGGTGCGCGGGCGGCCGTCAGTCGCGTGCGCAGGCGCGGCGGCCGTCAGTCGCGTTTGCAGATGCGGTCGAGCAGGTTGGCCGTGGCACGCTGGATGCGGGCGTCCACATGGCCGGGCCGGTCGAGCGCCGGCGACCAGGCGAAGGTGCCTGACGCGAAGACGAGGGCGCCGGAGGGCGCGCGGTACAGGGAGGTCTCCTGGTGGCGCGGCACCCCCTCGCCGTCCCGGTAGCCCGAGTGGGCGAGCAGGATGCGGTCCTCGTGGTCGGGAAGTGGTGCCCGCGGGAAGTAGCGGTCGGCCTCCCCCGCGACGAGCCCGTCGATCAGGTCGCCCTCGACGGCGCCGGACGCCTCCCAGAGCCAGTGGTCGACATTGCGGACCACGAGCGGATGCGGCTCGGGCACCCGGCCCGCGTACTGGATGCCGATGATCTGCTGCTCGGCCACGTCCACCTCGCGCCACAGCGACGGTTTTCCCGGGCCGCGCCGCTTGTGGCAGGTCAGCAGCCGGTCCGGCACGCCGGACGGCGAGGGGCCCAACTCGACCTGCCAGTACATGGAGTTGGCGGAGAGGAAGACGAGCGAGGTGCCGCCGGCACGGGCCCGCTCCACGGTGCGGCGCATGGGGACCGACCAGTACTCGTCGTGGCCGGGGAAGATCAGGCCCCGGTACCTGGACGGGTCGACGCGGCCGGCGTGCAGGTCGCGGGCGTCGGCGTAGGCGAGGTCATAGCCGTAGCGCTCGGCCCAGCGGATGAAGTCGTACGCGTGCCCCACGTGCAGCGGCAGCCCCGCACCCGCGTACGGGCGGTCGAAGGACACGGTGACCGCGGCGTCCTGCTCGCCGAGGAGCCGGCCCTGCTCGTCCCAGGCGTGGTACAGGCTCGCGCCCGTCCTGCCGTCCTCCGGGTAGAGGTTGTACGCCTGCCAGGTCAGGTCGGGCAGCAGGAGGAGCAGGTCGGCCGGGTGGTCGTCGCGGACGGTGAAGGGGACGTGGGAACGGTAGCCGTCCGCGGTGGTCAGCACGGCGACGTAGGCGCCGATCGACCAGTACGACGGGACCTGGAGGCGCCAGGAGAGCCACCAGTGGTGGCAGGAGACCGTACGGTCCGCGGCCAGTGGCGGCGGCTGCACGATGCCGGCGAGCCGGGGACTCGTGATGATCTTCCGGGCGCCCTCGCCGTTGTAGTGGCCGATGCGGTAGATGTCGACGGAGAACTCCTGGGGCGGGTCGACCGTGACATGGAAGTCCAGCGCCTCCCCGGGGGCGACGGCACCGCTCGACGCGAAGCCCTTGATCTGGCGGCGCACGTCGTCCGCGGTCCGCGGTCCGCCGCGGGCCCGGCCGAGGTCGGGGTCCGCGTACCAGGGGACGACCTGGCCGGTGTCGCCGAAGTAGTTCTCGCTGCCGCGCAGCCAGGGCAGCGGGCCCTGGCCGAAGGGGTCGGTGACGGCGTGTGCGAGCGCGCCGGACTCCCACCGCCGGATGTGCTCCGCCCCCATCGCCCGCTCCTTCTCCGAGCCCCCTGACGCGCGGCGCTGGGGACCGCGCGTATGTCGGTGACACGACCTTCCGGGCGCCGGCTGTCAGCGCCGGCCCCCAGCACATCACATAACGCACGCGGCCCGTCACCGATCGTCGCGAATTGACGCGATCGGAAGGAACCGGGCCGCGCGGGCCGGGAAGCAGCGAGGGCACTGGGACGACTGGGGCCCCTGAGAAGGGAGTTCGGCACACCGGACTCGCCGGCCGCCCGCCCCGGCCGCCGCGAACGTCACCGTGTCGCCCGTCGTTCACCCTCGCCGTGGTCTTCTGCCCGAGACGGACGGCTCCCGCCGGGGAGTGGGCTAAGGCCCCCGGGCGGAGGCGGTGGTCCCGCCAGGGCGCCGGCCGGACGCGCGAGGGCGGAGCGTGGCCGGGCGCGGCCGGCGTCGGCCCTTGGTGGAGGCGGGAGGGTCAGACCAGGCGTACGGGCTTCTCGGGGCGGATACCGAGGGACGCAAGCCAGGAGCGCAGGGGGCCGGGGTCGCCGTCCTCGACGAGGCTGTGCACGGGGCCGCCGAGGTCCGAGCGGCGCTCGCCGCCGACGAGGAGGGTCGGGCCGTCCAACCAGTCGAGCCCCGGCTGGGCACCCGCCGTGTCCACCGCGGAGCAGCAGATCATCGCGGTGACATGGTCGGCCAGGAGCTCGCGGCCCGTCCTCGGCGGCTGGAGCGGAACGAGCGGCAGGGAGTCCGTCGCCCGCGCTGACCTGCCCCCCGTACGGCTGTCGCACGCGGGGGGCGAGACCGTCTCCCGGGCGATCTCCGCGCTGATGCGGGCGGCGAGTGCGTCCGCCGAGGTGGCCGTGGCAGGGTCGGCGGCCCCGCCCGTGACGGCACATGCGTCGCTGTCCGCGCCCGCCGGGCCGTCCGTACCTCCCGCACGGGACCCCGCCGCCGGAGACTCTGGAGAGACCGGAGACGCCGGAGGGACCGGAGAACCGGGATTCTTGGCGCGGGTGTCAGACCGGGCCGCCACCGCGCCCGGCTCGGCGTCGAGCGCTTCGAGGCCGGGGGGCACGACGGGCAGGCTGTCGTCGTACGGGTCGCCGAGCAGCGCCTCCGGGTCCGGCGCGGCAGCGGCGGCCGCCCGCGGCGTGCCCGCCCGCGGCCCCGCCCCCGTGTGCCGGCCGCCGACCCTCGCATACGCGAGGCCCGCCCCGTACGGGTCCTCGCCGCGGCCCCGGCGGCGGGAGAGGTGGTCGAGGACGCGGTCGAGCGTCGGGCCCGCCCGGTCCGCCCGGTCGTCGGGACCGGGCGTGTTCCGCGCACCGATCTCGTCGAGGACGCGGTGCAGCCGGGCCGCCTCCGTACGCCACGTGCGGTCGACGACCTCTTCCGGATAGTGCTGCCAGTCGACGGGCGACCAGTCGGGGCCCGCTTCCGCCGGGCCGCCGTGGAAGAGGCGGGCGGCCAGCAGAGAGGCGGCCTCGTCCACCGCGCCCGGCTCCTCGAGCAGGTCGCACGCCGGGCGCTCGCCGAGTCGTGCGGCGAAGCCCTCGGCGAGGCGGTCGCGGCGGGACAGCTCGGTGAGGGCGGAGACGACGCCCGCGTCAAGCCGCGCGGGCCAGCGGCCCATCCGCCAGGCGGGCAGCGCGACCCTGGTCAGCAGCCTGTCCCAGCCGGCGTAGGCGAGGCCGACCTGCTCCTGGGCGACGATCCGCAGCCCGTAGTCCACAGCCTGTGCACGCTCGGACGCCACCGTGGCGACGCCCCTCTCCATCAGCGCGGCGTGCTCGCCGCAGCCCCGCAGCATGAGCCGGGCGATCCGGCCGACCGGGGCGAGCGCGGCCCTCCGTGCCGGCCCGAGGTCCCGCCTGGCCGCCACGGCCACCGCCGCGTCGAGCCCGCGCACGAACCTGCGGGCCGCTGCTATGTCGGGGTGCGCCGCGGGGCCCGTACCCGCGACGACGGGGGCGAGCACGGCGCGCAGCTCGGCGACCCGCATCCACCAGAGGAAGGGTGAGCCCACGACCAGGACCGGCGCGGTCCGGGACGGGCGACCGCGCCCGCCCTCTTCCGCCCGCGCCGCGTGGGCCGGGTGGGTGCGGTCCTCAAGCCAGCTGTCGCAGTCGGGCGTCAGCGCGATCGAGGCGGGCTCCGGCACGCCGAGCCGTTCGGCCAGCTCCCTGACCAGCCGGTACAGGTCGGGCGCCGACTTCTCCGCGACGGCGACCGTGGGGCTCAGCGCGGGCTCGGCCCGCTGCACCACGACGGCGACCGCGCCGGCGAGCAGCAGCACCGCTGCGGCGAAGCAGGAGAGGGCCCATCGGGCGGCGTCCCAGCCCTGCCCCTCCAGCCTGCCCGTGCCCCCGGCCGCGAGGAGGACGACCGCGACCGCGGCGGGCAGCAGCGCCACGCCGAGCGCCCTGCCACGGACGCGCAGCACGGCGAGCGCCTTGGCACGGGCGAACCTGGCGCCCACCTCGTCACCGATGGCGGCACCCGCGTCGGTACCGTTGGCGTTCTTGGTGTCCTTGGCGCCGTTGGTGTTCTTGGCTCTGTTGGTGCCGTTGGTGCTGGAACCGGACATGGTCGGACCTCACCCCCTCTGCCCGCGGCGGTTGCTCACTCCCCCCACTGTGGCATCCGCCACTGACATCGCAATGCCGGTGGGCCAAGTGCCCGAATGCCTGCGCCGCACCCTAGTTGGGGCCCGGCCGGGCGTCCCACGGTTGGCGGGCCCGTCACTCGATGGAATGGCTTTGGGTAAAGGTGCTGGCGTATCGCGGCTCAGCGGTTCCGCGATACGACAAAGACTCGATACGACAAGACGACGGCAGCGAGAGGCCGCGGTGGCCCGGGGCCGCCCCGCGAGGCCGGTTCAGGCGCCCGGACAGGCCTGCCGACCGGGCCGACCGGGCCGTTCACGCCGTCCGGGCCGCGGACAGGTCCCGGGGGCGCGCGCCCGGCGCCACCCGCGCGGACCGATCGGGTGGGCCGACGCCGCCGCGTACACCGGTCGGCGGCGCGCGGCGGGCGTAGCCCTGATGCTCCGGTCGGCGCAGACGCGCCCGTACGGCGCGTACCCGGTTCGGCGGAGGGCCGTCGACCGGACGGGACCACGTGCGCGGACAGGAGAGCCCCCGCCCTCAGCCGTCGCGTCCCGCCCCGCCCGGTGGAGCAGTCCGGTCAGAGCTCGGTGGAGGCGCCCCAGGCGAGCTCCTCCAGCGCGACACCGGTCAGACCCTCCTCGCCGAGGAACATCGCGGCCGAGTTCCGGCCCAGCTCGCTGAGCATCAGCTCGTGGATCTGGATGGTGCGGCCGGGGCGCACCGCCCGCACGAAGTCGGCGGCCTCGCCGAACTTGGTCCACGGCCCGCTGGTCGGCACCAGCAGGGTCTCGACGGCGGCCTCGGGCACGACGTACGAGTCCCCGGGGTGGAAGACACGGTCCTCGACCAGGAAGCCGACGTTCGAAGCCCGCGGGATGTCGGCGTGGATGAGCGCGTGGTGCTCGCCGTGCACCGTCACGTCGAAGCCCGCGGCCGTGACGCGGTCTCCGGCCGCGACGGCCACGGCCTGGCCGCCCAGCTTCGCCGCCACCTCGGCCGTCGTGTAGACGGTCAGGTCGGGGCGGTTGGCGAGCTCCGCCCTGAGAGCCGCCTCGTCGAAGTGGTCGAAGTGCTCGTGGGTGACGAGGATCGCGTCGGCCTCCGCGATCAGCTCGGCCGCGTTCGGCGTGAAGGTGCCCGGATCGACCAGCAGCGTGCGGTCACCGTCGGTGAAGGTGACGCATGCGTGGGCGTACTTGGTGAGGCGCACGGGGTCCCTCTCTCTGCATGCGGAAAATATCTACAGCAGCATTGTATATTTCGCGGATGGAGAGGGACGACGAGGACATCGCGGAGAGGCTGCGGCAGTCGATCGGCCGGTTCGTGCGCGTCGTACGCGCCCGTGCCGACACGGTGCCGCCGCTGCAGGCCACGGCGCTGGGGACGCTCGACCGCGAAGGCCCCCAGACCATCGCCGCGCTGGCCGCGGCGCACCGTCTCAAACACCAGAGCATGAGCCGTACGGTCAGGGAGCTGGAGACGCTCGGCCTGGTCAGCCGCTCACGCAGCCCGCACGACGGGCGGTCCTTCCTCATCGCGCTCACGCCGGCGGGCGCGGAAGCGCTCGCCGGCGACCGGCGTACGCGCCGCCGCTGGGTGGCGGAGACCATCACGGAGCGGCTGACCCCTGACGAGAGACGCGCGCTGCTCGCCGTCCCCGAGTTGCTCGACCGGCTCTCGGAGGCCGCGGAGCAGCCCGGCGAGGACCGTCCCCGGCTGAGGGGATCCGCCAGGAGGCGGTGACCGGTGCGGCGCTCGACGGCGCCGCGCCGCCCGTGGCCGGCACGGGGGAGGATGCGAGTGGTCTGCCGCGCCCGTGTTTTCCACCCCGTGTCCCCCAGGGCGCCGCGGTGCGCGATCCGGGCCACGGGCGGGGGCACGGCACACCGGACGGTCACCCCGTGGCGCTCCCACCGGGCTAGGCCGTGGGCGCGGCCCCGGGGCTCCGTCGCGGGCGGGCCCCGGGCGCAGTGTCGGCGCTCGGGCCTCCGCCGCGCTCGGGCATCCGCCGCGCTCAGCCCTCCGCCGCGCGCCGCGCGATGTCCGTGCGGTGCTGCGAACCGTCGAGGTGGACGCGGTCCACCGCCGTGTACGCGCGCTCCCGCGCCTGCGCGAGGTCCCTGCCCGTCGCCGTGACGGACAGCACGCGGCCGCCCGCGCTCACCACGCGCCCACCGTCCACGCGGGTGCCGGCGTGCAGGACGTACGCGTGCGGGGCGTCCTGTTCCGCGATGTCGGCGAGGCCGTCGACCGGGTCGCCCGTGCGGGGCGTACCAGGGTAGTTGTGCGAGGCGACGACGACCGTGACGGCCGCGTCTTCACGCCAGTTGAGCGGGGGCAGCCCGGCCAGCGTGCCCTCGGCGGCGGCGAGCAGGACGCCGGACAGCGGGGTCTTGAGCCGGGCCAGCACGACCTGCGTCTCGGGGTCGCCGAACCGCGCGTTGAACTCGATCACCCTTACCCCGCGCGAGGTGATCGCGAGCCCCGCGTACAGCAGTCCCGCGAACGGCGTGCCGCGGCGCCGCAGTTCGTCCACGGTCGGCTGGAGCACGGACTCCAGGACCTCGTCGACGAGCTTCGGATCGGCCCAGGGCAGGGGCGAATACGCGCCCATGCCACCCGTGTTGGGGCCCTCGTCGCCGTCCAGGGCGCGCTTGAAGTCCTGCGCGGGCTGGAGCGGCAGGACCGTCGTGCCGTCGGTGATCGCGAAGAGGGAGACCTCGGGTCCTTCGAGGAACTCCTCGATGACCACGCGCCCGCAGGCCAGGGCATGTTCGCGGGCAGCGGCGACGTCCTCGGTGACGACGACGCCCTTGCCCGCCGCGAGGCCGTCGTCCTTGACGACGTACGGCGCCCCGAAGGCGTCGAGGGCGCGGTCGATCTCCTCGGGCGTGGCGCAGACGTAGCTGCGGGCGGTCGGAACGTTGGCCGCGGCCATCACGTCCTTCGCGAACGCCTTCGACCCCTCCAGCTGCGCCGCCTCACGGCTCGGGCCGAAGCAGGGGATGCCGGCCCCGCGCACCGCGTCGGCGACTCCGGCCACCAGCGGGGCCTCCGGGCCGACGACGACGAGCCCGGCCTCCAGCTCGGTGGCGAGGCGGGCCACGGCCGCGCCGTCGAGGGCGTCGACCCGGTGCAGCTCGGCCACCTCCGCGATCCCGGCGTTCCCGGGCGCGCAGTGGAGGGCGGTCACGTCGGGGTCGAGGGAGAGAGCGCGGCACAGGGCGTGTTCGCGGGCGCCGCCGCCGATGACAAGGACCTTCACGGGAGTCAGCCTATCCGGCGCCGCGGCGGGCCCTTCCCGGTGTGCGGGGGCTGCCCGGTGCGCGGGCCCTTCCCGGTGTCCCGGGGCTGCCCGGTGCGCGGGAGCTGCTGCCCCGGGCGGGCGGGCGCCGGGCCGGGGTGGGCCGGCGGCCCGGAGCCACGTGGGGGGGACGCTTGCGTCACCCGGCACCCGGCACCCGTTACTCACTACTCGTTACTCGTTACTCGTTACTCGTTGTTGTACTCCTCCAGCACCGTCGCGCCGAGTTCGCGGACGATGAGGTCGTGCCCTGAGAGCGCGGAGTCGACCAGATCGGGGTCGTCCTCCTCCGGGATGTCGTCCTCGATCGAGACCGGCGGCCGGGCGGGCGGGGCCTGTGGGGCCGGCTCAGGCCCGGGGCGCGGCCCAGGGGTCGACTGCGACGGTCCGCCCTGTCCGGAGCCACCGCCGATGGGGCCGCCGGACGCGGGGCCGCTGCCCTCACCGGGTCCTGGCGCGGCCCCGGAGCCGCCGCCCCGCGGTGCCGCCGACTGCGCCGCGCCCGCGAAGGAGGCACCGCCGCCGTACGCCCCCGTCCCGCCCCGGCCGGGGTCACCGCCGGTGCCGGGGCCAGGCTCGGGCGCCGCACCGGGGCCCGGGCCGGTTCCGGGACCGGTGCCGGAACCCTGGGCGCGCCCGCCCTGACCGTACGCGGCCGGGCCGCCGTACCCGCCGGAACCCGTCGCCGGGCCTCCGAAGCCGCCGCCCCCACCGCCGTTGCCCCCGCCACCGTTGCCGAAGCCGCCGCCACCGCCGCTCCCCCCGGGGGACGGCGGGTTGGCGCCGCCGGACGGATCGACGATGGCCTCGATCTTCCACTGCACGCCGAACTGCTCGGAGAGCGCCTGTCGCAGCACGTCCTCGCTGCCGCTGCCGGAGAAGTTGTCGCGCGCGCCCGCGTTGATGAAGCCGATCTGGAGGGTGGTGCCGTCGAACCCGGCGACCTGCGCGTTCTGACTGAGCAGGATCCAGGTGAAGCGGCGGCGGTTCTTCACCGCCTCCAGGATGTCGGGCCACATGTTCCGCACCTGGTTGGCGCCCGCCGCCGGGTTGACCGGGGCCGCGCCGCCGCCTCCCCCGCCCGGCGTCCCCGCGGC